>JBCQUE010000023.1:0-30910 GCA_047174325.1 Rikenellaceae bacterium | reverse complement strand
GAAAATTTTATCGCTTAGGCGGAATAAATTTGAGCCTGGCTCCGATTTGTTTCGCCTTTTCTTATGTCCCTATAGTTTCTTGACCTCAATTCAGTTGCATTTGCAGGTTGAATTCAGCACTCATTTCCTTTTCGACTACACTCATTTCCTTTTATTTACACTCATTTCCTTTTCAACTACACTCATTATCAACGTCTTTTAGAGATCAGCATCATTCCGCCAAAGGTCAAGAGGGTGTTATATATAAGCAGCTCAAAACCAATCACATAACCAAAGTAGTGACCCACCATCCACTCGCCACCAACACTCACCACGAGCGACACAACAGCGATCAACCAAACCCATCGATCACGAACAACACGGCGAGTAAGGATACCAAAGGAGAACATTCCCAAGATCGGCCCATAGGTGTAGCCGACAAATTTGAAGAGCATATTTATGACGCTCTTATCGCTCAGCTCCCCAACACCAACAATCAGCACTCCAATCACAATAGCGATAGCGAGGTGGAGACGGTGACGAACACGTGTAAGCTCCTGTTCAGATCGCCCCTCAGTAGCCGCACCAACGAGGTCAACCGTACAGGATGTAGTGAGTGCCGTAAGAGAGGATGCAGAGGAGGCGAAGGTCGAGGCGGTGAGACCCAAGACAAAGAGCACACCAACGACAATGGGCAAGCCACCCTCCACGGCAACCAACGAGAAGAGCTGATCACTCTTTGCAGGGATCGAGAGCCCCGTAGCAGCAGCGTACTCATAGAGCAGCACACCCAAAACGAGAAACAACATAATGACCACCATTTGACAGAGAGCCGTGGTGACGATATTCTTCTGTGCGTGTCGATAATCCCGACAGCTCAAATTACACTGCATCATATCTTGATCGAGCCCCGTCATCGCCACCAGCGTAAAGAGACCAGCAAGGAACATCTTCCAGAAGTACTTAGGTGAAGAGGGGTCATCGAAGAAGAAGATCCGAGACATATCGGAGCTCACGACCCGTTCGATCATCTCGCCACCACTCCAACCAAGCCCCCATACAATATATATAATAGAGAGCACCAAGCTCCCCACCAAACAGAGCGTCTTAAGCGTATCAGTCCAGACGAGCGACTTAACCCCTCCCTTTCGAGTAGCGACCCACAGCACCGCCATCGTGAGAGCAACATTCACCACAAAGGGTATCGAGTAGTGATCGAAGAGGAGTAGCTGCAGAGCCACACACATTATATATAGTCTCAGAGCGGCGATCGTCACCTTCGAGACGAAGAAGAACCACGCCCCCGTCTTATGCGAAGTGTGTCCAAATCGGCTTTCGAGATATTGATAGAGCGAGACGACCCCGAGCCTATAAAATATAGGTATAAGCACAAAGGCGATTACAAGCTGCCCAGCGGTGAAACCCAAAGTCATCTGCATATAAGAGAATGAATCGGCAGCGACTGACCCCGGAACAGATACAAATGTTATTCCCGACATTGCGGCGGCAACCATCGCCATTGCGGCAACTTGCCACGGGAGCGAGCGCCCAGCGTTGAAGTAGTCACTATTCTTTTTCGCCTGTCGAGCGGTGTAAATTGCTGTGACTAACAGTATTAGAATATACGCCAAAAGGGTTGCGGCAACTATCGATGGGGTCATTACGGTATCAATTTTGGGCTAAAACGCCCTATTGGTGAAAAAATATTCTACAAATATACAAAAAAAAATGTGTAAAACGTTTGATTTAAAGAAAATTTCATACCTTTGTGATTTCAAAAACAGTAGATGCGAAATGGACGCTAAAATGTTGAATCTAGGTAGCTTAACTCGGGCACAAAAGTGCAGAGAGTATAGAGAGCATTAGGGCGAAATTTTCAAAGAACGAAACAGTAACTTTTATTCAACACAGGATTAAAATGAGTAGAACACTCAAAATTAGAGATCTTTCTCTACGTGACGGACAACAGTCATCATTTGCAACACGTATGACACAGGAGCAGATCGATCGCTGCTTGCCTTACTACAAGGATGCCTCATTCTATGCAATGGAGGTTTGGGGCGGTGCAGTGCCCGATTCAGTTATGCGCTACTTGGGCGAGAACCCGTGGACACGCCTTGAGAAGATCCACAGCGTGATTGGCGATGTATCGAAGCTCACTGCTCTCTCTCGTGGTCGCAACCTATTTGGATACGCTCCATATACACCTGAGATCATCGATGGTTTCTGCCGCAACTCAATCGAGAGCGGTTTGGGAATTATGCGTATATTCGATGCGCTGAACGATGTGAACAACGTGAAACAGACGATCAAAAGTGTTAAGCAGCACGGCGGTATTGCCGACTGTGCAGTGTGTTATACAGTCGACCCTAAGTACCCCACTATCAGCACACTAAAGAGGTTGATGGGCAAGAAGTCACCTAAGGCGATCTTCACCAACGAATACTTCCTCTCGAAGGCTAAGCAGATGGAGGCGTGTGGCGCAGATATGATCTCGATCAAAGATATGTCGGGCTTGATTCCGCCTGCAAGGGTTCGTGAGTTGGTGCGCCTATTCAAGAGCGAGTTGAAGATTCCTGTTGACTTCCATACACACTGTACACCGGGTTATGGTTTGGCGGCGGCTATCTCGGCTATCGTTGCTGGTGTCGATATTCTCGACACTAACTGCTGGTGGTTCTCGGGCGGTACAGGTGCTCCAGCGGTGGAGTTCATCTATATTGTTTGTCAGAAGATGGGTGTCGGTTTCGATGTAAATATGGAGGCTGTGGCTAAGATCAATGAGCAGTTGCTGATCGCTCGCAAGGAGCTGGAGATGTCGGTGTTTGGCGCTGAGAAACCACTTCCACGCCCATTCAACCCACTCGTCGACAAGTTGCCAACACATATCGATGCTGCATTTGACACTGCAATCAAGGCGGCTGAGGCTGGAAATGAGCAGGAGTTGATGGCGGCTTGTACCGAGATCAACCAATACTTCAAGATGCCTGCACCAAATGAGTTGGTTAAAAAGGCGGAGATACCGGGAGGAATGTACTCAAATATGGTTGCACAGCTTAAGCAGTTGAAGGCGGAGAATATCTTGCCTCGTGCAATGGAGCTCATCCCCGAGGTACGTCTTGCAGCAGGACTTCCACCATTGGTTACGCCAACTTCACAGATCGTTGGTGCTCAGGCTGTTAACTGCGCAATTGACGAGAAGGCTGGGCGAGCAATGTACACCAATAAGAGTTCACAATTCATCTCGCTCGTAAAGGGTGAGTATGGTCAGACACCAGCTCCGATCGATCCTGAGTTCCGACTGAAGATTTGTGGCGTTCGTGAGGCAACAGATTACGATGTGAGCAAGTATAAGATGCAGCCAAATGAGCCAATCGCTGAGGCTGGCGGTGTCTTGCTTGCGGAGACTGAGAAGGAGGTATTGTTGCTTGAGCTCTTCCCCGTTGTTGCAAAGGGCTACTTGAAAAAGATCAAGACCGAGGCGTTTGAGGCAAAGGCTTCTGAGGAGGCTAAGAGAGCTGCAGCGGAGGCTGAGGAGGCTCGCAAACGTGAGGAGGCAGCTAAGCCAAAGATCGTCATCACAGGCGAGACTGTCACTGCTCCACTCCCCGGTAAGGTGTTGGAGATCAAGGTGAAATCTGGCGATAAGGTGAGCCGCAACCAAGAGGTCGTGGTGCTTGAGGCGATGAAGATGGAGAACTCGGTGACTTCAGACACTGCTGGCGTGGTGAAGTGCATACACGTTGCCGAGGGCGATAATGTTGCTACAGATGCTGTGCTTATCGAGTTCGAGTAGAGCCCGATAAATAGCTGAAAATTACATAGATATAGGCGAGGGGTTTCAACTCTCGCCTCTGTCGTAAAAACGCCTAACTAAAACTAGAGCCGTAACTAAAGCTAAAACCACAACTAAAACTAGAGCTAGAACTAAAACTAAAACCATAACTAAAACTAGAGCCGTAACTAAAGCTAAAACCACAACTAAAAATAGAGCCGTAACTAAAGCTAAAACCACAACTAAAAATAGAGCTAGAACTAAAACTAAAACTACACACATACACACAGATGAAACAGAAAAAGATATACACCTATCAAGATGCCGTAAAGCGCTCTGCACCCACAGCCTTTACCACGATGATTAAGCCTGCTGGCTCGACCTGTAACCTCGATTGCCACTACTGCTACTACCTCGACAAGGCGTTGCAATATGGTGGAAAACAGGCTGTTATGAGCGATGAGCTGCTCGAAATCTACATCCGCCAATATATCGAGGCTAACGAAGTGCCCGAGGTGATGTTCTGTTGGCACGGTGGCGAACCGCTACTGCTTGGTGTCGACTTTTACCGCCGTGCCGTGGAGCTACAGCAGCAATATGCCGATGGTAAGAAGATCACTAACACACTGCAAACCAACGGTATGCTGCTCAACGAGGAGTGGTGTGAGTTCTTCAAAGAGAATGAGTTCCTGATCGGTGTCTCTATGGATGGACCAAAGGATATTCACGACACCTTCCGCCTCACGAAGAACCAACAACCAACATTCGATAAGGTGATGGAGGGTATCAATATGATGCGCCGCATCGGTGTGGAGTTCAACACATTGAGCGTTGTGAACCATATGTGCGAGGGTCGTGGAGCAGAGATCTATCAATTCTTCAAATCGATCGGCAGCAAATATATGCAGTTCCTTCCAGCCGTGGAGCACGTGGTTGACAAAGCGAATTTTCACCGTCCTCTGATCGTTTCACCAGACGAGGAGGGTGCACATATTGCCCCTTGGTCAGTCTCGGCTAAGGGCTACGGTCAATTCCTCATCGACATATTCGACCAGTGGGTCATCAACGATGTTGGCACGTATTATGTACAGATGTTCGATGCAACGTTGGCGAATACTTATGGTGTGATGCCGGGTGTATGCTCTATGGGCGAGACCTGTGGCGATGCCTTGGTTGTGGAGCACAATGGCGATGTCTACTCTTGTGACCACTTCGTCTACCCCGAGTATCGATTGGGTAACATCACCGATGAACATCTACTCGACATATACAACAAACGCAAACGTATCGACTTCGGATTGGCTAAGCGCAACGGCTTGGCGGATGAGTGTCTGAAGTGTCGCTACTACACCGTTTGCCGTGGTGAGTGCCCAAAGCACCGATTCGACACGGGCGAGGATGGATACCGCAAGAGCACACTCTGTGCAGGTCTTAAGCGCTACTTCAAACACGTTGAGCCCTATATGGAGTTTATGGTCGAGCAGCTGAAGAAGGGACAAGCGCCAGCGTGGGTGATGCCCTATGCAAGGCAGCGGATGGGTCTCCTTTAACGGGTGCTGCAAGGCGGCGAAATTTCGACGATCCTGTTTTTCGGGCGCTGCAAGGCGGCGAAATTTCGACGATCCTGTTTTGGGCTTCTCGGTCACGTACATTAAGTACGCTCCCTCAAATCCCAAAACACGATCGCCAAAATTTCATCCACCTATCAGCACCCGAGGGGCACGGTTGTTTGCCGATCTTTGAGCACTTCGGTTGTCACTTGGCTGACACTTAGCTGACACTTGGATGGACACTTGGATGGACATTTGGATGGACATTTGGATGGACATTTGGATGGACATTTGGATGGACATTTGGATTGGGCACCTTCAGTTACAATCGTGTTGGGTTTAAAAGCCAAAGGCTTTTAATGAAATTTTGTTGCAGAGCAACTTAGGCAAATTCATTTGCATAAGTTGATGTGTAACAAAATCTTAGAACTTGAAAAGTTCTAAGCCCAACAACGCAAACCAGCTAAAAGCCAGCTAGCTGGCTGCCCGCCCGGCATTAGGGCAGTGGTCGCCTGACCATAGCCGTGACCAAAGAAGTGACCAACAACGTGACCACAGAAGTGACCAACAACGTGACCACAGAGGTGACCACAGAGGTGACCACGGAGGTGACCACAGAGGTGACCACAGAGGTGACCAACAACAATAAAATAGAAAAGATGAAGATAACGATTCTTGGACCTGCGCACCCGTATCGAGGTGGTTTGGCGGCGATTATGCAGCGGATGGCTTGTGAGTTCTCTGCCTCGGGTGATGAGGTTGAGATCAAGACTTTCACGTTGCAGTATCCTGAGTTTCTCTTTCCGGGCAAGAGCCAAACGCTTGACAGTGAGCCACCTCGGGGGCTTGATATTGAGCGTTGTGTCAACACTGTGAACCCTTTCAATTGGCTCTTTGTTGGGCTCAAGTTACGCTACTCCAAGCCTGACTTCATAGTTATGAAGTATTGGACACCCTTTATGGCTCCCTGCTTTGGAACAATTGCTCGTCTTGCTCGCTCAAATGGTCACACCAAGGTTATCTGTCAAATCGATAATGTTGAGCCGCACGAGCATCACATCATCGACCGACCCTGCAACCGTTACTACCTCACTGCTGTTGATGGGTACATCTATATGTCGGAGCAGGTTTTTCGTGAGCTGCAGGAGTACAGCTCAGCCCCAGCGCTCTTCTCGCCACACCCGATGTTTGACAACTTCGGTTCTCGTGTTGATCGGGCAACGGCTTGTGATGCAATCGGGCTCGATCGAGAGTGTCGCTACGCAATGTTTTTCGGACTGATACGTGACTATAAGGGTCTCGATATGTTGCTCGATAGCTGGGCTCAGCTCAAGGAGAGGGGCGAAACAGAGGGTCGAAGGCTCATCATCGCTGGCGAATTTTACACCTCACCCGATCCATATCTCGCTCAAATCGAGCGGCTAAACATTAGTGATGACGTGATTCTCCGCACCGAATTTATCCCTGATGAGCAGGTTGCAAACTACTTCTCTGCGGTTGATTTCGTGGTGCTCCCTTACCACACAGCCTCACAGAGCGGTGTGACACAGATCGCCTACAACTTCTGCACACCTCTCATCGTCACACGTGTTGGCGGACTGCCCGAGATCGTCCTCGACAATAGGGTTGGCTACCTCTGTGACCCTAAAGCAGAGAGCATCACCGAGGCAATATCGAAAATTTGGCAAGAGGGAACAATCGAGCGCTTTGAGAGAGGAATGCAAGAGGAGCGCAAACGCTTCACGTGGAGCGCTATGTGCAACAAAATCAAGGAGTTATACAATCACATCAGGTAATAATCCCACCCCACCCCACCCCACCCATACAGAAACACTGACAGAAACACTGACAGAAACGACCACTGCCCATTCAACTGAGCAGTGGTCGTTTTCGTGGAGAGGATCACAGAGAATTTTGCGGAGAGGATCACAGAGAATTTCGTGGAGAATAATGCCTCTATTTTGCCGCATTTAGCTCAACGCTAATCACAACCCATTTGCCTGAACTCTTGTCGGCAATTGGCTGTAGCGCAATTTGGTGAATGCGATCTTTGAGTCCCTTGAAAGCTGTGAAAGGGATGGTGATCTCCTCCTCCCAACGCCCCGAAAGCTGCACATCGACCCACTCCTCAGCTGCCCAATCGACCTGCTGCGGTGCTTTGCGAGTATATGGACGGAGCTCCTCTTCATAGCTGCAGAGCGCAACACGCATCAGCTTTGCACCACTCTCGTTGTGGATCTTCACCGTCACACCGTCACACATCTTCGTGGGGTGGTGCAGGAATGGGATCGAAGAGATGACAGCGCCCCTCTTCGAGACCTCGCCATATATATATGTTGCACCATCCTCCTGACGCTTAACCTCTGTGCCGCCACCCTCGCAGTGCCAACCCTGTGTCGTGTAGCGGAAATCATAGATGCGACCAGGCAGTGGGAACTCCTCATTGAACTCAGGCAGCTTCACCGTACCATCCTCGTTGAAATCGAACGGCACAATCTGCACACCTCTGTAGAATGCGTTACCCTCGTGCTGCTCCTGAATAGCGTACCACACACCTTTCCACTCGATAACCGAGCCGTGCTGTCCGCCAATGAAGTCGCCCTTGAACTCATACGGTCCTCTGAGGCTCTTTGACATTGCGTATTTGTTACCCCACCACAGATAGTAAAAATCGCCACGTTTGAACATTGATGGCTTATCTGCTGCATTCTTCTTCTTACCCTCCGAATCAAAGATCAACAACTTCTCGGGCTTGTCTTTGAGCGAGATCATATCGTCACCGAGCGTAGCGATGTAGTACTGAGTAACGCCAAAGATGATGCTGTAGACACCATCCTCCTCATAGATCTCAGGGTCATAAGGTTTCTTGTTTGGGACGATCTCCGAGGGCAAGAGTGGCTTCCCGAGTGCATCGCTCCACGGGCCGTGCATCGATGGGGCAACCATCACGCCTGTGTCGAAATTGCGATTCGAGAAGTACCAATAGAATTTGCCATCCTTCATAGCGAGGTCACCAGCCCAGCAGTTATCAGCCGTGCCCATATATGTGTCGACATTGCGGATTGAAAGTACGTAGTTCCAATCCTTCATATTTGTCGATTGCCAAAGCTCCCAGCGATCCATTTGGCAAAAGTCACGTGTGTTCCACGTCTTATCGTGTCCGCACATTACGTAGATCGTATCGTTCACAATCATTGCGTGAGGGTCGGCAAGACCTCTGTCGGGCGCTATTGAAGTGACCGTCACAGCTCCAGCGAGGGGATCTTTCGGAGCACTCTGCTCTGGCTGTGGAGCACACGCAGCGAACACTATGCAGGCTGCAAGAAGTTGTGTAAATTGTTTTTTCATTTTTAGTTTAGGTTTGGTTAGTTTTCGTTTTATCGTGGTCTAAATCTTGTCAGTCTACTCTACTCGTGAGTACTTTTCGAGAAGTTTGTAAGCTCGCTCTACACCCAGCTCGCCACCCTTCGAGAGGTCGATGCAGCCCTTTCTCGTGTCCTTCATCATAATCTGAACGACACCCCTGTTGTAGTACGCCTCAGCGAAGTTTGGATAGTGTCTAATCGCCTCACTATAAGCCTCGTACGCCTCGGGTAATTTGCCTTGAATCACCAACAAACCGCCCAAATTATAGTGACTATAAGCCAACGTTGGGTGCAACTCGATCGCCTGCTGCAGATCCGCCAATGCACTTCCGTAGTCATATTCACGCTTCACGCTGGAGCTGTTGAGCCGCTTTGCAGGGTCTGAATCGATCGTTATACGCTGGAAAGAGTTCTCGATCGAGCTGATAAACTCAATCATCTCGGTGCGTGTCACCGCTCGATTTATATAATAAAATGGATTCTCCTCCTCGCCAATAATCGCCACCGAGAGCGACTCCAACGAACTTGTGTACTGCTTGATAAGGCTCTGCGCAACGCCCAATTCAAAGCTACTGAAACCGCTTCCCTGCTCTCGGAACTGCTCTGATTTGTAGCTCTTTTCGAGTTTCAACAGCTCCGCTTTTGTCATATTTGTCGGCTCATTTGAGATCGCTAACGAGCTGTTGTTCACCTCTTTAAAGAACTCCTCAAGTCGCCTATCATAATATTTGTGGTGCTCGATCTTGGTTGTATCACGCCTGTTGAGTGTAAAGCGGAACATCGAGATCAGCGCCAAATCACCGCTCGCCCCTCCGCTCTTAGCGTCGAAGTTTGCCCCCGAGAGCTTTGTGTCGAACGAGAGCAATTTATCAAATCGATAGGTCGAATCGGAGTAAATTGAGTATGAGCTATCTCGCAACTTCGATTTGTGTTGCGCTATCTTCTTGTCAGCCAACTCCTTATCACGCTTTGCACCCTCTGAGTCTTGCAACAAATAGCGCAAATTTGATCTATAGAGGTATGCGTTTGCGAAGTCTGGATAGAGCTCAATCGCACGGCTGTAGTCATCCTCTGCCGCCTCTATATCGCCCAGCCTCGACAACAAATTTGCCCGATAAAAGTAGACCAAAACATTGTTAGGCGAGAGCTCCGCCACCCTGTCATAATCCTCCAGCGCACTGTTGTAATCTCCAATTTGGCTCAAAATTATCGCCCTATTGAAGTGTGTGATTGAGCTCAACGAGTCAAGGTTTATCACCCGATCCAAGTCGTTCAGTGCATCTTCGGGCTTATGTAAATAGTTGTAAACCAGCGCCCTATTGAATATCGAAGGCAGGTGTGTCGAGTCATTTTTGATTGCGTGGTCAAAATCACTCTTCGCCTCCCGATATTTGCTCTGCATCAACAGCAGCGACCCACGCCGATTGTACCCCTCGGGGCTGTGATAATTCGTCTCGATCGCCCTGTCAAAATCTCTGTACGCTGCCACCGTGTCACGAAGTTGCAGATGACAAATTCCACGATTTAGATAGGCATCAGCGACCCGATTCTGTTGCCTAATAAATAGCGAAAAGTCCTTGATCGCCTCCTCAAATTGTTGGTTCAAAAGCCTCGTGACACCACGGCTATAATAGGCATCGGGAAGATCGGGACGAAGATCTATCGCCTGCTCAAAATCGTTCAGCGCATCGTCATAATTACCTAAGCGTGAGCGTGTTATCGCCCTATATGTGAACGCCAGTGTATAAACAGGATTGTACTCCAAGGCGAGCGAGAAATCGGAATCCGCACCCAACAGATCGCCCATATTATACTTTGCGATTCCACGCAAGAAGTACCCCTCATACTCACGTTCATCCCTCTGTATCAAGGTGTTAAGCAGCGAAATAGCGTTGCGGTACTCGCCATTTATCATCATCCGCTGCCCCATCCACAGGAAGTACTCCTTATTATATTGAGCAAAAATCGCTGTGACACTAACAATTAGCGCCACAACGATCATAATGATTTTTCGTCCAACCCCTCGGTGCAGAGTGCCTATAGCCATACTTTTAAACCTTGATGTTTGAACTCAACTCTCAATTTTAAGCAGTGTAAGTAGTTACTGAATAACTGTTTTGCACTACTTACTTACTCTTATTATACTTTTTTACTGCATAAATCGCCAAAGCGAACATAAAAATAGAGACAACAGCGAGCGGCAATACGCCCGAAATGTCATCGAAATGGATGTGGTGAACACCACAGTGTAGAGGATTTAAACTCATCTTTTGTAAATTTTGTAATTCAATAAATAAAAATATATAGTGGGCTCGTAGCCCATTCTGTTCGCTTATATGTAATGCACACTTCTGTTCGCTTATATGTAATGCACACTCGCTGTTCGCTTATATGTAATGCACACTCGCTGTTCGCTTATGTATTATTCAGCTACACTCACTCGCTTATATATAAATCTTATATATATTAATAAGGTATGCCTCACCAATAACAACGCCCCAACAGAGAAATTATTGTCTACTCCTCGTAACCAAATCTCTTCAGCTGGCGGTCACTATTTCGCCAATCATCATTCACCTTAACGTGCATCTGCAAAAAGACCTTTTTGTCGAGGAACTGCTCCATATCGATTCTCGCCTGTGTCCCCACCTTTTTGAGTTTTTCGCCCTTGTGACCAATTATGATACCCTTTTGCGAGTCCCGTGCGACATATATCGTTGCCGAGATACGGTCGATTTCTGGCTCTTCAACGTAACTCTCGATCGCCACCTCACAGCAGTAAGGGATCTCCTTGTCATAATTTGTCAAGATCTTCTCACGAATAATCTCCGTGGCGAAGAATCGGAGCGTCTTATCGGTCAAAGTATCCTTTGGATAGTAAGGCTCGCCCTCGGGTAACTTACTGAGTATCAGATCAAACAATCCGCCAATATTGAAGTTCTCACGTGCCGATGTAGGGACGATCTGCGCATTAGGCAGCCTCTCTTGCCACTGCTCCACCAACTTCTCCAAAGCATCGGGCGTTGTAAGATCGATCTTGTTGATGACCAAAATCAGCGGCATCTCGCTACGTCCAATCTTCTCGATTATCTCCTGTGAACGATCCGTTTGCTCCACAGTATCAGTTACATAGAGCAACACATCGGCATCCGACACAGCACCCGTCACGAAACGCATCATCGACTCTTGGAGCTTATAATTTGGCTTCAAGATCCCCGGTGTGTCGGAGTAGACGATCTGAAAATTATCACCATTGACAATACCCATAATACGGTGACGAGTTGTCTGCGCCTTCGATGTGATGATCGATAGCCGCTCGCCCACGAGTGCATTCATAAGTGTTGATTTTCCGACATTTGGGTTGCCTATGATATTCACAAATCCCGACAGGTGTTTCTCTTCCATTCGCTATTTTTTCGACCTAATTAGGTCATTATTAATTTATATCAAGCCAAAGCTAAAAGTGAGCTAGCTCCCCTCATAACTATCTACGTGGCATCCGAGGCATTCCCATCCCTGCAGGCATCTTCGGCATCTTCATCTTGCCGCCGCCAGCAACTGCCTTCATCATCTTGCTCGTCTGCTCAAACTGCTTGATTAGTCGGTTCACATCGGCAAGTGTTGTTCCGCTACCCCGTGCGATACGCTCCCTACGCTTAGCGTTGAGTAGTGATGGCTTCGACCTCTCGGCTGGTGTCATCGATCCGATAATTGCCTCGGTCTGCTTGAAAGCATCATCGGGCACATCTATATCCTTCATCATCTTGCCCATTCCAGGGATCATTCCAGCCAAATCCTTTAGGTTACCCATCTTCTTGATCTGCTGAATCTGAGAGATAAAATCGTTGAAATCGAACTCGTTAGTGTAGATCTTCTTCTTCAGCTTACGAGCCTCCGCCTCATCATACTGCTCCTGAGCTCGCTCCACCAACGACACTACGTCACCCATTCCGAGGATACGATCCGCCATACGCTCAGGGTGGAACGGCTGCAAAGCATCCATCTTCTCACCACTAGAGATAAACTTCAGCGGCTTATTCACCACCGACCGAATCGAGATCGCTGCACCACCACGAGTGTCACCATCGAGCTTAGTGAGCACCACACCATCGAAATCGAGGCGATCGTTGAACTCCTTAGCGGTGTTGACTGCATCTTGTCCCGTCATCGAATCGACAACAAAGAGGGTCTCGGAAGGCATCACCGCAAACTTGAGCTTAGTGATCTCCTCCATCATCTGCTCATCAACAGCCAGACGACCAGCCGTATCGACAATCACCGTGTTGAAACCACTCTGACGAGAGTACTTAATAGCGTTCTGAGCAATCTCCACAGGGTTCATATTGCCCTGCTCGGTGTAGACCTCCACACCAATCTGCTCGCCCAACACCTTAAGCTGGTCTATAGCCGCTGGACGATATACATCACACGCCACGAGGAGTGTTTTGCGCCCCCTCTTCTCCTTAAGCTGCAACGCCAATTTTCCAGAGAAAGTGGTCTTACCCGAACCCTGCAAACCAGCTATAAGTATCACCGCTGGAGTACCCTCCAACTTGATGTCGATAGCCGTGCCACCCATAAACTCCGCCAACTCATCTCGAACGATCTTGGTGAGCATCTGCCCAGGTTTCACAGCGTTGAGCACATCTTGCCCCATCGCCTTACGCTTCACCTCATCGGTAAAGCTCTTCGCCACCTTATAGTTGACATCGGCATCGATCAATGCACGACGTATCTCTTTGAGCGTCTCAGCAACATTAATATCGCTGATCTTACCCTCACCTTTGAGGAGCTTAAAGGAGCGCTCTAACTTCTCTGTTAAATTCTCGAACATAGTTCACACACATTAATTATATAGAGGACAAAGGTAATAACTTTCCAGCAATTTTACAAACCCACTCCCCCGAGGCTCACGCCTACAACTTACTCATAAACTTCTCACGGTCGACAATAAAACGTGTATGCACACCCTCGCCGATCAAACTCTCACCATCACGAGCCCCCACATTAAATGTGATCTTACGCCCCTCGACCTCTGTAACCACTGCCGTAGCAACGATCTCAGCGCCCAGCTTCGATGCCTTGATATGCGTTGCGTTCATCTCCGTACCGACTGTTGTCGACCCCTCAGGTAGCGCTTCAGCGACCGCCTTCATAGCTGCATTCTCCATCAACGCAATCATCGCTGGCGTTGCAAAGACGGCAAGATCACCCGACCCCAATTTTTCTGCTGTATTATCTTCACTCACTACGGTTGAACTCTGTGCCGAAAGACCTTTTTTTAGCTCCATAAATTTTTATATAATAAATTATTACCTATATTTGCAAGTAGGGTAAAATAATTATTGGTGTATTTTTAAGAGTGCTATTGGAGATGAGATTTTTTTGCTATTGAATCGAAAGTATAGTTATTCTATATTGAGATTTAATAGTGAAAAATATCGCTCCAAGAGTGCTTTTAAAAATATGGCAATAATTGTTTTACACTACTTAGCTGTGGCAAAGGTAACAATTTTTTCAAGGATATGAAACTCTCGACCCCCCTCATACAACTTTTTCTCACACTATCGTGCATCTTTACTGCAGGATCGAGTGTTGTTGCATCCACCGAGAGAGTTGCTCGACCTGCCGAAGAGGCGATTTTGAACAGAGAGACTGCCGAAGAGCCGACCCAAACGAGCGAAACCACCGAAGAGAGTATCGTAAATATACAACTCAACCCGATCTACATCTACACCCGAGGTATCGATCGACGACGCTACGCCCGTCTAATCAAGTCTGTCAAGAGGGTCTACCCCCTAGCGAAGGTTGCACAGGAGAAACTACGTAACCTAGAGAGCGAACTCACGGGTGTGGAGCGGCGGCGAGATCGCAAGGAGATAATCCGAAAGGTGTACAAAGAGATCAAGGAGGAGTACACACCGATACTTCTGCAGATGACAATGACTGATGGACGAGTGCTCACACGCCTCATAGACCGAGAGACAGACTACACAGCTTATGAGGTGATCGATGAGTTTAAAGGTGGTCTCACCGCCTCATTTTGGCAGGGCGTAGGGCGGCTCTTTGGACAGAATCTCAAAACGGAATATGGATCGAGCAACGAGGATAAGATGATCGAAAGGATAATCCGCTACTACGAAGCTGGGCTACTCTAAACATAGATAAATAGAACACCAAAACTGAGCTCCTAAACCGAGTGAAGATCCAAGCAGAGAGCCGAATAAGGAGCAAGGATAGAGGTCAAACCGCTCCCAAAACAATAATTTTCAAAAAAAAGCGTCAATAATTAGGTGAAGTAATAAAAAATATATATATTTGTATTGCGTGTACTCGTTCTGTAGCGAGTGCAACCAAAAACCTAAACCAAAATAGAAACCTAAAAAAGAGAACCAACACTCTGCAGCAACAGCCATTGCGGTCTGCGGCAGGGCGTGTCTAAGAACAAAATGTCAAATAAAAATAATTTAATGTATGAGTAGATTAATTCGTACTGCGAGGCTTCTTTTCGTGGCTGTCGCACTATTCTGTTGCTCAGCGGCTATGGCTCAAGATGGCGAGGGCAAATCAACATCGGCAAAGTCTGGCACAATCGACTCTGGATGGGGTCTCACAAGTGGACGCTATGCGGTAAAGACAAACGTGTTGATGGATTTGGCTGGTGCGGTAAACCTCGGTGTCGAGGTGGCGCTCTGCAACCGATTCTCTGTGGATATTCCTCTTTACTATAGTCCATATGCGTATGCTGATAGCTGGAGTTTGAAGGGCTTTGCAGTGCAACCTGAGCTTAGATTTTGGCTTGGCAAGGGTGCATTCTCGGGCTGTTTCGTTGGAGTACACGGTGAGATGGGCGTATTTAATGTCGCAACCAGCGAGGACTACCGCTATGAGTCGTATAACAACGAACCATCGTGGGGCGTGGGCTTGAGCTGTGGTTACGCTATGAAACTTAGCGAGAGACTTGGAGCTGAGTTTGCGATAGGCGCAGGTTATGTCGATATGACATATAATAAGTACTACAATACAGAGGGCGGAAAACTCGTTGATGAGAATGTGCAGAAGGATTACTGGGGTCTCACAAAGTTGAGCATCGGGTTAAGTTATTCATTTTAAGCGTAAAATAGGAGAGTTATGAATAGATTTCTTAAAATTATAGGCGCTACATTTGCCGTAGCCGTTGCAGCTACATCGTGTGATTCGATCACAGACTCAGACGATACAGGAACAGTAGACCTTTCAACAATGGATTTTGCCCTCACTGTCAACCTTAGCGAGGATCAAAAACTATCATCGGGGTACTCAACAGGGACTATCGAGGGGACGTATGACCTTCGTGTGGTTGTTGAGCTGCGCAATAGCGAGAGTGCATCGATAGTGGCGGATCGTGAGGTTCTCTACATCTCGGAGAGTTCACTTACGTCATCGAGCTCAGTGGTTGCTAACTTGTCGATTGTGCCGGGAGAGTATGATGCACTCGTGTGGTGCGACTACGTGGCTACAGCGGAGAAAGAGAGCGAGTATCGTTCATTGGCGTATGAGCCAGCGGATCTACGTGGAGTGACAATAACAACCGACACACACGCTGTGGAGAGCAACGTGTTGCGCCGTGCGTTTGCGGGCAAGAAGATTGTCGACCTCACAGAGTATGAGGGAACACTTCGAGGCACAGCGGAGGATGAGATCGATGTTGTGAGCGTTGTCGGAGGATATGTTCTGACCACGACTAGTACGATTTCGACCTATGCGTCAAAGGTTACATACACATCGATGCCATCAAGTTTCAACGTGAGCACAGGAGAGGTTAATGCAACAAAGGCAAGTGCTGCATACAAGCCTACAGCAGTGGAGGTTAGCGGCACAAATATCTTAGGATTTGATTACATCTTGATGGACGACCAGAGCAGGTCTCTAAACGATGTGTCGAGCACAAAGATCGACCTAACGGTAAACACCTACACCAGCTACGGAGTCAGTGACCAAGTGTACAGCGTCAGCAACCTAGAGGTCTTCACAGATCAGAGTGGCACAAACATAGCGACAGGGAGTGTCAACAACTAAATCGCACAAGCAATAAAGAGAGGACGGCGACCGATTAGATTGGTCGCCGTCATTTTTCTAACTAGTCGACCCTTAAAAACCACAACATCCAACTTCAGCAAATTTCTGAGGTCGGATATTTTTTCTGATGTAGCCAATAATATAAGCCCACAAAAAAGCCATAGCCCTTTTGAAATTGAATGCAGCGGCTGCCGACATCACATTTATCGCATCACCGAACAGCCCCTTGTAAAAGTTGCGATTTAGTCTGTGATCACTCTTTAAATGTCCTATAATCGGCTCAATCGCCGCTCGTTTGCGAAATAATTTTCGCTTTTTTTCTCTCTCGTATCGACTATCTTTTGGCGAGGGCGATGACGGAAGTGGACGAGGTCAGTTGGGTCGCAGGGTGTATTTGGCGAGAAACTAGCGCCTCCGCAAAAGTGCTGATAATAAGCGTTTTCCGACCACTGCTCGACCACAGATTCATCGGACACATCACGCACGTGCTTCAAGATGAGCAATCCGACCATCAGGCGAATTGGCTTGGCGGGGCGTGATGGTTTCGAGGAGTAGAGAGGTGTAAACTCACGCTCAAACATCTGCCAATCAATTAGATGTGAGAGTTTATAGAGTGGGTGATTATGGCTAAGCTGATCTTCAAAAGATGAAAATAGCGAGGTCTGATCTCTACGAGTGGGTGTTGGTTTCAGAAACAATATCTGCAAGTTTTACACCTTAAAGATACAAAAACTTGCAGATATTTCAAAGCTATTTGATACTTAATTTGCTGTAATTCAGTATATTATGCCGTTTTTAAGGGTCGATTAGTTATGCTCTCACTCTCTCCATTTGATACGTTTGTCGCACTCTACGCATTGATGAATGCTGGGCAGCGAAATAGCGCCGATGCTCGTGAGATCATATGTTTATAGACTGGGCACTCTTTGCAGCGGCTCTCTATATATTCGCCCTCTTTGCGAGCCTTTTTATGCTCCGTGCTTTGACGACAGTAGACCGACGCTAGCTGGATAAGTGCTTGGCTCTCATACGCAACCGTTGGGGTGAGACCCTTCTCTCGCCAACGTGTTATGAAGTAATTTCTTTCGGCTGGTATCGTCTCATTGAGGTTGCCTGCCGCATCGAAATATGGATCATATTGAGTGTAGCGACCATAGGTGTAGAGCATCGGTATGACGACATTTATCCCCAATATATCTCGTTTATCCACGCCCACATTGAGCCCCTTCACACCCTTGAAATATCCAAGCCACTCCTTGCGAACACCCATCTTAAAGAGCGTCAAGCAGTCGTCTCGTTTCGCGCAGGAGATTACCTTATTGAAGAGAAATTCATTGTTGTAAATCAGCTGTGTCATCTGTAGCAGCCGTGTGATGATGGCGAATGAGACGGGCAATCGAGGTCGTTTCCAATCATCGATGTGCATCGTCCGTAGACCATATTTGTGTATCAGATGCGCCCCACGTTTGTGTATTGAGTCTATGAACGGATCGATGGGCAGCGTCCCAATTAGACCCGATGCAACGATCAGTATTGCCTCAAGATTCTCGATGTTATCCCGCTCGAAAGCCAATGTTTTGTACCCCACGCAATCGGCGAGCTCCATAAATTCACGTTTGTGATATTTATCGCTCAGCGCCCTCATCATCAGCAGAAATAGTGTCTGATCCCAGTCGTGACCTCTGCTTTTGTAGGTTGCCGATATGTAGTTGTATTTGTCGACAATGCGCTCTGTCTCAAGCTCTTGATAGAGTTGTACCTGCTCTATGGCGCTGAGGAAGTGTATGTAAGTTCCGCAGTGGTAACCTACTGCTTTGTGCATAAGGTAGTTGAGCAGATCATCTTTCTGCTCAGTCGTTAGTTCGCCATTCAATAGTGCTTGTTCAAATTTCGCCATTGTTGCTTACCTTTGGATAAGTTATTGATTGTCAATTTATTTCACTCTCGGTTCTGTATCACTGCATCACTGCATCACTGTATCACTGCATCACTGCATCACTGTATCACTGTATCACTGCATCACTGCACCGCTAAATCATTGAATCATTGAGTTGCGGCATCGCCACATCGCCGCCGCCCTAAAGCAGCCCCAAGTCGAGCAGTGTCTCCTCCGACATCATCGACCTGTCCCACGGTGGATCGAACGTAAGAACCACATCAACCCCCTCAACGCCCTTCACTTTACCCACCTCACGAGTAACATCTTCGACCAATACATCAGCCATCGGACAGTTTGGTGCGGTGAGTGTCATACGTATCGTGACATCGCCCGACGGCTCATAATCTATATCATAAATCAGCCCTAGGTCGTAGACATTAACGGGGATCTCGGGGTCATATATAGTCTTAAGTGTCAGGACTATATCCTTCTCTACAGCCGCTATATCTTCTGGTGTCATACTCATATTTTGTATCTCTAAAAATTTTGGGAGAAAATAGATCTCCCCTTTACTTACTCGCCTCGCACTTTGCCGCAAAAGCCACGGCATAGAGCCTCATCTGCTTGATCATCGAGAGAAGTCCGTTGCTACGTGTAGGCGATAGATTTTCGCTCAGTCCGATTGCATCGATGAAGTAGAGCTCCATATCTCGCACCTCGGCTGGTGTACGCCCATTCATCACCTTCATCAGCAGTGCGATGATACCCTTGGTGATTATTGCATCGCTATCTGCGCTATAAAATATCGCTCCGTCACGCATTTCGGCAGCGACCCACACTCTCGATTGACACCCCTCGATGAGGTGTTCGGGTGTTCGGCACTTCTCGTCAAAGGGCGGCATATCGCCACTCAGCTCGATTAGGTAGTTGTATTTATCGAGCCACTCTTCAAACATCTCGAACTCCTCGATTATCTCATCTTGAATCTGATCCTTCATTGTCTATCTATCTTTCCAAATTAATATGTGACACCTAAATTAATATGTAACACCTTGCGATGCTGCCGCTGCCGACACGATCTCGCTCGCCACTTCACCCTCAGCGCTCATCGGGGCTTTAATCCCTATGACCCTCGCCACGGTTGGAGCAATATCCACCACTCTGAGCTCTCGGTCAACGACCCCGCTCGTGATCCCCGAACCCATAATAAGTAGGGGTACTTCTCGATCATATCTGTATCCCGAACCCTGCATAGATCTCGCCTCATCACGCTCCTCGATCCAGCCCGACATCAGGTTGATTACCACATCGCCCGAGCGCCGTGGATAGAAGCTACGCTGTATGAGAGCGCCAAAGCCATCGGCAAAGTAGCTCCCTCGCAAAGCCGAGGCGGTGACAGCGTGGCTCACACCTCTAAATTGAAGTGCAAAATCGGCAACCTCGCTCTGCAACTCTTCGAGGCGTAACTTCCTCTGATAAATCAAGTTATGGTTGAGATATACGGCTCGATTACGATACCCCAAGACCCACTGCTCAGCGCCATATTTAGCCCCGAGAAAAGTGTTTAAGATCACGGCAAACTGCTCAGCATTAAAGAGTTTGTACCCCTCCAATATCTCCGCCCCGTCTCTGCTCTCGCTGTCATACGAAGGGCTCGCCCCCCCTGCCGAGGTGACTACGAAGAGCACATCACGATGCTCGACCCAGCCCCTCACGTTGTCGATGAATCGCTCCAAATCTCGGTCTAGTCGGTAGTACATATCCTCCACCTCCATCGACTCGGGTCCATATTGCGACATAATATTTTGGGCTGTGTCGAGCGAGATGTTAACCACGTCGGTCACCTCATCACGACCCAATTCGAGGCTCTGCACAGCGCTCCACGCCATATCTAGCAGCGCTCTATTCCCTGCAGGTGTATAGGTGAGGTAGTCATAAGCGGCAGCGTTGTGAGCCTGCTGTTTTGTCAGTCCCTTGCTCACGAGTGGCTCGATTCCATCCACAACGCCAAATTCACGCCTGTTGACCATCTTTTTACCGCCATAAAGTTGCCACGTTATCGGGTCGACACCGATGCTGTTTAGCCTCTCGATCCACTTGGGCAGTGCGGTCATATATGCTGTTGATGATGCCCATTCGCTGGTGCGTGGGTCGATCCACACAACATCGCCACCACGCCCATTCATCGCCACGGCTGATGCAGCATCGAGCGCCACGGTGAATGATTTGCTCTCACGTCTTGCCTCTCTGAGTGACTCTGTAAATGTCTGAGCGACAAGGTTTTTAGGTGATGCACTGCCCTCGCCCCAATCGTGCGCAACGCCCTTAGTATTGCTCTCCGCCACTAGGTCAACAAGTTCAGAACTAACCCTGTCGAACCACTCTCCGCCCACCACGCCGTGTGTCGCAGGGAGTGCCCCCGTTGCGAATGTCGAAAGTGATGTGACGCTCGAACCGCCCCCGTAGCTATATAGAGCTCTGCACTTGATACCCTCCACACCGAGCCGATTGAATCCGCCAATTGTGAAACCATCACTGTAGCGCTCCAAATCGCCACTGCGAAGTGCGCCAATGACGATATTAACCACCAAACGAGGCGCAACAGCCTCGCCCTCAGCCGCAAAGAGCCGCACGGGAAAGAGCGCCATCACAGCCACCGCCATTATTAATATGTATCGTCTAACGCTAAATCTCATTCGTCTGAAATATTTCGCCACAAAATTACGAATTTATTTTTAAAAAATCTCTGCATTTCTGCAATTCCTCACTGAAATTTACCTCGGGCAGCCGCTCCATCGCCCTCACTTGCCACTCGACAAATTGCCGATGCTGCTCGGTGTTGGGGTTGCCCACTCGGTGTTCGGTCGCCTTAACCACCTGAGCCACACGGGGTAATAGCTCTCGGGCGTACTCCGTGAGGGCTAACTCCGTGAATCGCTCCCAAATGTACTCCACGGCAACAGCCGAGATGTGCACCATATCTGCCTCATAAAATCGGTAGTCACGCAACTCATCGATGACCATCTCATAGGCTGGGAAGTAGCGCACATTGTGGTGTCGTTCACAGATCTCATTCACGGCAAGCAGCAGCGTCGATTTGCTCACACTATTCGCCACAAGCCCATCGCCCGTGTGTCGTATCGGGCTCACGGTGAGGATGATACGTTTCCCCTGCAGAGCCCCGCCGATCACCCTTTCGAGCTGCTCCGCCACCTCCGCTACACTCAGCCGCTCACGCTGAAACTCACGTGTGGGTCGTTTGTGACAATTGGCAACAATCGCACCACTCTCCCCGTGTCGATAGACCCACGCTGTGCCGAGCGTTATGATGAGCCAATCGGCGGCTATCAGTGCGCTGTGTCCTCGCTCGATGGCGCTGTTTATCGCCTCGATGGTCTCATCAGCGGTCGGTCTCGATAGCGATGAGTGTATATCGAAGTGATAAAATGGCGGCTCATAGATCTCGCCCTTGTGTAGCTCCTCGGCTGTGATGTAGCGGCACTCGGCAAGTCGCTCGATGGTGGCGCAGACCGAGACAGGATTGAAGAGTACCCCCGTAGGGTTGACCTCCACTGAGAGCTTTGCACGTCTCATCTGCTCGCCAACCCGATCGGCAAAGCACGACCCGATGGCGAAGATGCGACTACGATAGTCGATACGCTGTGAGAACCCCTTAATATTAACAATAGTCTGTAACTTCATAACCGCAAATTTAGCAAAATTTATGAGACGAACGAATATAACCCACAGATATTGAGCGCATTTTTAAATTTACAATAAATATTTATAGAATTACTTGCTTTTTTAGTTGAATTGATATACCTTTGTAGATAGCTAAGGAGAGGTGTTTGGTCGTAGTTATAGATGAATTTGGCTAGTATTATAGAACGAATAAAATAAATAAACATTAAAAAACTGTAAATTATTGTGAAGAAAATTTTTGCTATCGTTGCAGCGCTTTTCGTTGCAGTATCTGCACAGGCGCAGTATCTTGCGGAGGGTGAGGAGATTGCATCTCTTGGAATTGGCTTGGGCTCTCGCTACGAGGGTATGCCTGTCACACTTGAGTATGAGTATGGTCTTAAGACTCTTGATGACAACTCGTCTATTGGTGTTGGTGGTTTGCTCTCTTACTCCGGCAAGAAGATAGCGGAAGTTTTGGGGGATAAATGGTATGGTCGATACTTTACTATTGGAGTAAATAGTACTTACCACAACAGTTTCGATTTGGTTGACAACCTTGATCTATTTGCAACTGTAGGACTTGGATACACAATTGGTAAGGCAGTTTACAAACCAAGCACGGGGTCAAAAGTGAAAGGCTCTGCTGATGAGTTCTTCTTTGGTGTCAACGTTGGTGCACGTTACTTCTTCAACGAGAACTTGGCAGCGTATGCTAAGGTTGGATATAGTATGGCAGTATTTGAGCTAGGTGTCTCTTACAAATTCAATAGCGGTCTATTCAAGTAGTAGCCTCTTTTGAAGTGCTAGAAATATGGAGGAGAGCGCACGTTTTGTTGCGCTCTCCTTTGTTTTAATAGCTTGAAAATGTGTCGATTATGAGACTAAAAGCCAACTGCAAAATAAATATCGGGCTCGACATCATTCGCCGCCGTGAGGATGGTTTTCACGACCTCGTGACCGTTATGTACCCCGTGCGTGGGCTCTATGACGTGGTGACGTTGGAGCTCGCCGTTGAGCCGCAGCAGATCTCATTTCGATCGGAGGGTTTAGTGATCGACTGCCCCGAGGATAAGAACCTCTGCATCCGTGCCGCACAACTTATGCAGCAGCGATATGGCGAAAAGATGCAGCAGGGGCTCTCGATAACCCTTGACAAACGTGTCCCATTTGGTGCAGGTTTGGGTGGCGGCTCGGCTGACGCTACGGCTGTGATCGTTGGAATCAATGACCTCTACAACTTGCAACTATCTGAGACTGAGTTGATTGATCTAGCTGCAGAGTTAGGTAGCGACACCCCGTTTTTTGTGCGCAACACTCCGCAACTCTGCACGAGCAGGGGAGAGGTGATGCAAGATTTCCCCCTCTCATTAGATGGGTTATACATTGTCTTAATCAAGCCCGAGGGTGTCAACATCTCGACCCGTGAGGCGTTCGCAGGTATCAAACCAGCAACCCCCGAAACGCCTCTAGCAGAGCGACTTAGCAAGCCAATCGAGCAGTGGCAAACAGTAATTAAAAACGACTTCGAGCCCCATATCTTCGAGGCGCACCCAACCCTTGCCGCAATCAAAGAGCAGCTAAAAAAAGCTGGCGCAACATACACCGCAATGTCGGGCAGCGGCTCAACACTCTTCGCTCTATTCAAATTTAACCCTACAAACAAATTAGGCGAGCAACTCGAAAGCTACTCACCCTACATCTTTGAACTGTAGTTCCGTGCTGTCGCTACATCCAGCTCGATCTGTTTGCGTAGCGCCTCGACTGAGCCGAATTTCATCTCGCCTCGGATCATCTTCTGTAGCTCGATACGAATTGTGCAGCCGTACAGATCTCCCTCAAAATCAAATATATAGCTCTCCGATCGTAGCGAATTACCTCCGACCGTAGGGTTTGTCCCGACATTTGTCACAGCAGCGTGCCACACCCCCTCGATCTCAACCCTCGACACATATACTCCAATCGGGGTGCGTTGCGAGGGATCAAGAGCGATATTTGCCGTGGGGAATCCCAGTGTGCGACCCAACTTCCGCCCCGACTCAACAATGCCGCTGATTAGATACATAGCTTTACAGCTCCTTCGTAAGTTTCTGAACAAGAGAGTATTGCGAGAAGAACTCCTTAGCAAAGACCCTCAGAACCGTATAGGACGGAATCGCCAAAAGCATTCCGACAATACCTGCAACATAACCCGACAAAAGTATCACGATAAAGACCTCCAACGGGTGCGCCTTGACACGCTCAGAGTAGAGTGTCGGCTGCAACATAAAGTCATCCAACCCCTTAATCACTATCAACGAGAGCGCAATAACAGCGATCGTGTGTCCAATTGTAAAGCCATCAATCGGTGTGACAACACCCAAAAACAGTGCGAAACAGGCTCCCAAAAATGGGCCAGCATAGGGAACAACATTCAGTACACCCATCACAAGACCCATAAAGATCGCATCGCTAGCGTGCATACCCCAACAGATCATCGCTATCGACACCGCACAGGCGATCAAAAAACTCTCAAAGAGTAGACCCACAAAGTAGCGTGAGAGTAGTTGAGTGATCGAATTGAGCGCTCTCATAACATTCTCGCTATACTTTGACGGGAAGACAGCCGTGACCATCGAGAAGAAGAGGTTATCATCTTTCAAGAAGAAAAAGGTGATAAACGAGATCGAGAAAAACGAGATGACAGCCGAGGCAACAAGTCCAATAACCGATGAAAACGCACTATTCACAGCGCTAAAATCGATCACCCTACGACCCCAATCAATCAACGACTGCTCGATATTTATGTTGCTCTCGGGTAGCGAAAAGAGGTTCTGAACGTAGTGTTGTATATACAACACAGGCTCCTCAATAGAGCTCAACACACTCGACAAATTGAGGTTAGTGAGTTGATAAACCTTAGAGAATATGAGCGGCAGCACAGCCGAAAACAGCAATCCAAAGATGAGCCAAATAAGCAGCAATGTAATAAGTGCCGCAACACCACGAGGTACGATCCAGCTACGAACCCTCATCCCAGAAATCATACCCACCAACGGGCGAAACATAATAGCCAACACCGCCGAGATGAGGATGTAGACCACAACATCGGAGAAGTACCAAAGCAAAAAGAGCACCAGCCCAATGGTCGCAATCGCCACCACAAAGCGAATGATCCCCTGTAGTGTTAATGAATCTGAACTTGATGACGGCATAATTTTATCGCTATTTAGTCTCGTTAAACTTACTGCTGCTGTTTGCGCTTGAATCGAGCGATTGGTGTCAGAGAGCCGACAACTCCATCGCCAATCTCCACCAATATCTCGCTATCCTTTGGGATCAAAATATCGACACGTGAGCCAAATTTAATGAATCCCATAATATTGTTCTGCTCAACACTATGATCCACTCGCATATATGAGACAATGCGTCGAGCCACAAACCCTGCAACTTGACGGAAGAGCACCTTTTCGCCACTCTTAAGTCTCACCACTGTGGTTGTCCTCTCATTCTCGGTTGACGACTTTGGGTGCCACGCAACGAGGAATCGCCCGTGGTGGTGTTTGAAGTACTCCACTACACCCGCCACAGGTAGCCAGTTGACGTGCACATTTGTGATCGACATAAAGATCGAGATCTGCAGCATCTCCTCCTTCATATACTCACTCTCATAGACCGCCTCAGTAACCACCACACGACCATCACAAGGCGAGAAAACAAGGTCTGCATCGTGAATCCGAACACGGCGTGGAACACGAAAAAACGCAACCACAAAGAACCAAAAAAGCAGGAAGATAATAGCTCCAAACCAGAGCAATCCTCCATACTGATCGATGTTGACCAAGTGATAAAAACAGAGCCACAGAGCGAAACATATCGCTCCAGCTATTCCGATTATCCTGTAACCCTCTTTACTTACTTTCATACTCACTTCTCTTTAGATGCTCCCTCCCTCGATTAACTTGAATCTCAGGTCGTTAGAGCATCGCTATTAATATAAGGTAGACAAAAACAAATGGTGCTGAGAAGATCAAACCATCAAATCTATCCAACCAACCCCCGTGTCCAGGCAGAATATTGCCCGAATCCTTCACGCCACACGTCCTCTTGAACATCGACTCTACAAGGTCACCCAAGCAGCCAACCGTAGAGGTGATAAAGCCCACACCGACCCACATCAAATAGCTGTCACCCAAGTAGTACGCCGCAAATATCGACATTAGAACCGCTCCAACAATACCGCCGAAGAAACCCTCCCAGCTCTTCTTTGGCGAGATACGCTCATTGAGTCTATGTTTGCCAAAGGGTACACCCACCAAGTATGCAAAGGTGTCGTTGCTCCATATCGTCAAGATGTAAAAAATCATCGTCAACGGCTGCCACTCACCACCACTCAACAAGAGCGGTACGCCAGCCAACATTGCCATCGGAACAGCAACATACATAATGCCCAACACCGTTGAGCCTACATTCGTCAGCGGTCTGTCGCCTCCGTTGAAGAGCTCCACCAAGAACATAATCGGCACGATCAGCATCAAGAATAACAGCAACGGGATATTCAGTTCGCTATTGTTGAAGAAGTAATCGAAGCCTACCGCAAAGATCGCTGCCGCTGAGCAGTAACCAGCGATTAGCTGTGGTTTGATACCCTTCGATTTCGCCATCCTGTAGAACTCACTCACTCCGCCAAGCGTTATGGCGAGCAACAGTAGTCCGAATGTCCAGTGCGAAAGGAGCAGCGCCCCCATTACAACTATGGCTAACACAGCTCCGCTTAGAGCTCGTACAACCAAGTTTTTCATTTTACTTTCCATCTATTGAAGTTTTTTCGCTCCCTCTCTCTTTTATCTTTTTCGGGAGTGATCGGGTTAGTATAGTAGTCTGGGGCTGGTTTTTGCCCAATTTCTGTTTGTGTTCTCTTTTCTATTGCCTTGCTCTCTTTCTCAGCCTTGCTCGTTTACGCCTCTCTCGTTTACGCCTCTCTCGCTACGCCTCTCTCGCTACGCCTTGCTCGTTTACGCCTCTCTCGCTACGCTTCGCTCTCAGCTGTTGCGTTGTTTGGCTCGCTCTCTGTACTCTCCTCTACAATCTCTGCAGGCTCGCTCTCGCTCTTCGCTTGCGCCTTTGCCTCATCGGCTTTTATATCTTTTTTGCGGCGACCCAAGATACGCTCCACATCCTCTGTGAAGATCACCTCACGCTCCAAGAGTAGCTCAGCAAGTGTTTTAAGCTCCGCTGCACGCTCCGTTAAGACCCTCTCCGCTAGCTTGTACGCCTCATCCAAAAGCCCCCTCGCCTCCATATCGATCTGCTGTGCTGTATGCTCCGAGTATGGTTTTGTGAAGCTCATATCGCCGCCCGTTGAGTCGTAGTAACTCAAGCTGCCGACCTCTTCGCCCATTCCATAATATGCAATCATCGCATACGCCTGCTTTGTGACCCGCTCCAAATCATTCAACGCACCTGTCGAGATCTCGCCAAAGGTCAACTGCTCCGATACACGACCGCCCAAAGTTGCCGCCATCTCCTCCATCATATGCTCACGAGTTGTGATCTGTCGCTCCTCAGGGAGGTACCACGCTGCACCCAACGCCTTGCCTCGGGGGATGATCGTCACCTTGATAAGCGGATTTGCCGACTCCAATAGCCAACTCACCGTTGCGTGTCCCGCCTCGTGGTAAGCAATGCGACGCTTCTCCTCATCAGAGATGATCTTATTTTTACGCTCCATTCCGCCAACGATACGATCCACCGCTGCCAAGAAATCATCCTTCTGCACCTCCTTTTTGTCGTGACGTGCAGCGATCAGTGCCGCCTCGTTACATACATTCGCAATATCTGCACCCGAGAACCCAGGGGTCTGGCGAGCCAAAAAGTCACGATCCAAATTTGGGTCGAGTTTCAATTTGCGAAGATGCACCTCAAAGATCTGACCACGCTCCACAACATCGGGCAAACCAACATCGATCTGTCTATCGAAACGCCCTGCACGCATTAGCGCCTTATCCAAAATATCGGCACGGTTTGTTGCCGCCAAGACGATTACACCAGCGTTAGTCTGGAATCCATCCATCTCGGTAAGCAGCTGATTAAGAGTGTTTTCCCTCTCGTCATTGCTCGAAAAACCTGCATTCTTACCCCTAGCTCGACCAATCGCATCGATCTCATCAATGAAGAGAATACAGGGCGATTTCTTCTTAGCCTGCTCAAAGAGATCACGCACACGTGACGCTCCAACACCGACAAACATCTCCACGAAGTCCGATCCCGAGATCGACAAAAATGGAACATTAGCCTCGCCAGCCACAGCCTTAGCCAAGAGCGTTTTACCTGTTCCAGGAGGTCCCACCAACAGCGCACCCTTAGGGATCTTCGCACCCAACTCGATATACTTATCGGACTTCTTGAGGAAGTCCACGATCTCCATAATCTCAACCTTAGCCTCCTCCAATCCAGCGACATCCTTAAATGTAACCTTACGATCGTTGTTCTCTTGGTCGAACACCTGTGCACGAGCCTTGCCTACGTTCATAATGCCGCCACCAGCGCCGCCTCCGCCACGATTCATTCCTCTCATTATAAAGAACCAAAAACCGATGATGAAGATCCACGGAAGCAGCTGCATCAAGATCTCTTGCCAACCGCCACTCTTATTCTCATAGACCACCTGCACCTCATTGCCCGATGTAGCGACCGCTGTCGCTAAATCCTCACGGAACGCATCTACAGAGCCGATCGTGAAGTATAGCTGCACACCCTTATTCGGCATATTTGCATACTTCTGATCCACCTGATTTGAGCGATATTTATCAGCCGCTGCATCGTTGAGATAGATCTCTGCAACATCACGATTTATCACCACGATCTTCTTGACCTCGCCCTGCTCGACCATTCGCTCGATAGACATCCAGTCGCTCTTGACCGCCACCTCGCTCTCGGACGTAGCGAAGTAGTAACCAACCAAAATGATCGCTATGATAGCGTAAATCCACATCCACGAGGGGCGCTTAAAGCCTCCGTTCGATGCTCCTCTATTTCTATTATTCAATGGGTTGTTACCCATATTCATATTATCTTTGTTCTCTTGTCCCATCTAAAAAAAGTAGTTACCAACAAATTAACAATTCACGATTGATAATTTATAATTACTCGCAAGCGTACTCCGTGCGAGGTGCGTCCGACCAAAGCTCCTCCAACTTATAGAAGTCACGTAGCTCCGTCTGGAAGATATGCACCACAACATCTACATAGTCCATAGCGACCCAAACGCCCATCTGTCGACCCTCAACACGATACAACTTCTCGCCCAATTTCTCCTCCATCATCTCCTCAATGCCGTTTGAGATCGCCTCGACCTGTGTCGTTGAGTCTGCGTGACACACCACAAAGTGTGAGCAGATCGCACCATCAAATCCTGTCATATCGAGTGATACAATATTCTTACCCTTCTTATCCTGCATTGCCTCAACTATCGTTGCAACCATCTTATCCATTCTCGTTTTCTCTTTTAAATTTACCTATTACTAACTCCACTCCTACACTATATATTATAGCACGAGGGACAAAAGTACGAAAAAGTAACGACATTTTAGCGTTATGTCGCAACAATAATTTATTTTTTACTCTGCGAACAGCTTAATATCGTCTCATTCAGCGCCTTGATGATTGAGTTTTTCACATAAGTACGGCGCACCGCCACAGCAATTTTGCGTGATGTCTTACCGCCAGCCAAGCTCTTGATTCGTCCTTGGTGTCGTGCGGGAATAAACTCCGTGGCGATCTGAGGGATGATGGTGATGGTCGGTGTGCAGTCGACAATCCTCACCAGTGTATCGATCGATCCCGAGACAAATGTGCAGTGTGACGCTGGGTTAGCGTGTTTCGCACGGCAGAGCTCCAGCACCTGATCACGCATACAGTTTCCACTACTCAGCAAGACGAGATCCTTCATATCTATATTGTCAAATTGAATATCTCTCTTGGCGTAGAGGCGATGTTTGGGCGAGACGTAGGCGTAGAAGTGGTCGTCAAAGAGGTTGTGCTCGATGATCCCCTCACCACAAGTGCCGCCAGCCACGATTGCTGCATCTATCTGGTCTCGTTTCAGCGCCTCGATTATGTCGGCTGTAACCATATCTCTGACCTCTAGCTCCACCTTTGGGAAGTTGGCGATGAATGTCGGGATGAATTTGTGAAGTAGATAGGGCGAAATTGTCGGGATCACACCTAAACGTAATTTGCCCGATGTCTCACCCTTGAGCTCCGATACCGATTCACGAATATTGTTGTACGCCATAAGCGTCTCCTTCGCCTCACGTATCACGATGTTGCCAGCCTCGGTGGGCAGAACGGGTTTGTGTGAGCGGTCGAGCAGCACTACGCCCAACTCCTCTTCGAGCGATTTGATCTGCATACTCAGCGATGGTTGTGTGACGAAGCAGTGTTCAGCGGCTAGTGAAAAGCTGCCGCAATTCGCTACGGCAAGGAGGTATTCTAGTTGAATTATGGTCATAACTGGATTGGTGTTTTATAGCTTTAAGTTGGTTTTGTTGTTGGTCTCTTGTTTGGCTTTTTGTTAGTGGTTGCCCTTTGGTTGCCCCCTTTGGTTGCCCCCCTTGGTTGCCCCCCTTGGTTGCCCCCTTTG
>JBCQUE010000078.1:0-5555 GCA_047174325.1 Rikenellaceae bacterium | reverse complement strand
GCGTGTGCGTGGGTTGACAATAGCTTGGCTAGCGGTTACCCAACGCTGGACTTTGAGGCTGCTGAGTAAGGCTGAGTAAGGCTGAGTAAGGCTGAGTAATACTGAGTAGCGCTGAGTACTCAGAAATACTCAGTAATACTCAGTACTACTCAGAACTACTCAGAAAAAAAGAAACAAAAAACAAAAGATATGAAAAGAGCAATAACAATTTTAGCCTCGGCAGTAGCACTATTGGTCGGTTGCGACAAGAGCGGCGATGGGTTGGAGAGTGCGGCAGATGGCGTGGCGAGGTTCTCGTCCGACATCTCGACACGTGTATCGACCGACCTGAGCGACAATAGCTCGGCGTGGGAGAGTGGCGATGAGATCGGCATATATATGAGCGGTACGGCGAGCAGCTCAAATGTCCAATACGTGGCGCAAAAGAGCGCTACAACGACCGACTTCGCTGTGGCGGAGGGTGCGGAGGGTATCACATATCCCAATTCGGGCACGGTCGATTTCGTGGCGTACTCGCCATATAGTGCCGAAGTTGTCAGCGAGCAAATCACCATCGACCTCTCGGATCAGTCGAGCGTGGCACAGCGCAACCTATGTGACTTTATGGTCTCGACAGAGGTGACGGGCAAGAGCTACGCAACGAGCAGCGAGAGTATTGCGCTCTCGTTCGACCATAAGTTGGCGATCGTGAAGTTCAGTGTCACGTGTGGCGATACGGTCGAGACACTCTCGGGGCTCACGTGCGAGGTCTCGGGGCTAGCCTCAACACAGAGCTACAACGTGTTGACAGGCGCAGCAACAGGGACAGCGACCACGGGAACGATCAAGATGTTGTGCGAGGTATCGGCTGATGGCGAGACAGCGACACTCTCGGCAATCGTCCACCCCGAGAATCTCACGGGCTCTGTGATAGGTCTAACATTCTCGCTCGGGTCGACTAGCTACTCGACATCGATCTCGGGGCGTGAGTTCGTGGTGGGTATGGTCTACGAGTATCGAACCACGATCGGAAATGAGTATGTGACATTTGTCGATAGCTGCACGATCAACGATTGGACGGGTGACGATGGCTTCACAGGTGGCTCGATTGTCTCGTCCGATACGACACTGGACTTGGTCTACAACGATGGCGTGTTTGAGATCTACACAGCTACGGGTCTCTACGCCTTTGCCGACTTGGTGAATGGCGGAAATAGAACATACACGGGTGTCTCTGGTGTGTCGGTATATTTTGGTGATAGCGAAATTGCGTTCGGCACAACTAAGCAACTCTCAATAAGCGGCAAGCTAATGGCGAATGTCAATCTTGCGGGCAATGATTCAAATCAGTGGACAAGGATTGGTGATGGAGGCGGCAATTATACGGGTGTGTTCGATGGAGGCGGTCATAAAATATCGGGACTATATATAGATAATAGTACCTCTTATTCTAATTCTGCTCTCTTTTATATAGTAGGTAGTGGCGGTGTTATAAAGAATCTTGGTGTGGAGGGTAGTATATATGATCAATACTGTGGTGGTATTGCGTGTCAGGTTAGTGAAGGAGGAAGTGTGATAAATTGTTACAATGAAGTGGCGTTAACGGCTAATTATAACAATGGCGTTGTCCGTGCTGGTGGCATCGTAGATGAAAATTCTGGCACTGTGGCGAACTGTTATAATATAGCGGCAGTGTCGGGAACAGCATCAAGTTTTACCTATGTCGGTGGTGTCGTGGCGATAAACTGTGGCACTATCACTAACTGCTACAATATCGGAGCGGTATCGGGGAACGATTCAAGTAACTATGCTGGTACGGTTTTAGGAGCTAACATTAATACTGGTGCTACGATAGATTATTTTTACTGGGCAAATAATGTGACTGGTAGTGTGACAAATGGTTATGGTGCAAATGACCAAGGTTCGATCGGGACGAATTATGGCGACTATACATTACTCGAAATGCAGGCAGAGAGTTTCAAGAACACTTTGAACACTCAGGTGAGTGACGAGATGTGTTTATGGGCGTGGGATGCTGGTGTGAATGGTGGCTACCCAACGCTTGACTTTGGGAATTATGCTGAGTAGAGGGCTGAGAATTACTGAGTAAGGCTGAGTAATTCTGAGAAGGGCTGAGTAACTCAGAAATACTCAGAATTACCCACTACTACTCAGAAAATACTCAGAACCCCAAGAAAACAAAAAAGAAAGAGAATATGAAAAGAGCAACAATAATATTAGCGGCACTGCTGGCAGCCTGCAGTACAAGCGAGGAGACAACAACCCTCGTGGCGGATGGTGTGGCGAGGTTCTCGTCCGACATCTCGACACGTGTCTCGACCGACCTGAGCGATAAGAGCTCATCGTGGGAGGCGGGCGATAAGATCGGTATATATATGAGCGGTACGGCGAGCAGCTCAAATGTCCAATACGTGGCGCAAAAGAGCGCTACAACGACCGACTTCGCTGTGGCGGAGGGTGCGGAGGGTATCATATACCCCAACTCGGGCACGGTCAATTTCGTGGCGTACTCGCCATATAGTGCCGATGTGAGCGGTGACGAGATCACCATCGATGTGTCGGATCAGTCGAGCGAGGCTGCTCGCAATGCGTGCGACTTTATGGTCTCGACAAATGCGGTGGATAAGAGCTACAGCGATAGTGGGTCGGCTGTGGCGCTGAGCTTTGACCACAAGATGGCGATGTTGGTGTTTGAAGTCACGACCAAAGATTCGATGAGCGACCTCACGGATTTGGCGGTGAAGATCACCTCGGGGCTAACGGCTACACAGAGTTACAGCGTGTTGACGGGCTTGGTGACGGGCTTGGTGGATAATAGCTCAGCTCCAGAGAACGAGATCAAGATGTGTGTCGAGGTGGGTGTGAGTGGCGAGACGGCTACGGTCACAGCGATCATACACCCCGAGACGGTATATGATGGAATGGATCTGCAATTCACGGCGAATGGTATGGCGGTGATTGCAGCGTCCAACGGCTATGCGTACGCAGCAGGTAACATCTACAAATATGAGGTGACGATCGGAAATGACTACGTGGATATATCGGAGGTTTGCGACATCACAGCGTGGGTAGGTAATAATAGCTCAGATAGCTTTGCGACCGATACGACATATACGGAGCAGGATATTGTCTATAATGAGACTAACGAGGATTATAAGTACTACGAGATCTACACGGCAGCAGGATTTAAAGAGTTTGCTACTAAGGTGGCATCAGGTACCTCGGTGAATGGACTACTTATGGCGGATATTGATCTTGGGGGTAGCACCAATGCGTGGACTCCGATGGGTACTTATAACAATGCCTACACCGGCACATTCGATGGCGGTAACCATCTTATCTCGGGGTTGTATATCAACAACACAAGTGCAGACGAACAAGGTCTCTTTGCTTATATCGGAAGCGGTGGCGTTGTTAAGAACCTTGGTGTGAGTGGTGAGGTTACGGCAAGTGCGAATGTTGGTGGCATTGCGGGAGAAGTTACGAATGGTAGTCTTCTCAACTGCTACAATATGGCTACGATCACAGGATCGAGTCATATAGTCGGTGGCGTAGCGGGAAAATGTCAGGGAGTTACTATTATGAACTGCTACAACACGGGTGCGGTGAAGAGCTCAATCAATTCTGTTGGTGGCATTGTGGGAGATTTGCAAAATAGCGGCACTGTGAAGAACTGCTACAACATGGGTGCGGTGACGGGATCGATCGATTTTGTCGGTGGTGTTGTGGGATATATGTATAGCTCAACAATAAGCAACTGCTACAGCTCGGGTGTGGTGACAGCAAATGGAGACACCGATTCAGGTGGCGTTGTGGGATTTACTCAGGGCGGCACAAGCAACTGCTACTGGGCAGATGACGTAGGCTCAGATGTGACGGTGGGTGTCAGTGTGGGCTCAGGTGCCACAGCAATGAGCGCAGAGGAGATGAAGACAGCGGCGTTTGCGACTACGCTCAACGGCAATGTTAGCGGTGATATGTTTAGTTGGGATCAGTACCGATATATTAATGGCGGTTACCCTACGTTGGTTGTTGAATAATAGCTAGAAAAGATAAAAGATATGAAAAGAGCAATAACAATATTAGCGGCACTGCTGGCAAGCTGTAGCACAGGCGAGGAGGTAACGCCCGTGGTGGATGGTGCGGTGAAGTTCACCTCCGACATCTCGACACGTGTCTCGACCGACCTGAGCGATAACAGCTCAGCGTGGGAGGTGGGCGACCAGATCGGTATATATATGCAGAGCAGTGACACTTTCACCTACTCCAACGTGATGTATAGCGCAACAACAGAGCAGGCAGCGGCAACGACCGACTTCACCGTGGGCGTGGGCGAGGCGGAGATCCTCATCCCCAATTCGATCAGCAGCCTTAAATTCTATGCCTACTCGCCATACTCATCGGCTGTGAGCGAGGATTATAGTATCTCGATCGACCTATCCGATCAGTCGACCGAGGCTAAGCGCAATGCGGTGGACTTTATGGTTGCGGCAAGTTCGACATATACATCTGCTCCAACTACTGTAGAGCTCAAATTCGAGCATAAGTTGGCGATGCTGAAGTTCAATGTGGAGTGTGGCGATACGCTGAGCGACCTCACGGGGCTCACGTGTGCGATCACGGGGCTCACGACTACACAGAGCTATGAAGTGGTATTAGGTGCGGCATCATTGGGCATAGCTACGGATGGCACAATAGCGATGTGGGTAGATGAGACGAGCAGCACCACGGCTACGGTGACAGCGATTGTGCACACCACGACTGCTGCTCTAGCAGCTGTGAATGTAGAGTTCACGCTTGGCGCACAGAGTTTCAAATCGACATTCACGCCAGCGGCAGCATTTGAGGCTGGTCAAGTATATTCGTATGAGGTGACGCTGGGCAGTAACGAGGCGATATTCTCGGGTAGCACGATCACAGCGTGGGGCAGCGAGACGAGTGATGATACGCTCTATCCTGAGACACCTGATGATCTTGTCTATAACGGTACAGAGTTCGAGATCAACTCAGCGGCAGGTCTCTTCGCCTTTGCCGACTTGGTGAATGGCGGTGATGGAACGTATAGCACAGCCACGGTTGATTGGGGCACGGGCGGTATTCAAGCGTTCAGCACAACTCAGCAGCTCTCAATCGACGGTAAGCTAACCAAGGATATAGAGCTCAATAGCGTGGAGTGGACAGCGATTGGTAGCTCTAGCGGCAGTTACAAGGGCACATTCGATGGCGGTGACTACTTAGTCTCGGGGCTCTATATCAGAGGTTCAAGTGATATTCAAGGTCTCTTCGGCTATGTCGGCAGCGGTGGCGTTGTCAAGAATCTCGGTGTGAGTGGCGAGGTGACGGGATCGTCCATTATCGGAGGCGTTGTGGGAGAAAACAGCGGCACGGTAACGAACTGCTACAACACGGCGAAGGTGTCGGGAACGGGAAGTGGTATCGGAGGCGTTGTGGGATATAACAGCGACGGCAGCGTAACGAACTGCTACAACACGGCGGCGGTGTCGGGAACGCTCTATACCGGAGGCGTTGTGGGAAAAAACAGCGACGGCAGCGTA
>JBCQUE010000022.1:0-34253 GCA_047174325.1 Rikenellaceae bacterium | reverse complement strand
CCACACTTCACATTCACGCCATCCACTCTTCACGTTCACACCGTCCACTCTTCACATTCACACCATCCACACTTCACGTCCACACCATCCACTCTTCACGCCTCACCTCATAACTTATAACTCATAACTCTTTTATTTACCACTCGCTCTTAGTGGCGTTAGGTACTGAGGCGCTGGGTGTTGAATTTGCTATTCCACCATCGTAGAGCTCATCGTTTAGGTATATCTCATTAAATGTGTACTCCACTTGGTTTATTTTGAATCCTGTAGTGCCTTGGAGATAAGGTGTGCAGGTGTCATAAATATATAGCGAGATGTTCTCGGAAGAGCCTGTGCCGCCAAATATATTGGTGTCAGAATAGTTTGTGTCTATCGTGTGTGTCCACTCCGAAGAGCCAATCTTAAGTCTCTTTAACTCTGTGCAGTTATAAAAAGCATGAGTGCGGAATATTAGGTCGTCAGCGGTTGTGCCTGTTGCGAGTTCAACGCTCTCCAATTTTGTGCAGTTCTCGAATGCGTTGTTAGTAATATGATCAACACTACTGAGCACTATATCCTTAAGTTCTGTGCAATTATAAAAAGAGTAAGCGCCTACCAGAGCTAATTTTGGGAGATGTATATCAGTTAGAGCTGAGCAATCAACAAATGCTTTCCATCCAGTCGTTGTAGTATCTTCAGCCTCAATATAGCAGAGCGAGGTGCACTCTTGAAAGGCATAGCTGCTAATCAAGTCGCAGTCTGAGAGTATCACAGCATCGAAAGTATTGATGCCTGCGAATGCACTAGTGGGTAAGTCGTAAGTTATATCTGTATCGCCCTCTATGTACAGATCAAGATCCGTGCAAGTTTGGTTGTTGAGTAGTGTCTGCAACCCTGCGAAATCCTCAATAGTTGGCTCGCTGCTCTCAATGGTGATATATAGCTCGCTAAATTGCTGAGTAAGATCGAACCCATCAGCGTTCAGCTCCGAGAGTGTAAACGATCCCGATGGCTCAACAGCTGTGAAGTCCGCCCAATTGACCGTGCCGATGTGTACGGTGTTACGTGCAAAGAATCCGCTGGTCTGTGTTGAGCTGAGGTTGTACTCATAAGTCGTCTCTCCATTGCTATATGTGAGTGTGAGCGGTACGGTGATCTCGGTTGGCAGTATTGCAACTGTTGATACGTTATAAATACTACTATTATATGTAGATAATGTTCGACTAGACATAGTTCCAGATAGATAATTTAGAATCTCGCCTGTTGATGGATCGATCTCTGCAGAAGTGGGGAATATCCATTCGCCATTGGTTGAGATGATCTTTACAGAATTGACATTCTCTGGTTTATCTCCCTCAAATATGATTCGCAAAAATGAGAAGATCTGATTTAGCGTAACGTCGGGGATGTTTACATCGGGTGATGTTGTGGCAGCTTTCATTACTCCAACAAGAAGCCCAAAATTCAGGAACACCTCTTCTGGACCTGTTGTTATAGATAAACTATTAGTGGTAACTAAAAGTTTGCCATCAGAGAAGCTGCAATCAAACGCAGTTGTGTGATTGTGTAAAACATAGAGATCTTTCTCGCCCTCCCAAGTAGTGAGGCTGCCCGAGAATGTTGCGCTGCTGCTCTCGCCCGTTGTTGCAAGGAACGAGTATGCTGTTTCGGTATCGTCCGAAGGGTATAGCTCTAGTTCATCTCCTACCATCCAATTGAATTGGTATTCAGTGCCGATGTCACTGTATGTTGACTTTGTGGTCTCAGCGGTTGTGGCGTTGAATGAGACCTCGATTGTCTCGCCATACGCTGGTAGCTCTGCCGAATCCTCGGCGCAAGATGTAGCACCTAGAGCCAAGATGCTAGCAAATAGATATGTTAATCCTTTTTTCATAATTGTAATTTATGTATGCCCTGTCCCTCGGCGGTTATTGCAAAGAAAGGATGTAACTTCACCGACATACATAAAAAAACGTGGGACAGTACTTTTTATCCGTGCCTTGAGGTCTTCGACTACCTTATACATCCAAATAAATGAGTAAAGCCCACGGTAGGATACCGTGAGCGTTTACACCTTACTCTTGGATGTGTTTTAGAAATTGTCGAAGTTTCAAGACACAAGATTAAAGCTAACGCTAAATATGTATGCTCACAACTCTATAACAACGATTATATCTGTGTGAGATTATTTTTTTATTTTATCATTTCACCATAGGCAACTATTTTATAAATGCTTTTCTACAAAAATATATAAATTTTGGTAAAAAAACAAAGAAATCGGAGAATAAAAAGTGGCGCACCCAATTAAGGATGCGCCACTTGTTATTTAGTGATTAGTGGCTAGTGATTAGTGGCTAGTGATTAGTGGCTAGTGATTAGTAGTCAAAACAACTCCTAACTCCTAACTCCTAACTCCTAACTACTTCTCGTTCTTCTCCATCTGAGCCTTCAACTCCGCAAGACCAGCGATGTCGCCCAATGTTGTCTTCTCAACCGATGCGTTGAGCTTCTTCACTGTTGACTTTGTTGCATCAGCTGCTGCACGCTTCTCTGCCTGCTCTGCCTTTGCCTCGCCACGCTTGATGTCCTCTGCGATACGTGAGTGCGAAAGTGTGATACGCTTTGTCGCCTTCGAGAACTCGATCACCTTGAACTGCATCTTGTCCCCAGTAGCTACAGATGTTCCATCCTCCTTAGCCAACTGACGTGTAGGTGCAAAGCCCTCGATTGTCTCGCTCAACGACACTACAGCGCCCTTCTCGCCAACCTCAGTTACAGTGCCCTCGTGGATCGTTCCAACACCATACTGTGCCTCGAACTCGTTCCAAGGGTTCTCCTCCAACTGCTTGTGACCTAGTGACAAACGGCGGTTATCCTTATCGATCTCCAAAACTACAACCTCGATCGGTGCGCCAACTGTTGTGAACTCACCTGGGTGCTTAACCTTCTTAGTCCAGCTCAAATCAGAGATGTGGATCAAACCATCGATACCCTCCTCGATCTCAACGAATACACCGAAGTTTGTGAAGTTGCGAACCTTAGAGTTACATCTAGTACCAACTGGGTACTTAGTCTCGATTCCTGCCCAAGGATCTGGAGTGAGCTGCTTGATACCCAACGACATCTTGCGCTCCTCACGGTCAAGTGTAAGAACCACAGCCTCAACTGTGTCGCCCACCTTCATAAAGTCCTGAGCTGAGCGTAGGTGCTGGCTCCAAGACATCTCTGATACGTGAATAAGACCCTCTACGCCTGTTGCGATCTCAACGAACGCACCGTAGTCCGCCATTACAACTACACGACCCTCAACCTTGTCGCCTACATTAAGCTCTGAGCTTAGTGCCTCCCAAGGGTGTGGCGTAAGCTGCTTAAGACCTAGAGCGATACGCTTCTTAGCGTCATCGAAGTCAAGGATTACAACGTTGATCTTCTGATCAAGTGTAACAACCTCCTCTGGGTGGCTAACACGTCCCCAAGATAGGTCTGTGATGTGGATCAAACCATCTACGCCACCAAGGTCGATAAATACTCCGTATGATGTGATATTCTTAACTGTACCCTCAAGGATCTGTCCCTTCTCAAGCTTAGACATAATAACCTGCTTCTGGATCTCAAGCTCAGCCTCGATAAGAGCCTTGTGTGAAACCACTACGTTGCGGAACTCCTGGTTGATCTTAACAACCTTAAACTCCATAGTCTTATCAACATATACGTCGTAGTCACGGATTGGCTTAACATCGATCTGTGATCCTGGCAAGAACGCCTCGATTCCGAATACATCAACGATCATACCGCCCTTAGTGCGGCACTTGATGTAACCCTTGATGATCTCATCCTTCTCCAAAGCCTCGTTAACACGATCCCAAGACTTAAGCTGGCGAGCCTTCTTGTGTGAAAGTGCAAGCTGTCCGAGCTTATCCTCAGCCGACTCAACATAGACCTCTACAGTATCGCCAGCAGCGATCTCAGGGTTGTAGCGGAACTCAGAGATTGAGATCACACCCTCGCTCTTGTAGCCGATGTTGATAACCACCTCACGCTTTGTGACGCTTGTTACTGTTCCATCAACAACCTCGCCTACAGCGACGTTAGATAGGGTTTTGTCATAAGCCTCGGTGATTGACTCCTTGCTCTGACCATAGACTGCTGACTCATTCTCGAATGCTGCCCAGTCAAAATTTTCGTTTGTTACCTTTGTTGTCTCCATTTGTGGAAATAAATTGCGATACAATCGCTCGTTAAATTAGTTATGTTTCAGCGTAAATTTACGCCCAACCGCTCATTTCACAGAGCAGTCGGGCGCAAAGTTAACTCTTTTTTATTTAATTACCAACTATTTAGCCGATAATTAATCTTTTTTTAGCGGTGTGATCGAGCCTTAGATTCTCACCTTAACAATAGCCTTTTTCACCTTACCCTCGCCAATCATCGGTGCGTGACCATCTTCGGGCATTAGGATTGTGAATTGTCCCTTGCGTAGGTAGAACGTAAATTGATAGGGGTCGTTGAAGAACTGCACATCTTTCTCTGTGTCGAATGGAGCTACAGCGTCCGTTAGTGCCGAGCGCTCTGTCCAGCCGAAACCCTCGCTCTCGCCTGTGATAAGTATCTGAATATCAGCGTAGATATTGTGGATCTCCAACTTAGCATCCGCTGGAACTTTCAACTCAGGCTCCATAATATTCACAAAAATATCCTCGCCCTCAAGGAGGTGTTTGCCAGCCTCCAAAGCCTCAAGGTTGGTCTCAGCAAGGAGCTCAAAGGCTCTCTTCATACGTGGGCAGACTCCGTAATAGAGCGCTGCATTTTTAAATGAATCAACTATCATAATCTGTTTGTATTAGTTTATTATACCTTAGGGGACTTCTAATAATTCCCCTATATATATTAATGAATTTATTCAACTCCTAACTCTTCACTATTTATCGATCTTGACGTAGGCCGTCACGGGGAGGTGATCCGACACGATCATCGCCCGATCCACCGAGTAACTTTTGGGCGTTATTCCCTCGCTCGTCAAGATGTAATCTATTCGCAAGAGGTTGTTGAACCCTCGATACGTATATGAATATCCATCGCCGCACTCCTTGAAAGCATCGCTCATCCCTCGTGATAACTCGTTGTAGCTGAACGACATAGGTGCATCGTTGAAGTCGCCACACACAACGTGTCGATATGGGCACTCATCCATACTCTTGCGTATGACACGAACCTGCTCAGTGCGTATCGCCGCCCCATTTGCAAAGCTCCGAAGTATTCCACCGACCCTCTCCGTGCGGAGTGTGTCACGTATCACGTTTGTCGGTTTGAGGTACGCTTTGTCCTCGCCCGTTATTAAGTTGCTGAATAGATGGTTGTTATACACTCTGATCGTATCCTTGCCGATGAGCAGATCTGCATATATCGAGCAGTCATCTTTATCATCTTTACCCTCGGCAAATAGGTCTGCTTTGGCTACGATCGGGTAGCGACTATATATTGCGTTTGAGCCGTAACGAGCTACGTTGTAGTTAGTTAACAACTCCGAGAGTGATTTAGTGCTCCCCTTAGGTCGGGGGTTGTACTCCTGAAAACAGATCACATCGGGTTTCACCTCCTTGATATACTTAGCGATCTTGTCGGTTGTCGCCTTGCGGCTGTCGTCAATCACTCCCCTCACGTTGTAGCTCATCATCTTCACGCAGCCTCGGTAGCTCTCCAGCCCATAATCTTTATTGATCGGCACCTTAACAAAGAGCGACACTCGCCCCACGCCAAGCAATAAAAGCGCAATGAGAGGCAGCGCTACACGCCACTGCCAACGCACAATCAAGAGCAGCGCCAAGGCGAAAGAGCTGATGTAAATTGCTGGCGCAATGAGTCCAAAGAGCGGAAAAATCCAGCCGTGTGTCGATGCAAAGTATGGCGCAACAAGCGCCAAGGAGAGTGCACCCATCGCAGCAATCGCTGTGATGAAGAGCACCAACGAAAGAAGTCGCCCAAGAAGTGTGCGGCTCTTTCTGCTCTCTCTATTGTTGCGTGATCTATACGACATAACCTCTTGAATATCTATCTATTATCGGCGAATGAACCCTTTGTATTTCCAATAGCTAATGAGCAGAAAACCCCAAAGCATCCCGCCCAAATGGGCGAAGTGAGCCACATTGTCGGTAACGCTATTTCGCCAACCCAAGTATAATTCGAGCGCACCATACAACATCACGAACCATTTAGCCTTGATCGGAATTGGCGGAATGAGCAACATAATAACCGTGTTTGGGTACATCATACCGAAGGCGAGCAGCAATCCAAAGACAGCTCCCGATGCTCCAACCGTAAGCGAATAGGGGTAGACAAGACCCACAGCAAGCTGCAGAAGTGCCGCACCAACGCCGCAAACAAGATAATAAGTGAGCATCCTTTTAGATCCAAATTCATACTCCAGTGTGCGCCCAAACATCCACAATGCAAACATATTGAAGAAGAGGTGCGAGAGGTCACTATGCAGGAACATATATGTAAAGAGCTGATAAAACATAAAGCCTGACGACTGGAGCGGATGAAGTCCCAACCAATATTTAAGCATCGGGAAGAGTGTTGTCGCCATCAATCCCAAGCAGTTGATAATCATAAGGTTGAGCACCGTTGGCGGCGCAAAGTTACGCATTGAATTCATATCTATCTAATCTTTATTTATCTATTTGTTTAGTATCTATTTGCGCTGGTCAGTTTGCAAGAAAGCCGCCCAACGCAAGAAAATAATCATTAATCATTAATTAAGTTAATCATTATTTAAGTCTTCGTTTAATATCTTTATTTATCTATTTGTTTAGTATCTATTTGCGCTGGTCAGTTTGCAAGAAAGCCGCCCAACGCAAGAAAATAATCATTAATCATTAATTAAGTTAATCATTATTTAAGTCTTCGTTTAATATCTTCGGAGGTGATGTTCCAAATTATCTTTCGTCCATCAGCTGTGCGCCCCCCCTCTTTCAGCTTCATCAGTTGCGCAACGAGTTCTCCAGCCTGCTGAGGCGATACATTTTTGCCGATCCCCTTAGCTCCATTTTGAGACATCACCATCGCTATTCGCTCCCGTCTGCTCTCCTCCAAATCCTCAGGCGTGGATAGTGTTTGGAGAATCTCCTCGATGAGCTCCCTCGCTGCATCATCACGCAATCCAGCTGGAACGCCAACAATCTCAACCATATCGCTGTCGAGCAAGTTGAGCTCGAAACCAGCACGGTGAAACTCCGTGATGTTCTCTCTCAGCATCATATACTCGGCTGTTGTAAGTTGCTCTGTCTGAGGGAAGAATGTGCGTTGGCTCACCGCCTGTGCGCTCTTTATTGTCGAGCAGTAGTGGTCGTACAGTATCCGCTCCTTTGCTCGCTTAAGATCGACAACGCTCATATTGCCGCCGATTTTGCACCAGCCGTAGCGCCCATTTGTAACGGTCACTTCGCCCATCAACCCCTGTGCACTGCTTATATTATTCTGTTCAAATATCGGGAGCTCGGTCGCCACTTTCGGCTCATCTTCAGCGACACTTCGCCAGCTGCTCTGAGGCTCGTTCAACTCTCTTGACGACACTCCGAAAGGCTCTCCGAAAGGCTCTCCGAAAGGCTCTCCGAGCGGTGCTCCAAAAGGCTCTCCAAGCGGTGCTCCGAAAGGCTCTCCAAGCGGTGCTCCGAAAGGCTCTCCAAGCGGCTCTCCAAAAGGCTCTCCAAGCGGTGCTCCGAAAGGCTCTCCAAGCGGCTCTCCGAAAGGCTCTCTAACGCTGTCGATTGTCGATTCGTAGTTCTCATACTCCACAATAATCTCATCCTCCGAACTCTCGTCATCAGCGTTAATTGGCTCCCATTTTGGCTGAGAATCCACCGCAACATCTTCGTATCCCTCGCCTCTACTCTCAAAGCCACTCTCCCAACTTGTGTCGATATTCTCTAAATTACGCATCGCTCCAATCGAGCCGCCTCGACCTCTACTGATGCTGACGTTTCCGCCTCTGTCGCTCCTGTCGCTCCTGTCGCTCCTGTCGTCCCTGTCGCTCCTGTCGCCCCTGCCGCTCCTGCCGCTCCTGTCGCTCCTGCCGCTCCTGTCGTCCCTGCCGTCCCTGTCGTCCCTGTCGCTCCTGTCGTCCCTGTCGTCCCTGTCGTCCCTGTCGTCCCTGTCGTCCCTGTCGCCCCTTTGCGGTGTGTGGCTCGACTCAAACTCATCGAACTCATAACTCGCCTCGGTCTCAGCCTCCATCTCATCTTTTGGGTGTCTCGCCTCTTGTTGCGCCTCGATCTCGAAGGGGTTGTAGAGCTCATTACTGATCGCCCGAGGCTCGCTGTAGCTCTTGCCCCGCTCAATCACAGGGATCTCAATATCGCTGCTGTCATCGAACGACATCATCGAGACAACGCCCGTTTGCGCCAATGTCCGCCGAACCGCTGCATAGAGTATCTTCCATACAGCGCTCTCCTCGACAAAGTTTACCTGTGTCTTTTGAGGGTGGATGTTGACATCCAAATCTTGGGGTTTCACCTCAAAGTAGAGGAAGAATGAGGGCTGGTGCGACATCTTGATGATGTTGTCGTAGCCCTTAAGTATTGCGCTCACAAATGATTTAGACTCGAAGTATCGACCATTTGCAAACATATATTGGTCATTATTTCGCTTGCGCAAGCTCCGCTCATTGCCGATGTAACCGTGGATCTTAACAATCGATGAGTCGATCTTCAGCTCCAGCAGCGAGGTCTTTGCGCTACGTCCAACCACATCGACAATGCGGCTCAGTAGGGTAGTGGGTGCAAGCCTAAAGAGGGGTGCACCATCGCCATAGAGCTCAAACGCAACATCTGGATAACAGAGCGCAACACGTCTAAACTCACGATTCAGCTGCAGAGCACTCTTCGTCTCCTTGTCCATAAATCGGCGGCGTGCTGGCGTATCTTGAAAGATCTCTCGAACCATAAAGTTTGAACCCTGCTCGCACCGCTCGGGGCGTTGTGAGACGAACTCTCCATTCTCGATGATGGTCACCGTGCCCATCTCACGCCCTGCAACACAGCTTTTGAGCTCTACTTTAGCCACAGCCGCAATCGATGCAAGCGCCTCGCCTCGAAAGCCAAAAGTGCCGAGCCTGTAGACATCATCCTCCGAGCGGATCTTGCTCGTAGCGTGCCTCTCGAACGCCATCCGAGCGTCGTTGGAGCTCATTCCTGCTCCATTATCAACGATTTGGATAAGTTCATAACCAGCCTGTCGATAGTTGACAGTCACCTCTGTAGCGCCTGCATCTATCGAGTTCTCCATCATCTCCTTTATCACCGATGCAGGGTGTGTTACAACCTCTCCTGCAGCGATTCTATTGGTGACCTGTTGGGACAGTAGTCTGATCTTATCCTCCATTTCGCTCTCTATTTAGGGGTGAAATTACACCCCTCTCTATTTAGGTGAGAAATTACACCCCCCTCTATTTAGGTGAGAAATTACACCCCCCTCTATTTAGGTGAGAAATTACACCCCTCTCTATTTAGGTGAGAAATTACACCCCCCCCTATTTAGGTGAGAAATTACAACCCCCCTTTATCCTTCGATGGGTCGTAGTCGTTGGGTACAACCTCTATCGGTGTGTATGGGTTAAACTCCTCATACTCAGCTCTCTGCTCAGTGTGTTGGCTGCTTGTCGCTAGTCCAAACGCCTCCAAAATCTTGGTGTAGAGCATCGACCCAAAGAGCGCCACCACAACCACAACAAAGATCGACAACCACATCTTGCCCCTCGTCTTTGTCGTTGAATTTGTGCGGCGTGCAGCCCGTGCAGCGCTCTGTGTCTTTATATATTGCCCTGGGCGGTAATCGTCCCCCTCGGCACGAGTGTCGAGCCTCTCGCCACGCAACTCCGCACGCCGCTGCTCACGAGCCTCCTTTTGTGGATCGTAATAGCGAGGTGTGTACTTAAACTCCTTTGCGTGCCGCTTGAATGGTGTGAATGCTCCCATACTCTACATTTTTATCTAAAGAAATTTTTCATCCTCTCAAAGATGTTTTGGTTCTTAACCGACTCAGCCCTCTCGAACGAAGGCATCCCGCTGAGTTTCTCAACCAACTTCTTCTCCTCCGAATTAAGGTCACTCGGGATGGTTATATCGACCACAACCAAAATGTCGCCACGACCGTAGCCATTGACATCAGGCAGACCCTTGCCGCCCAACTTCAACACCTTGCCAGCGTGAGTTCCTGCAGCGATCTTGATCTTAACACGTCCATCGATAGTCGGTATCTCCACCGTGCCGCCCAACATCGCCATCGTCACCGTGATGTTGAGGTTGTGGATCAGATCATTTCCGTCACGTATCAATTCGGGGTTCGTCTCCTCCTCGATGATGACCTGCAGATCGCCAGCTACACCGCCGTGAATCGCTGCATTACCCTTGCCTGCAACGTTGAGAGCCATTCCCTCACCAACGCCTGCAGGGATCTTAACCTCGATCACCTCCTCGCCACGAATCGCTCCATTGCCCGAACACTTATCACACTTCTCAGTGATGATCTTACCCGATCCGTTACAGGTTGGGCAGACACCCTGCGTCTGGATGCGACCAAAGAATGAGTTCTCGACACGCATCACGTAACCTGAACCGTTGCAGGTGTGACACGTAGTGTATGACGATGAGCTCTTAGCGCCTGTTCCGCCACACTTATCACAAGCGATCATCTTGGTGATCTTCAACTTCTTGGTGACACCCTCAGAGATCTCCTGCAACGTCAATCGAACCTTGATCCTTAGATCGCTACCTCTGTTAACTCGCTGTCCGCCACGTGAATAGCCGCCACCGCCACCCGAAAAGTGACCACCAAAAATATCTCCAAATTGTGAAAAAATATCATCCATCGAGAAGCCACCGCCACCGTAGCCGCCGTAACCTCCAGCGCCACCACCTGCAGCACCGCCCATTCCAGCGTGCCCAAATTGGTCGTAGCGAGCCCTTTTCTGATCGTCCGACAATACATCATACGCCTCAGCCGCCTCTTTGAACTTCTCCTCGGCAGATTTGTCGTCTGGGTTCTTGTCGGGGTGATACTTGATCGCTGCCTTGCGATACGCCTTCTTTATCTCATCGGCATTGGCGCTCTTTGCAACACCCAACACCTCATAAAAATCTCTCTTTTCAGCCATCTTATTACTCTCTTGTTACTCTCTTATTACTCTCCAATTACTCTCCAATTACTCTCCAATTACTCTCCAACAACGACTTTTGCAAAACGAATCACCTTCTCGCCCATCTTATAACCGCTCTGAACGACATCGATGATCGTGTCCCTCTTATCCTCGCCAGCGGCAAAACGTGCAACCGCCTCGTGTAGGTCGGTGTCGAGCGGCAAACCAACAGCCTCGATCTCCACCACACCACGCTGCTTAAGTGTCTCGCCCATCTTTTGTGAGATCATCGCCACACCATTCCTAAGCGCCTCAATATCATCGCTCTTCTGCATCGCCACCTCAGCTCGCTGCATATCGTCAACTACGGGCAAGAACGCCTTGATAACATCCGAACCACCGCTCTGGATAAGATCCATCTTCTCCTTAAGCGTACGTTTGCGATAGTTGTCAAACTCCGCCTGTAGACGAATATATCTATCTTTCCAATCGATATTCTCCTCTGTGAGCTTTGGTGTAGCCTCAGCAGCAGCCTCTGCCCCCCCATCTGTCATTGTGTCACCCTCAGCTGAGTTTGTATCACTCTCCTCTGTCATATTGTCAGTTCCCTGCTGTTCCTCGACTGTCTCCTGCTGCTGTTGTGTTGCCTCGTTCTGTTCGTTAATCTCTTGATCTTTAATCTCTTGAGTAGTCATATATAATCTTGTTTAACTTATTACATCTCTATATATCGCAAAATATGCGCCAAATTCTCTGTTGTCAGTTACCCGATGATAAAAATAGTCGGTTTTTTGTTCATATCGGGTTTTGCGACCCGTCTCCACACCTCGACCCTTTTGGTCGATATAAACTCATCGGGGTCGGTAATATCCATCGCTACGGTGAGCGGTGTTGCGGGCGAGAGCACCGTGAGCAGCTGATCGAAGAGCTTTACATTTCTGTAAGGTGCTTCGATGAATAGTTGCGACTGTCGCTCACTCTGAGCCCTCCGCTCGAATGATTTGATCGCACGACTTCGCTCGGGCTCTTTGATCGGCAGGTAACCATTGAATGCAAAGGATTGCCCATTGAGCCCCGAAGCCATTATCGCCATCAAAATAGATGATGGGCCAACCAGCGGAACAACCCTAATATCGTGGCGATGACAAGCCTCCACAATGAGCGCACCAGGGTCGGCAACAGCGGGTACTCCAGCCTCTGAAATCACACCTGCCGAGCGACCATCCTTGATGAGTTTAACCATCGCCTCGACATCCGCTGCTGAGGTTGTGTGTTCGCTCAACTCCCTGAACTCCAACGAGTCGATCGGGCGAGAGATCTTAGCCTTAGACAAAAAACGCCGTGCCGAGCGGAGGTTCTCCACAATGAAGTAATCGAGCGAGTCGATCACAGCCCGATTAGCCTCAGGCGTAACATCATAAACCGCCGTCTTGTCGCTAATCGGGCAAGGTATCAAATAAAGCGTTCCCATACTATACATCTATTCATAACTAATAACTTTAATCCCTAATCCCTAATCCCTAATCCCTAATCCCTAACTCCTAACACCTAACTACTCTTTGAGGTAAATCCTCTTTACTCGTGTTGATATTGAGGTGAGGATCTCATAGCTAATTGTGCCGAGGATCTGAGCCATATCGCTCGCCCTGTTGCCCTCCTTTTCTGAGAAGATCACAACCTCGTCACCCTCGCTAACAACCTCAATATCGCTAATGTCGACCATACAGCTATCCATACAGATGCTCCCAATAATCGGTGCGGGTTCGCCCCCAATCAATACGCTCCACGCTCCGCAACCCAAGTGGCGATCCAATCCATCTGCATAGCCGACAGGAATCGTAGCGATACGCCGCCCCTCGCCAGCCTCGCCAGCACCACCGTAGCCAATCTTGCTGCCTCGCTCAATATCTTTGATCTGCACAATGCGGCTCTTAAGTGTCGAGACCGCTCGCAAACCATCGTCCCCAAAACCATAGAGACCAATCCCCAAGCGACACATATCGAAGTGTGCCTCGGGATACTCTGAGATACCTGCTGAGTTGGCGATGTGACGCAATACAGGGTGACCCACACCATCGATGATCTTGCGGCTAACTCTGTCAAATAGAGCGATTTGTGAGAGTGTAGCCTCACGCCCATCGCTGCCCATATCGGCAGTAGCGAGGTGTGAGAATATCGATGCAACCGTGACAACACCTTTGAGGCTCTCTAGCTCCGTGAGTAGCTTCTGAATATCGCTCTCGATGAATCCAAGGCGGTGCATTCCTGTGTCGAGTTTGATGTGGATGGGGTAATCCCTCTCGCCACGAGCCTCAACCGCCTGTGCAAAGGCTCGCAACGACCGCACGGAATAGATCTCGGGTTCGAGCTGCATATCAACCATCTGAGAGAAACTTCCGTCATCGGCATTCAAGACAATGATCGGCATCGTGATTCCCCTCTCACGCATCCTGCTCCCCTCATCGGCAAACGCTACAGCGAGATAGTCAACACCTTGGTGCTGAAGAATTTGCGCCACCTCATACTCGCCTGCTCCGTAGCTCGATGCTTTGACCATCGCCACCAACTTCTCGCCTCGTTTCAAAAAGCCACGGTAGTGGTTTAGGTTGTGTATCATTGCGTCCAGATTCACCTCCAACGTTGTGGTGTGGCTCAGGTGCGACAGTTGGTGCGTAATCTTCTCAAAGCGGCTCTCTCTGTTTCCCTTGATGAGTATCGCCCGTGAGGTGTAATCCTCTGCCGAGAGCTTTGAGAGCAGCTCTTCAGTTGAGGCGTAACACTTTGTTTGACAGTGAAATTGGTCGCTCCACATCATAATCTCACGCCCCACACCGATCACCTTATTCACCTTAGCTCGGTAGATAATCTTACCCACCGCACGATAGAGCTGCTCGCTACTCATTCCGCTCTGCAAAATATCCGAGAGAATGAGTGTCGTCTCCCTCCCTGCCGCCACCGAACGAAGTGTGTCGAGCGCAATTGTGAGCGAGTTAATATCGTTGTTGTAGCTATCGTTGATGATGACCGAGTTGTTCACACCCTCAATCACCTCTAGCCTCATCGCTATAGGTGTGATGTGGTCTAGCTGCGGCTCACCGTAACCCAACGTCTGAAATAGAGCCGTGACAATTTGTGAGTTACGCTGCGAGGCAATATCTGAAAAGTCGCCCATCGTTGAGCTCTTTGCATCGACATATTCGCACCCCTCTCTGTATATTATATAAGGTATCAGCTCCGTGTAGTCGCTGTGATAGATGATCCTCTCCGCCCCTGCAAAGAGTGAAATCTTCTCCTCGATCTTCTGCTCCAACGAGCCAAAACCCTCCTGATGAGCCTCGCCAATAGATGTTATCACACCGACCGTTGGGCGTATCATCTCCGCCAATTTCGACATCTCGCCACACTTTGAGATGCCTGCCTCGATCAACGCTACATCCTCGTCACCCTCCATCATCAGCAGCGAGAGCGCAACACCCAGTTGTGAATTATAGCTACGTGGCGAGCGAAATATCTTGATCCCCGAGGGTGCAGCCTGTGTCGCCCACTCCTTAACAACCGTCTTGCCGTTCGACCCCGTGATGCCGACAACCGCACCTTTGAATCGAGATCTGTAGTCACGAGCCAAAGCCTGTAGCGCAGGAATCGCCCGCTCCACAACGACATAAGAGGCACCACTGATTGTCGGCAAATCATCTCTCTCAACCATAAATGCCACAACGCCCCGAGCCGACATCGAGCTGAGGAAGTTGTGCGAATCGTGGTTAGCACCCCTCATCGCCACAAAGAGTGTCTGTGAGCCCGTCACCGAGCCTCGTGAGTCGGTCGAAACCTCCCTTACGATACGGTCGTCACCGATGAGTTTACCCCCCGTGATCGCCGCTATCTCGCTTAAATTGTACTGCATCGCATCTCTTTATTAATTGCGTTTTAATTTGTTGAAACAGATTGTGAGCCCCTTTAGCTAAACTCCACAACCGTTATTCCCGAGCCACCTCTGTCGGCGTGTGCATCGACCGCTCGCCCAACATCGGGAATCGTCATTAAGTATCGTCTTATCTCATCCTTCAGCGCCCCCGTCCCCTTGCCGTGGAGGATCGCCACCGAGCCTACGCCAACCATCAGCGCATCATCTATAAAGTTCTGTACACTCTCCAAAGCCTCGCTCGCCCTCATCCCTCTCACGTCAATGTTGTCCTTGAAGTTTAGTTTGCGGCTCGATATATCGACCGAGATACGTGTGCGTGGCGTTACGGGGCGTGTCGAACGTTTAAACTCAGCGTTGGATATTACAGTTAGAGCAGCGATGTTGACCGTTGTAAATATCTGCCCGAAAGCGACTTGCGCCTTTTTACCCTTGATCGATTGCACCTCGCCAACACTCTCTTGTCCCTCGATCTTGACCTTTGCACCGACCGTCACCTCTTTGGGCTTTGGTGGTTCAACGATCTCAGGTTCAGCGGTTTGCTCCTCTCCGTTACGCTCCCTGCTTTTGCGCTCCTCTCGCCTCTGCTGTCTTCGCTCTAGTCGCTCCATCTCTCGCACCACTTGTGCCTCACGCTCACGCTCCTCGCTCTTGTCGCTCTCCACTCGCTCCTTGAATGTGTCGAACTCCTTGCGTGCTAAGCGTGTTAGCTCCCTCTCGGCTTGCGACTCCTTGATCACCTTTATTGTGCTCTCTATCTGCTTGTTAGCCTCGGCAATTAACGCCTTCGCCTCAGCCTTCGCCTTGGCTAATATCTGTTGACGCTCCTCACGGATCTTCGATAGTTGGTCGCTGTAGTTCTGCTCCAGCTGCTCCACCTTGCGATCTGTATGTTTGATCCTCTCTCTCTTTTGCTCCCAATATCTCTTATCACGGGCGATCTCACGCAGCTGCTTTTCGAGGTTGACGTGCTCCGCTCCAGCCTTTTCGCTTGCCGAGTGGATGATCTGCTCAGGTAGTCCAATCTTGCGAGCGATCTCAATTGCGAACGAGCTGCCGGGCTTACCCATCTCCAACCTAAATAGCGGACGAATATTCTGCACATCAAAGCTCATCGCTCCATTGGCAATACCGCTGGTCGATGAGGCGTAATACTTAATGTTTGAGTAGTGCGTAGTGATCACTCCGTAGCTCCCCAAACTCAACAACTTGTCGAGTATCGCCTCGGCAATCGCCCCTCCGATTACAGGCTCAGTGCCCGAACCAAACTCATCGATCAAGACCAACGAGCGAGAGGATGCGCCCGAGAGCATACTCTTCATATTGTATAGGTGTGATGAGTAGGTCGACAGATCGTTGTCGATCGACTGCTCATCGCCAATGTCGATATAGATCGATTCAAAGATCGGCAGCTCCGAATTTTCCAAGACAGGGATCAGATAGCCGCACTGAAACATATATTGAATGATTCCCGTACTCTTCAAACAGACCGATTTGCCGCCTGCATTTGGACCCGAGATCACCAAGATGTGTCGCTCAGCATCGAGCCTCATATCGAGCGGAACAATCTCCTTGCCCTGTCTCTTAAGTGTCTGAGTCAAAAGCGGATGGCGAGCCGAACGTAGCTCCAACTTCATCTCCCTCGAAACGATCGGTTTGATGCAGCCATTCTCGTAACCCCACTGAGCCTTTGCACAGATCATATCGATGTGGCTTAGGTAGTCGCTCGCTCCCGAGATCAGCTCCACTTCGGGGCGTATCGTCTCGGTAAATGTTGTGAGAATCCTCACTATCTCTCGATGCTCCGAGTAGCGCAATTCACGCACCTCGTTGTTGATCTCGACAACCTCCAACGGCTCAATGTAGACCGTCTTACCCGTAGCCGATTCATCCTGCACGAAGCCGCTCAGCTTGCGTTTGTTTCCTGCCGCTACGGGGATCACAGCCCTTCCGTCACGGATTGAGATCATCGCCTCCGTATCGACAATTCCCGACCCCTTGGCTTGCGACAATATTTGCTGCATACGTCTCGATGCTCTTGCCTCGCCCTCTCTGATCTGTCGGCGTATCTGCGCCAATTCGGGTGAGGCGCTATCTTTTATCTGGTTGAAACGGTCGACAATGTTGTCGATCATCATCACAATCGAGGCGAAGGAGCTCATCCCCTCACAGTGTCGCCGCAACGCTCTATATCGCTCGGGACTATCCTCGGCACGTTTGCGAATGTATAATGTGATTGCATCGACAGCGATGAGCGAACTACGTAACGCCACAATCTGCTCCACATCGAGAAAGCTACCGATGATCGAGATCTTGTTGACGATCGCCTCTATGTCGTAATAACCGCCCCGAGGAAACCCACTCTCCATCATCAGCATCGTGCGCATCTCATCACAGAGTTCAAGCCTCCGTGTGATCTCACTCTCGTCAGTTGAAAAGCTCTCGCCCTCCAACCGCTTCACTGCCGAGGCGATTGTGCACTTAGCCGCCACCTGCTCCCGAAGGCGGTCGAACCCGAGTTTCTGCTCAAAATTATGTGGATAAATCATTCTCTGTTGTAACTTCTTCTCTGTTGTAACTTCTTCTCTGTTGTAATTTCTTCTCTGTTGTAACTCCTTCTCTGTTGTAATTTCTTCTCTGTTGTAATTTCTTCTCTGTTGTAATTTCTTCTCTGTTGTAACTCAAAACCATTAAGCCAAGCTAAAAGGGAGCTAGCTCCCCTAGCTCCCCTAGCTCCCCTAGCTCCCCTAGCTCCCCTATTTACGTGCCGCCTTAGCCTCTGCTTTGCGAAGATCTTTAGCTGCCTCCTCAGCATCTTTTTGAGCTCTCTTTTCAGCTTTTGCTTTTGCTTTCTCCTCGTTTGTGCCGAATACCGAGATGTTTACGTAGCGCTTTGGGTTCGCCTTAACATCATAGAGAAGTGCATCGAGATTTGCGCTTGCTGAGGCGAGGTTTGTGTATAGCGCCTCATCGTTCATAATCTTGCCGAGGTTGCCCTCCTCGCTGTTGAGCTGTGTTATGAGCTTTTCGATTTGAGTGAGTGACGAGCTGAGAGCTGAGCCCAATTGCGCCTCGTTAAGCTCCGCTGTTAGTGAGTTCACGTTGCGGATGATGCTGTCGATCTGAGCGCTATCCTTGCCCAACGTATCTGACACCTCAGCAAAGCCGCTGAGCATCGTTGTGACGTTGCCCTCGTTATTCTTGAGAAGGGTGTTGAGGTTTTGTGAGATCTGATTTAGATTTGAGATGAGCCCCCCGATGTTGCCTGTGTTGTTCTCCAACAATGTGTTGATGTTCGATAGGGTGGTGGTGAGCTCCGTAGCGATAGTCTCGAAACGCCCCTTTAGATAGTCGATTTCGGAGCTTGCAGCGGCGAATAGATCCTTCTCTTGACTAGAGGTTATGTTTCCATTCGGCTCTACATATTCGCTGCTCTCGCCCAATATCAACTCCACCGCCTTGCCGCTCATTAGACCGTTGGAGAAGATCTTCGCCTCGGAGTCTACAGGGATCTTATATTTGTTTGCAACGGTGAGTGTTAGCTCAACTTGTGAAGCATCCTTCTCGTCTAACTTCAACGCTGTGACCGTACCCACCTTGACACCCTTTATAAAGACTGGTGAGGCTTGCTGGATTCCATCTATTTTGCTGTAGATAGCGTAGTAATCGTTATTGCTGCTGAGCAGGTCGATGCCGCTCAAAAATCGAACTCCACCCCAAACGACAAGTATCATTGCGATGGTGAAAAGTCCTATCTTAATCTCTCTTTTCATCTGTTTTTGTTTAGAAAGTTTTAACCTTAAATACTCTTGCATTCTTAAATTCTGTTATTATTCTGTTTTTATTTTATTTTATTTTGAACTCTGTGATATAGGCATCTTTGAAGGTGCGTTTCACCTGCGCAAGGTCGATGCGAGCATCCTCTTTTGAGCTATATTTTCCGATGCAATATTTATATTTATATTTGCCACGAGATGTCAATAACCACTGCCGCCCAGCGTAGCTCTTAAATTGTCGGTCGTTCTTGGCGAGAGCTTTTGTTGAGGAGAGGATCTGGATTGTGTAACCCGATTTTAGCGCCTCGTTCGACTTTGATTTGGGCGGCTTGGGTGTCGCTGCACTTGTGTTCTTTGTTGCTCCTGTTGCTCCTGTTGCTCCTGTTGCTGCTCCTGTTGTTCCTGTTGTTCCTGTTGTTCCTGTTGACCCTCCGACCGATCCGCCAGCCACCGCTGCACCAGCTGCTGAGGCTGTTGTGCTGTATGTTCTGTTGACCATCTCTATGTACGCCTTGATACCGCTGTAGATCGAGTTGGCGATCTGTTGTTGCCCCTTTTCGGACTTCATCATAGCCAACTCCGTGGGGTTGCTCATAAAGCCCATCTCGGTGAGTACGCAAGGCATATCTGTACCGTAGAGCACCATAATTGGCTGTCGACGGAGTGGTCGTACCTTACGTCCGTTCGCTTCGTAACTCTTCTGAATGAGGCGAGCTAAAGCCTCGCTGTATTGTCCGTAGGTGAATTGTAGATTTTGGATGTAAGCTCTAACGATTGCAGCGGTCTTTTCGTCCGACATATCGATCAGGTGCTCCTTGTTGGCGGTGTAGAGTGCGGCATCGTTGCGCTGCTTTTCGATTGACGACTCACCCATTATGATGGTCTCCGCTCCGTAGGCTGCTGTGTTGGAGGCGGCGTTGGCGTGGATCGAGATGAAGAGGTCGCCCTGCGCCTCGTTAGCGATCTTTGAACGAGCACCCAAATCGGCACTCAATGATGTCGAGAGGTGTTTGTCGGTGGTGCGTGTGTAGATGACTTTGATCTCGGGATGGCTCTTTTTGATGATGTTTCCGAGCTTAAGCGCCACTGCTAAATTTAACTCCTTTTCAGTCACACCCTTATATTGAGCACCGGGGAATTTACCGCCGTGCCCTGGGTCGATAACAATCACCTTGACACCCTGTGCTGAGGCGTTCTCGGTAGAGAATATCGAGGTGATGATAAGTAGCGCTATTATGGCTTTGAAAAAAAGTTTCGTTTTCATTAAATAAATATGGAGTATATAAATATTTTTTCGCTATATTTGTCGTTTGTTAATCGGGCTGTAGGTTGTGTGAGTGGCGCTTTTGCGGAGATATTGACCTCTTTTTGTTGAGATTAGTTGCTCCCCAAAGCTAAGTGTGTAACTTTTGCTACCCACTCCTTGTAACCGCCTTGCCGACACTTGTCGGCAAAGGTACAATTTTTTTTGGAATTTTGCATAAATTTAAGATAAAATATCTACTTTCGCTGTTAATAGTGATCCTCTCCGCTGAGATAGTCTTTGGCGTGGACTCGCTACCGACAACTAGCGGAAGAGGCTCTCGCCGAAGTCGGCGTGAGGCGTTGGTGGCGGACTCGGTTCGCACACATCGACAGGGGGGGAGTGAGCAAAATCACGACCATAGCCACGACCACGACCATAGCCACGACCACGACCACAAAAATAGCGGAGGTGATTCGCTACAGACCAACCCGCTGTTGAGGGACTCCTTGGCGGTGGATTCGTTGGCGGTGGACTCTTTGGCGCTCGACACGATGCCCAAGAAGCCTCGGAGTATGATTGACGATGTGATGCGTGGAAAGAACAAGGATTCGCTCTATTATGATGTGACTAATAAAAAGGTCTTTATCTACAACGAGGGTGTCATCAACTATCAGAAGATGAGCCTCTCGGCGGACTATATGCGTATCGATATGGATAATGATGAGATCTACGCCTACGGTAAGGAGGTCGACTCGGCAGGCATCATCAAGGTGACGCAACCCGTCTTTTTGGATGGTGGAGCAAACTATACGATGGATACAATCACCTACAACATTAAGAGCGAAAAGGCGAAGATCAAGGGCGTAGCGACAAAAGAGGGCGATGGATGGTTGGTGGGCGGACACGTCAAGAAGATGGAGAATAACCACATCAACATCAAGGGCGGTAAGTACACAACGTGTGACCATACAGACCACCCTCACTTCTATTTGGCGATGACACAGGCGAAGGTTATTCCGGGCGAAAAGGTGATTACGGGCCCTGCTTACTTCGTTATGGAGGATGTGCCGCTCTACTTCTTAGGTATCCCCGAGGGTTTCTTTCCGATCAATTCGGGACCTCGTTCGGGTATCATTATGCCGTCGTATGGTGAGGATGGAACGAAGGGTTTCTTCCTGCAGGATCTCGGTTACTACTTCCGTATTAGCGACTATATGGATCTCACGCTGCAGGGGTCGGTCTACTCGCTCGGTTCGTGGAGCGCAAACTCGACATCTCGATATATGAAGCGATACAAATATAGCGGTAACTACTCGGTGACCTACTCCGACAGTAGGGTGGGCGAGAAGGATGATGCAGACTATACGCAACAGAGAGATTTCAAGATCGTCTGGTCGCACTCACAGGATGCAAAGGCGAACCCTGGTTCATCATTCTCGGCATCGGTGAACTTCGCAACGAGCGGCTATTCAAAGTACTCGGCAACGACAATCGACGATATGCTCTCGACGCAGACCAACTCATCGATCGCATACTCAAAGAGCTGGAGCAAGACATCATTCTCGACCAATATGGCGATCTCACAGAACTCGCAAGATGAGACGATCTCGATGACCTTCCCAACGGCGGTCTACAGCGTCTCACGTTTCTATCCATTCAAGTCGAGCAATGCAGTGGGGGAGGAGAAGTGGTATCATAAGATCTCGATGACCTATACGGGTAAGATGACAAATTCGATCTCGGGTAAGCAGGATGAGCTGTTTAATCGTGAGACACTCAACGATATGACCAACGGAATCGAGCACTCGATCCCCATCTCGGCATCGTTTAGTTTCTTCGATTACTTCAATGTGACACCATCGTTCACTTATAGCGAGAATTGGTATATAAAGCGATACGAGCAGCAGTGGAATAACCAAACGAACGAGCTCGATGAACTCGACCCTGAGTATGGTTTCTACCGATTGTATGACTACTCAACGTCTGTGTCGACATCGACAACACTCTACGGAATGTATCAGGCAAAGAGCAAGACGAACCCAGTGCAGGCGGTGCGACACACAATGACACCAACGGTAAGTTTCTCATATACGCCCGATTTCTCACGACAGAAGTATGGTTATTACGAGACGGTGCAGACCGACTCGCTGGGTACGACAAAGAGCTATTCGCCCTATTCGAGCAATGCATATGGTGCGCCATCGTCGGGCGAAAGTATGTCGATGAGCTTTAGCCTTACTCAGAGCCTTGAGATGAAGGTGCTCTCTAAGCGTGATACTTCGGGAGTGCGTAAGGTGAAACTTATTGAGTCGTTGGGCGCTAGCGCTTCGTATAACTTCTTGGCGGACTCTATGAAGTTGTCGACCATTCCGCTTACGTTCCGCACAACGCTCTTCGGTAACTTTGGTGTCAACCTATCGATGACGCTCGACCCATATAAGGTTACGCCTGAGGGTACACGTTACGATGAGCTATTCTTCCCGGGACGTATAACATCGACAGGTTGGTCGTTTGGTTATACATTTAAATCGAGGGCGGATAAGTCTCGCCCAGCAGTGAACGACATCAACACTACAGCGCCAAGTGAGTATGCAAATCCATTCTATAGTCAAGATGGACAGCTCGATCCAGCGTTGAGGCGGAGCTATATGGCGGCGAGTTATTATGACTTTTCGTTGCCGTGGAACGTGGGTTTCAACTATGTGATAAACTACGGAATCAGCTACACGGATAACGGAACAACGGGTTATGAACCCAACGTCACGCAGTCGATCGGTTTCAATGGATCGTTGACGCTGACACAAAAGACGGGTGTGACGTTTAGTGGTGGATTTGACCTTATGGAGCGGCAGTTGACAACGTCTTCGGTCGCCATTACACGTGATCTGCACTGTTGGCAGATGTCATTCTCGTGGATACCTTTTGGATACTACAGAAGTTGGAGTTTCAATATTGGAATTAAAGCAGCATCGTTGGCCGATATAAAGTATGATAAGAGCCAAAGTATGTATGATAATCTATATTAAGGGGAGTTTTAATAATTCCCTAAAATACTTTTCAGCTACTAATCACCCCTTTTCGATTTTTCAAAAATCGGTGGTAGAGCCACTACAACCCACTTTTGCAAAATCAAAAATGGGCAATTATTAACTAAAAATTAAAATCAGGGAATTATTAGAACTCCCCTTAAAATCGGTTAGATTATGAAGTTTGAAAGTGATTATTTGGTGATCGGTTCGGGTGTCGCTGGGTTGAGTTTTGCGCTCAAGGCGGCTGAGAGTGGCGATGTAGTGATCGTCACGAAGAGTAGGATCGATGATTGCAACACGAACTATGCACAGGGCGGTATCTGTTCGGTGACTTATGAACCCGATACGTTTGAGAAACATATCGAGGATACACTTGTTTGCGGTGCAGGCAAGTGTAATGAGGAGGCTGTGGAGCTGGTTGTGAGACGAGCGCCCGAGCTTATTGGTGATCTCATTCGCTGGGGTACACGATTCAATAAGTTGGAGGATGGGCGCTTTGAGCTGCATCGTGAGGGTGGGCACTCGGAGCATAGAATCCTGCATTATGAGGATTTGACGGGTGCGGAGATTGAGCGAGCGCTGGTGGAGAGTGTCAAGGCGCACCCACGTATCAAGGTGTTGGAGAACCACTTCGCCATCGATCTGTTGACGCAGCACCACTTGGGCGAATTTGTTACACGTCACACCCGTGGGTTGGCTTGCTTTGGGGCGTATGTGCTTGATCTTCAGAGTGAGAAGATCTTCACGATGTTGGCGAAGTTTACGGTGGTTGCATCGGGCGGTTGCGGTCATATTTATCACACGACGACGAACCCTGATGTGGCGACGGGCGATGGAATAGCGATGTGTCACAGGGCGAAGGCGATGATGGAGAATATGGAGTTTATACAGTTTCACCCAACCTCACTATTCAACCCGAGCGAGCGCCCATCGTTCCTTATTACGGAGGCGATGAGGGGCTATGGTGCGATACTTAAGTTGCAGAGTGGCAAGGAGTTTATGCAGCGTTACCACCCGATGTTGTCGCTCGCACCACGTGATGTTGTGGCTCGATCGATCGACCACGAGATGAAGATCAGCGGTGCGGAGTACGTCTACTTAGATGTAACACACAAGGATGCAGAGACCACACGCACGCACTTCCCAAATATATATGAGAAGTGTATGTCGATCGGTATAGATATAACGAAAGATATGATCCCCGTCACCCCAGCGGCGCACTACTGTTGCGGAGGTGTCAAGGTCAACACGAGTGGTGAGACATCAATCAAGCGGCTCTATGCACTTGGCGAGAGCTCCTGTACGGGGCTGCACGGCGCAAATCGCTTGGCATCGAACTCCCTGATCGAGGCGTTGGTTTATGCTGATGAGGCGGCTCGGGATTGTGCTGCAAAGCGTGAGAAGGTGTTGATACAGAAGGGGTTGCCCGATTGGGACTTTGACGGAACGAGCTCGGCTGAGGAGATGATATTGGTGACGCAAAATAAGAAGGAGCTGCAGCAGATAATGTCGAACTATGTAGGTATCGTGAGGTCGAATTTACGTTTGCAGCGAGCGATGGTGCGCCTCTCGACTATTTGGCACGAGACCGAGGAGCTCTATAATAAGACCACTCCAAACAGAGAGCTGTGTGAGTTGCGCAATATGATCGCTGTGGCGTACCTGACCATTAAGCAGGGCGAGGCTCGTTTGGAATCAGTCGGATTGCACTACAATATAGACTATCCCCCAACACTTTAATATAGAAATAAAAATAGATATAGATGACCCAACAAGAAGAGATATTAAGACGTAGAACGTTTGCCGTAATTGCCCACCCTGATGCTGGAAAGACAACACTCACCGAGAAGCTGCTGCTCTTTGGTGGTGCGATCCACGTGGCTGGCGCTGTGAAGAGCAACAAAATTAAGAAGGGTGCAACGTCCGATTTTATGGAGATCGAGAGGCAGCGTGGTATCTCGGTCGCTACATCGGTGATGGGCTTTGAGTACCGTGGTGCGAAGATCAATATTCTCGACACACCTGGTCACGAAGATTTTGCTGAGGATACTTATCGAACATTGACGGCGGTCGATTCGGTGATCATCGTTATCGATGGCGCTAAGGGTGTTGAGGCTCAGACGCTTAAGTTGATGAATGTCTGCCGTATGCGCAAGACCCCCGTGATCGTCTTTGTCAACAAGATGGACAGACCCTGCAAAGAGCCGTTCGAGCTGTTGGATGAGATCGAGGCGGAGCTGAAGGTGCGTGTACGTCCGCTATCGTTCCCGATTTCGAGCGGTCCAACATTTAAGGGTGTATATAATCTTTATAATCAAAACCTCTCGATCTTTACTTCGGACGAGCGACAGACAGCAGCGGCTGAGACGGTTGAGATCAGCGATATAAATGACCCCGTGTTGGATGATTATATCGAGGAGCGATACGCTGCACAGATCCGTGAGGATATTGAGATGGTGGAGGGTGTCTACGATCAGTTTGACCGTGAGGCGTATTTGCGTGGTGAGCTTGCGCCCGTATTCTTTGGTTCGGCTGTCAATAACTTTGGTGTGCGTGAGCTGTTGGAGTGCTTCATAGAGGTTGCACCATCGCCACGTTTGGCAACTACAGAGAGCCGTGAGATCGACCCTGAGGAGGCGAAGATGTCGGGTTTCATATTTAAGATTCACGCAAATATGGACCCTAACCACCGCAACCGTATCGCCTTTATGAAGGTCTGTTCGGGGCGCTTTGAGAGGAATAAAAACTATCTGCACGTGCGTAGCGGTAAGCAGATGAAGTTCTCATCACCAACAGCATTTATGGCGGAGAAGAAGTCGATCATCGATGAGGCGTTCCCTGGTGATATTGTCGGTCTGCACGATGCAGGTAACTTCGCCATTGGTGATACATTTTCGGAGGGCGAGAAGTTGAAGTTCACAGGGATTCCATCCTTTGCACCCGAGCAGTTCCGTTACATTGAGAATGCTGACCCGATGAAGTTTAAACAGCTCGCTAAGGGTATCGATCAGTTGATGGATGAGGGTGTGGCTCAGCTCTTTACCTCATCGTTGAATGGTCGTAAGATCATCGGTACGGTGGGTGCACTTCAGTTTGAGGTTATCCAGTATCGTTTGGAGCACGAGTACTCGGCAGTGTGTCGTTGGGATTCAATCTCGATATATAAGGCGTGTTGGATCACGAGCGATAACGCTGAGCAGTTGGTCGATTTCAAGAGGCGCAAGCATACAAATATGGCGGTGGATAAGCACGGGCGTGATGTCTTTTTGGCGGACACTAGCTACGGACTTGCGCTGGCTCAGGAGAATTTTAAAGAGATAAATTTTGCCTTTACTTCGGAGTTTTAATTTTTACTGAGTAAGGCTGAGTATTGCTGAGTAAGGCTGAGTATTGCTGAGTAAGGCTGAGTAAGGCTGAGTAGGACTGAGGGGGCTCAGAATTACTCGGAGCTACTCAGAATTACTCGGAGCTACTCAGAATTACTCAGAAACCCCTAAATAGACCCCTAATGATAAATTACCTAACAGTTGAAAACCTCACGAAGAGCTACGGCGATTTGGTGCTCTTTCGCAACATCAGTTTCACGATTGGTGAGGGGGAGCGTGTGGGGCTCATCGCTCGCAATGGAGCGGGAAAGAGTACGCTGCTTGACACAATTATGACGGGCGAGGATCTGGAGGGTGGCGAGATCAGTTTCCGCAAGGATCTTCGTGTGGCGTGTCTCGTTCAAGAGCCATCGTTCGCTGGAGACTTGACCGTTTTGGAGGCGTGTTTCAGCGGTGATAGCCCTGTGTTGAGGGTGATAGCGGAGTATGAGAGGGCGATGCTTTCGGGCGATGATAGCCGCATACAGAGCGCTGTGGAGAGGATGGATGAGCACTCGGCTTGGGACTACGAATCAAAGGTTAAACAGATACTTTCACAGCTCAAAATCACCGAGTTCGACAAGCGTGTATCGATGTTGTCGGGTGGGCAGCTTAAGCGTGTGGCTCTAGCGAGTGCACTCATCAATGAGCCTGAGTTGTTGATCCTTGATGAGCCGACTAACCACCTCGATTTGGATGTGACGATGTGGTTGGAGGGTTACCTAACGGCTAGCCGAATCTCGCTACTGATGGTGACACACGACCGCTACTTCTTGGATCGTGTATGCAACAGAATCTTGGAGATTGATGAGCACAAAATATTCTCGTACAGAGGTAATTACAGCTATTATTTAGAGAAACGTGAGGAGCGAAAGGCGGCAGCGCAACAGCAGCACGCAAGCGACTCGAACCTCTACCGCAAGGAGCTCGATTGGATGCGCCGACAGCCTCAGGCTCGTGCTACAAAGGCGAAGTCGAGGATCGAGAGTTTCTATGAGTTGGAGGATCGTCTGCGTAGGGAGCGAGAGCAGGGTAGTGTGCGGTTGGATGTCAAGTCGACATATATCGGCAAGAAGATTTTTGAGGTGGAGAGTCTCTGCAAAGCCTATGGCGAGAGGGTCATCTTGAAGGATTTCACCTATACATTTTCTCGTTACGAGAAGATGGGAATCGTTGGGGAGAATGGCGTGGGTAAGTCGACATTTCTGAAGATGTTGATGGGCGAAGTTGCCCCCGATAGCGGTAAGATCGACATTGGGCAGACTGTTAAGTTTGGCTATTATTCACAGTCGGGGATCGATTTTGACGACAACACAAAGGTTATAGATGTGGTGAGCGAGATCGCTGAGTCGATCGATTTGGGCGATGGGCGCAAACTCTCGGCATCACAATTTTTGCAATACTTTCTCTTTGAACCTAAGGTGCAACACAACTTCGTGGGGCGGTTGAGCGGTGGCGAGCGGCGGCGGTTGTATCTCTGTACGGTGCTGATGCAGAACCCTAACTTCTTGATCCTTGATGAGCCTACTAACGACTTGGATATTATGACGTTACAGGTGTTGGAGGAGTACTTGCAAAGTTTCTCTGGGTGTGTCATTGTGGTGTCGCACGACCGTTACTTTATGGATAAGGTTGCCGAGCATCTATTGGTCTTTGAGGGCGAGGGTCGCACGAAAGATTTCCCATCGTCATACACAGATTTCTTGGTGTGGCGAACGCTCAAAGCTGAGCAGGAGCAGGAGGCACGTGAGGCGAAGAGGGCGACAGCACCACAGAGAGCTGCAGCACCACAGCCACAGCGCAAAGAGACATCGACAAAGTTGAGCTACAAAGAGCGGCGTGAGTTTGAGCAGATCGAGGCTGAGTTGCCAAAGATGGAGGAGCAGAAGAGCGAACTAGAGCAGCAGCTAAGCAGCGGAACACTATCCGTAGAGGAGTTAACCGAGAAGTCGCAACAGATCTCCGCACTCATTGAGAGGATCGATGAGCAGACTATGCGTTGGTTGGAGCTGAGCGAGAGGGCGTAAGGTGGAGGGGCGAGGCGATGGAGGTATCAAAGAGGAGTGTAGATGATTTGATTCTCATTAGAGGTAATGCGAATTTAAGTAGGGATGAGGTGACGATCAAGAGTGGTGAGGTGGTTGTCGAGAGTGGTGGCGTTAAACTTATTAAGTGTGAGGAGTGTGGCGATTTGATTCCGCTCAACTCAATCGTCTGTCCATTCTGTTTCTATTGTTCGGTTGATGATGGGCGATATGATCACGAGAGTTCGCCATATTTGATGATGCTCGACCTGAGGAGTTTGGTGAGCGAGGTGATCAAGATGAACGAGATGAGGAGGCTGACACTCACCAGTGGGCTTTGTCGCTACTTCACGAGGCGAGAGATTGACCCCTGTCGTGAGCGGCTCGATGCGATTGATATGCTTTACTACAGAGTTGAGGAGCTTGTTTGGTTGCGCTTTGGACATAAGGAGGTGATTGCTCAGGCGCTCGCTATCTTCGAGGCGTATATGTTGGATGAGCTGGATGAGCGTCGGGCGGTGGTGGCTCGGGTGCGGCGAATTGGGCGTTGTGTGGCGTGGGTTGCTCTTTTGTCGGCTGTGACTTTGATTGTAATTTTGATTATAACTATAGGGGACTTCTAATAATTCCCCGATTTTAATTTTTGGTTAATAATTGCCCATTTTTGATTTTGCAAAAGTGGGTTGTAGTGGCTCTACCACCTATTTTCGTGAAATCAAAAAGGGGTGGTTAGTAGCCTAAAAGTAATTTGGGGAATTATTAGAAGTCCCCTATAATATAATATGCTTATGAGATGGATATGTAAAACCTTGATAATCACACTTTCGGTGGTTGTGATGGGGCAGTCGTTGAGGGCTGCAAATTCGAGCGGTACGCTACAATCGCTTAAGGATCAGATAGATAAAGTAGAGTCTATTGAGCAGATAGATCAGGCGGTGACAACTCTTACGGAGCTCTCAAAATCGCTCGATGATAGTGCTCAACGCCGTGAGGCTGCAGCACTTAAGGGTCAATACAGCAAACTCTATGAGGCGGTGAAGATCGAGCGTGTGAGTGGCGAGATTGGTCGAGAGGAGATCCGTTTCACCCTCAATGATCGAGAGATAACGACCAATCAAAAGCCTGCGATCGATGGCGGCAAGGCTCGTGATCTGATCTTTGCGGCTACTGAATCGGCAAGCCCCAAGAGCTATCTGCTCACCTATGATTATTACAACTGCAGGCGTGGAAAGGAGAGTGTTATAACGATGACGTTTAACTCCGGTGCGAAGAAGTTGCAACATAAAATCACCTTCGATGTAGATGCGTTCTTGCCAAACGTTAAGGTGGAGGGCAATGTAACGATGAAAGCGGATGTGAGGGAGGAGGATGTCGTTGATGAGGAGTACAAAGATGAGAGCGAGGTAGATGACGATGATACGGATGATAACGATGTGGTTCGCAAGGCGATAGTGGGTATTCGTATCGAGATCCCTTTGCAGCTCATTAAGTGTCAGCGGCTGAAGGTTAACTCGGTTCAGTTCTCTGTTGCGGGCGTTGTCGGCTCCTTTGGAATGAATAATTTGGCTGAGGAGTTTGAGCAGTGCGAGAGCTGTGTGGTCTCGATTCAATTCCCCGACCGAGTGGAGATCGACCCCGATGTGTTCAATGACTACAATCGCCCCTCGACACTACAGATCCGAGGAATGATGAACGAAAGAGTACCCCTAAACGAGTCGTTCGATGTCAATGTCTTGACCGATTGGTAGGGGTGAGTTATGAGTTATGAGTTATGAGTTATGAGTTATGAGTTATGAGTTATGAGTTATGAGTTATGAGTCATAACTTAAAAGCACTTATCAGGGGTGTTCTTTAGAAGAATCGCTCATCGAAACCGACAAGATACAACTTTTTGGTCGCCCTCGTTACAGCTGTGTAGAGCCAGCGAAGCAGGTCTAGCGACATCACTTCATCGCCAAAGATGCAGCGGTCGAGAAACACGGCGCTCCACTGACCACCTTGCGATTTGTGGCAAGTGACGGCGTAGGAGTACTTCACCTGTAGCGCATTGAAGAACTCATTTGTGCGGATCTGTTTGTAGCGTTCAATGCGGCTGCCGATGTCGAGATAATCCTGTTCGACCTCTCGAAGTAGGCGCTCGCTATCCTCACCGCTCAACGATGGGCTCTCGCTCAGTAGCGATGCAAGCAGAACCCAGCACTCGATCTCGGTGTCGTTGTAATCGCCAAAGGAGAGCACCATACGTGCAAAGTCAAAACCGTAAAAACTCTCGAATTGTTTGATCCGCTCCACCCTCGCAACATCACCATTGGCGACAAACGACATCTTGCACCCCTTTATTCGCTCGGTGTAGAAGTAGTTATTCTTCACCACCATCAGCTGCTCGCCTCGCTCCAGTAGCTCCTCGGCACAGATCGTGTAGCGCCTAACACCCATATTATAACGTAGCGCCCGTTTGTTGGATCGGGTGATGATGATGGTCTCATCTCGTCCATATTTGTCGTAACAATCCTGCACCCGCTCCGTGAACTCACCGCCCTCAATCACCTCGACATCAGGCAGTTCGAGCGATAGTTTTGGGATCTCATAACGACCCCGCTCCATCATCTGACGAATGATTGTGGCGTTGCGAAGTATCCCCGAATCGGCACTCTGACGCACCACCTCATCCATCGTACCGTAGACGACCTCGCCATATCTGCTCATAAAGTTAGCATCGAGTGCAGGACTATACTCCGACCCAACAGGCGGCAGCTGTGCACTATCGCCAACCAATAGCAAACGGCAATTGTGACCGCTACGAACAAATTGAATGAGGTCGTCCAAGAGCGATCCCGACCCAAATTGTGAGCCACCACCACTAGCCGAGAGCATCGAAGCCTCATCGACAATATAGATCACTCCACGGGCAGGGTTGTGCGCCAATGAGTAACGTGAGACATACTCAGCGTTAGTCCTCTCTCGATAGATATGTTTGTGGATGGTGAATGCGGCGGAGTTGGAGTATCTCGACAAGACATTTGCCGCTCGACCCGTTGGGGCAAGCAGCGTAGTCTCGATCCCGATGTCGGCAAGTGCAGCAACAAATGCTGCGATAATTGTCGTTTTGCCTGTTCCAGCATAACCGTTGAGTATGAAAATAGAGTTAAATGAGGCAGTTACAACCCATTTTGACAACTCTTCGACTATTATTTTTTGGTTAATAGTTGGATTAAAACAAATTTTAGTGTAAATTTGTTGTGCGGTTTGATCTATGTTCATATCTTTGTGAACGTTTGGATGTGTGACAATCGTTGATGTGTGGTGTAAAAGTACAAATAAATTAGCAAACAAATTTAAAACAATTACTTTAATATGAGAAAGATTTTTCAATTAGTTCTAGCCGTGGCAGCATTGTCGCTGGTTTACGTAATCTATGTGTTGATCTCAACTCCAATCGAGTTCGAGAAGAGCAAGGGCGAAATCGAGACTGCAGTTGTGGATCGAATCAAGGATGTGCGCCAAGCTCAGCGAGCGTTCAAAAGTAAGTACTACCGCTTTACGGGTGATTTCGATTCGTTGATTAACTTCGTCCTCACAGACTCTCTTGAGATGGAGCGTAAGAAGGTCGATGAGGATGACTCAGTAGGGATGGCTCAGCTTAAGCGCCGTGGCGAGGCTAATGTCGAGAAGTTCTTTGTGGCGGTGATCGATACGGTCTTTGCTCCAAAACGCCTCACTCCAGCGGATGTTAAGGCGTTGCGCTATGTGCCTATGACCGACAATAAGAGCGAGTTTACTCTAGCTGCAGGTATGATAACAACCGAGAGTAAGGTTGTGGTTCCTGTGGTTGAGTGTAAGGTGCCTTATATCAAATATCTCGATACGCTTGTGTATCGCCAAGAGATCATTAACTTGATTGATAACGATGTGAATAACTACAATAAATACCCAGGTATTAAGTTTGGAGCAATGGATGGCGCTAACAATGAGGCAGGAAACTGGGAGTAGTAACACTCCACAAGAGAAGAGGATCTCCGTTAAGCTGTCGGCTGGCGGAGATCTTTTCGTCATAGATGAACTTGTGGCGGAGCTTGCAGCGATGGATGTCGGGGCGAGTGGGGCGAGTGGGGCGAGTGAGGCGAGTGGGGCGAGTGAGGCGAGTGAGGCAAAGGTTAGGGTGGAGCTGCTCACAAAACGGGTGATGCTGATGCCTGCTGAACGGCTCACAAACGTTGAGGCGCAAGAGAGTGAGAGTGTGTCGATGGAGGTGGTGCGAGAGGAGCTCTTAAGGGGCGGAATTAGCTATTATGAGGATGAGGCAGTGGTGACGATGCGCTCAGGCGATAGGGTTGCGTTGGTGGTTGTACCTAAGGCGATGCTGAGGCTGCTGGATGAGAGGTGTGGAGTAGATGGTGTGGCGTACGAAGTGCCGATATTGCGTAGGGCAGTGGGGGAGGAGCGCCATCTGATCGTCGACTCGGTGAGAGGTGTGACCACGATACTGATGTATGAGAGGGGCGGTGAGCTAGCTTTTGCCGATGTCTATGAGACACCGACCGATGCCTCGGCAATCTATTGGGTGCAGAGGGTGGCTAAGGCGGTGGAGATGGGTGAGGAGATATACCTATATATATATAGATGTAGCGGGACGATGCGCCGCCTGCTGCAGAGAGACTTTAAAAAGATGATGATATGCGAATAGTAGGGGGTGAATATAGAGGGCGAGTTATTACACCGCCAAAGAACCTGAGAGCGAGACCAACAACGGATTTCGCTAAGGAGAATCTCTTTAATGTGCTGCAGGGTGTGGTAGATATGGAGGAGTGCGATGTGTTGGATCTCTTTGCAGGGACGGGGTCGATAAGCTATGAATTTGCATCGAGGGGAGCGAAGAGTGTCACCTCGGTTGAGATCAATGGAGTTCACCACGCATATATAAAGGCAACAGCAAAGGGATTTGGGATGGATAACATCTATGCGGTAAAGGCGAATGTGTTCCTATATCTGAAGAGTTGCACCAAAAAGTTCGATATAATCTTCTCCGATGCGCCCTACGATTTGGAGGGAAGCGAGGCAGTGATAGAGCAGGTGTTTGAGAGAGGACTGCTAAAGGGTGACGGAATCTTGATATTTGAGCACTCAAAGGGACAAAATCACGAAAACCACCCACTCTTTTGGCAATCAAGAAGTTACGGCAGTGTGCAGTTTTCGATCTTCGCAAACCGCTAAAAAAACACAAAAATAAATACATTTTTACCCCCAAAAATTTGCATATTAAAAAAATACCCCCTATATTTGCATCATCATTAAGGGAAACACCAAACGAATGATAACCAAGGGGGGCGAGTGAGAGCGAAGCGAGCAAGAGCAAGGGGGGCAAGCAAGAGGGCAACTGAGAGTGAGGCGAGCAGGATAAGGGGGGCAAGCAAGACAACGGACAAGAGGCAAGAGAGGGCTGAAGGGAGAGTCAAGTGAGCAAGCAAGGGGCAAGCAAGGTTAGAAATGAGAGAGGTGAAAGAACAAAAATGGTGCGTTAGTTCAGTTGGTTAGAATACGTGCCTGTCACGCACGGGGTCAGGGGTTCGAGTCCCCTACGCACCGCAATGAAATTCGCTAATTACCTAAAAATAAGGTGGTTAGCGTTTTTCTTTTGTCAAAACTCCACGACAATTCCCCTACTTAGGGGTCACCAGATAAAATAGGGGGACTAAGCAAAAATACGAGTAAGGCGAAACAGGAAAAATTTCACATCGGTTACGCCTCTGAGGTTTGTTCTGAAGGCTTTAATTATCGAATTGA
>JBCQUE010000021.1:0-34281 GCA_047174325.1 Rikenellaceae bacterium | reverse complement strand
ACAAACACAAGAGAGCTGTAAATTCAAGTGAACAACAAACACAAGAGAGCTGTAAATTCAAGTGAACAACAAACACAAGAGAGCTGTAAATTCAAGTGAACAACAAACACAAGAGAGCTGTAAATTCAAGTGAATACAAATTCAAGTGAACGACAACTCTGAAATGCAGATGAAATGAAAGAATACTCTAAAAGCTACGCAACACTACTTCTAGTCGCAGCAGCAACATCACTAGAGGCAAAGAGCATATCGCCCCAAAATGGCGATATGCCCAATGTACTCTTTATCGCTGTGGATGATCTCAACGACTGGTCGCCCTGCTTGGGGAACTATCCAAACGCAAAGACCCCCAACATCGATAGATTGGCTGAGCGAGGTATTATCTTTACCAATGCGCACTGCCAAGCACCAATCAGTGGACCATCGAGGACATCGATTATGACGGGACTCAAGCCGAGCACAACGGGTGTATATCTACAGATCAGGGATCAGATCATCAAGGATGCAAATGAGCGCACTTCACAGGTTCGTTTCCTCACGGAGTACTTCAAGGATAGCGGCTACACGGCGCTGGGTGCAGGCAAGATCTTTCACAATGGCGATGGGGCAAATACCTTTGAGGAGTATGGAGGATTCTATGGAGGATTGAAGTCAAACCCGATGCCCCCTAATGGCGAGAGGATGAACTTCGATTGGCGATATAATAGTGATTATTGGCGCACGATGACCGATTGGGGTGTGATCGATGGCGTGGAGGATGAGGATATGGGCGACTATTTGGTTGCTGAGTTTGCCGTGGAGGCTCTGCAGCGTAAACACGATAAACCATTCTTCATTGCGGCAGGATTTACACGTCCGCACAACCCGTGGCACGTTCCCAAAAAGTGGTTCGATATGTTCCCCGAAGAGAAGATGGTGACCCCACCATACAAGGCGGATGATTATAACGACATTCCCGAGATAGCGCAACAGGTCAACTTGATGCCTCAGATGCCGACGACAACGTGGCTCATCGAGAACAACAAGTGGCGGTCACTAATCCAATCATACTTGGCGTGTATGGCGTTTGTGGACGATCAGGTTGGCAAGGTAGTGAGGGCTTTGGAGGCGAGCCCATACGCTGACAACACGGTGATTGTGCTCTTCTCTGACCACGGTTACCACTTTGGCGAGAAGAATAGAACCTGCAAACACTCGCTTTGGGAGCGCTCGACACACGTGCCGCTAATCTTCGCTGGCAAGGGTATCGAGCCAAGTTTGAGGTGTGGTGAGCCCGTTGGTTTGATCGACATCTACCCCACTCTCATTGACCTTTGCGGACTTGACAAGAATCGAGACAACGAGGGTTTGAGCCTCATTAAACAGATCAAGAACCCCAAGGCGAAGCGCAAAGTTGGAGCGCTCACCACCTTTGGAATGGGCAACAGCTCAATCATATTCGATGGGTATCACTACATTGAGTATGAGGATGGCTCACAGGAGCTCTACAACCTCACGAGCGACCCAAATGAGTGGAACAACGTAGCCTCAGCAGCGGAGAGCAGCAAGATCATCGAGCAACTTCGCAAACAGCTGCCGACACACTACGAAGAGTACTACCCAACGTTCCAGAGTGCAGCATCGAACCAATACTTCAACGATGCAAACAAAGCATCAGCCGAGCGAAAAAAGAGAGCAGCAGAGGCAGCACGAGCAGCAAAAACCGCTAATACAGATGGAAAACAGGGGCAACAAAGACAACAAATAAATAACAACTAACCCAACAATAACCCAACAATAACCCAACAATAATCAACCAAATAATCAACCAAATAATCAACCAAATAAAAACAAGATGAAAAGAAGAGTATTACTTTTAGCCTCGGCACTAGTGCTAACCATTGGCGCAAGCTATGGAGCAAAGCAGAGCAGTGCAGGTGGTGTAAAGGAGCTGGCGACAGAGTTCGCCTCACAGTTCTCAGAGGAGAACAACACGATTAAGTACAAGCCTACAGCGAAGTACAAACGGACGATATACATCGATGCCGTGGGCGGAAATGACAAGGCGGATGGCTCGAAGAAGTCCCCAATAAAGAGCCTCACACAGCTCTCGAAGATGGGTATCAAGTCGGGCGATCAGATCCTCTTGAAGGGCGGTAGCTCGTACCCCGGTACAGTTGAACTTAAGGAGCTTAGAAACATAATGGTTGGCAGCTACGGCGATGCAAAGGCTACGATCGATGGCAAGGGTTACCCCAATGGAGTATTGATCCAGAGTTGCCAAAATGTCGTTGTTTGCGATGTGAAGATCACCTGCAACGGAGGACCAAAAAATGCAACGAAGATGATCCGTCCACAGGACTCAAAGGTCAATGCTCGTACAGGCGTTCTGTTGCGCACGGGCAAAGATCTACCGATGAGTAACATCACACTCTACAACGTTGACATCAAGGATATTTACTTCTTCAACGTAGACGACAGCGAGATTCCACACGATGAGCGTCCCTGCCGTAAGTGGGGCATCAAACACAGCAACTACTTCGGCTGGGGAATCAAGGGCGAGGCTAAGGGTGCTCTTGTCAAGAACCTAACGATCGAGGATTGTCACATCAAGGGGACATCACGTACAGCGATCCAGCTCAACGGTAACATCAAGAACTCACCATTCGAGGATATGACGATCAAAGATTGCTCGATCATCGAGGTTGGAGGGCCAGGCATTATGTTCTCAGGATTGAAGAATGGTCTCATCACCAAGACACGCACCTATCGCACGGGTCACAGCCAAGATCCACGTATGTGGGGACGAGGCAGCGGTTCGTGGTTGGTGAGCAGCGACAAGGTGTTGTATGACAGGAATATATTTGAGAGGGCTGAGGGTATTGGTGACTGCTGCGGTGCACACATCGACATCGGCAACAAAAATGTTGTGATTCAGTACTGCTTGAGCAAGGATAACGCTGGTGGTTTCGTGGAGATCTTGGGTAAGAATGAGAACTGCTCATATCGCTACAACATCTCGATTGACGACGGTTGGCGTAACCCTAAGAGCGACCCTCTGCAGGTTGAGTTTTGGAAGGTGAAGAAGGAGGTTGCCGACAGCAAGGCTCTATTCCAAGATAATGCAGCAGGCTCGTTGGGTTGTGTATTGACAGTGAATGGACACGCTGGCAAGCACTACATCGGCCCATACAACAGCTACGTTTACAACAATACGGTTGTCTGCTCAAACCCACGCAAGGATAACTTCAAGAACCCATTTGTGTTCCAGATCGCAACCACTGCCGAGGGTGTGATGATGATGAACAATATCTTCTGGGTACCTGAGCCCTTTGTCAAGGGTTGGTCGGTTCACCAATACAGCAATGGCGAGTTCCACAGCAAGGCGTACGACTTCCGTGTACCAACAGGCGAGCTCATCAACGGCAAGAAACCAGTGGTTAGAGATATGAACGCTGAGGAGTTGGCGAAGTCAGCCGTGACGATCAAGAACAACCTCTATCAGCTCTACGACCCTAAGTTCCCCGATGCAAAGAATGCGCTACCAAACGGCAATGCACCAAAGGATAACCACAACCTCTACCTCGACAAAAATGCGTTGGGCGGCAATCCAAACTTCGCCAAGAGCGAGGGTTGGGAGCGAGCTGAGGATTTGATCCCATCGAACAAGGAGCTGATCAATAAGGGAATGAAGATCGAGAAGTTGCCAAACGACAAGACATCATATGGTGTATTCCCACAGCTAGAGATGGAGTACGACTTCTTCGGTCGCAAGATCACCTCACCTATTGTCGGTGCTTGCGTACCGCAATAGAGGTAATTAACCACTAAGTCTGTTCTAATTTAGACTAAGTAGGGTAAAATACGAGCGAAAAATTCATTAACGAGTTTTTCGCTCGTTTGCGTGAAGTCTCCTCGCCAAAGGAGAAGTCCAACATCCAATGTGGCGAATATCTGGAGGGACGCAGGTAATTTTTGAGTTTTCGTTGGATCGATTTGGATATTAGGGATCTTTTGCATATATTGGCGTGACCTAATATTTAAACCGACTAACTAAAATGATTAAAAGAACTCTCTTTGCAGTAGCTCTAGCGCTGCTGATGCTCAACTATTCTTGTACTGAGACACCCGAAGGGGTGGATGATGAATTTGTGGAGGGTGATGTTGCGGATGGTGATGATGGTGAAGTAGAGGAGGAGGAAGAGCAGGAGCAGGAGTTGAGTGGTACATTTGCTGTGCTGCTCGATGGTGAGAATGATGATGTGATGTATGCCTCAAGCAGCTACGCAACGGGCAAAGTATTTACACGAACAATATATGTCGATGCCGATGAGGGCGATGATACAAATAGCGGTCTCTCGATCGATACGCCAATCAAGACATTGACACGATTGGCGGAGATGGGTGTCGTGAGTGGCGACGAGGTGCTGCTCAAGGGTAGCAAAACCTCGGAGCATCAGGGTACAATTCGTATCATAGATGGCACGGGCAGTGATCCAATACACATCGGTAGCTACGGCGACTGCAAGGCTCGGCTTAATGCGCAGGGTGAGTTCGCTGGAGTACTTGTCCAGAGCACTTCAAATGTAATCATCACCGACCTTAAGATCACAGCGGATGGTTACCCCACGGGTGTTTACGGCACGGATGAGGGTGATGAAAAGTATCCCGAAGGTGATTGCCCAACGGGTTGTAACAAGGAGCTAACGAGCCGTTATGGAGTGCTGTTGTATGCAGCATCGGGTCAGAAGATCAGCGACCTCGTGGTCTATAATGTCGATATTCACGACATATTTTACTTCAATAAGGGCGATAGCTACTCGGCGATGGCTAACCGCCCCTGCCGTGAGTGGAGTACATCATACGAAACGGAGTATGGTTGGGGAGTTAGAATCTATGCTGCACAGAGTAGCGCCAATATCGACAACTGCATAGTCGACAGTTGTAACATACACAACGTGAGCCACACAGGTCTCAAATCGAATAACAACGGAACGGTCACAAATCTTTGGGTCACAAAGACAAATCTATACGATTGCGGTGGTCCAGGTTCGCAATTTAACAATGTGAGCAAGGCGAAGATGGACTACTGCAACACGGTGCGCCCCGGTAGCAGCAAGACAGATGGCGTGATCGACAACAGAAAGTGGGGACGTGGTAGCGGAATGTGGTGCCACTCCTGCACAGGATTCCTCTTTGAGCACAACTATTACTACCGCTCGGAGGGTGTGGCGGATTGTTGCGGTGCGCATATGGATATTGGTAATAGTAACGTGATTATTCAGTACTGCTTGAGTGTCGACAACTGCGGCGGTTTCATCGAGATATTGGGTAAGAACTACAACTGTTGCTATCGTTACAACATCTCGATAGATGATGGGTGGCGTAATGTGAAGTATGACGAGTTGCAGCAGGCGGAGATATGGGGAACGGAGAGTGTCGGTAGCTACGGCTGCTTGGTGACGATCAACGGACACACGGGCGATGAGTATGAGGGTCCATACAACACTTATGTATATAACAATACGATCATCACTAGCGAGAACCGTTACGATGGTTATATCAATGGTAATGTTGTGGAGTTTGCAACATCGGCTAAGGGTATCTACTTCGCAAATAATATCCTCTATGTCCCGCTAAAGGATGATGTCGCTGATGGTCGTTTTATAACTGCTGGTTCGACACACTCGAAGAGTACGGATGGTACAAATTACTATCCATACGAAAAAGCTGTTGACTATAGAAAGGGCGAGAGCTATGTTAATGATAATGGGTACTACAAGGTTAGAACCGTATATATGACCAATACCGAGATCACAGCATTGGATCATACGGTTGTGAATAATCTCTATATGACATATGACGAGGTGGCGGATAAGACGCGCTATCCATATGCGGAGAATGTGCTCTATGACAATGCAAATCCGCTGAATGATCTTGAGACAGTTAATGCACGTTATAGGGATCTTGACCCACTTGGAGGCGACCCAGGATTCGCATTTGTTGGCGGTAAGCGGACAGATCTATATGTTGCAGAGGATGCTATTCCGACATCATCGAGTGTCATCAACCGAGGCGCAAGCATCAATAAACTTAATGTTGACACTTCGTCTAACGGTATCTATTGCGAGACATACAACGGTGAGGTTGTCTCGGGGTTGCACGTGACAAGAGATTACTTCGGACTTTATATCTCGACAAAGATCCTCGGAGCGTGTGTTGTGCAGTAGGGGGTTAGGCTCAACTGACAAACTATTGCGCAACGCAAGCGCCGATTATTGGCGTTGAGATGGCTCGTCCGAAGAAGTCCTCGGTGATCTCCAGTCCATTTACAACCTCGCCAAAGGCGGCTGTGCACTGCAGACCGTGTGTTGTTGCATCGCTTGTGAGTTTTGTGATGGTTACGCCTCGGTTGATGATAGTGGCATCTGTGGGGATTGCATCCTCCGCAACATATAGTGTGGTCTGCTTGCCCTCCACGAATGATGGAAAGGCAGCCTCGCCACCCCTTGGGAAGAGGTCTCGGTAACGTGCATTGGAGGTGTCGGGATCAGATCCATCATTTTTGTTGTAATAATAGATGTTCTCAGCGTAGGGATAGGTCGCACTATCCTCCACCTCGTCATAGGTCTCGTAGAGGTTGTGGGTCGAGAGGTGGTTGAGTGCTGTCATCTCGCTGTTGGTCAAGAATGTCGAGGTGACGGTTATGTTATCATCCTTGAATACACCCTTCTTATACTCGCTAGAACTGCTCTCAATCACCCCCTCTGAGGCTGTGTATGACGAACTCGATACTGCATAAGTGCCCCCATCATCGAGCGGTACATACATTACGTTATTCGCAAAGAGTAACCCCGTGGCGTTGCTGTTGAATGAGACGATCCACGGACTAATGTAACCGTCATATCGCACCTTGCTCACCAATACCGTGTTGTTATAGATGTATGAGTTGTATGTAGGCTCATCGGGCTCAGCCTCCACCGTCACTAAACAACCTTGACCGCCAGCACTATCTACGCCCCACACCTCAGTAAATTGTGCTGAGTCTTTCGATTTGTAGTTGCGCCAACCATCATCTATGGAGATGTTGTAGCGATAGCTACAGTTCTCATTGCCTCGGAGTATCTCAACAAAGCCACCGCAGTTGTCAACACTCAGACAGTACTGAATGATGACATTCTTATTACCGATGTCGATATGTGCACCGCAGCAGTCGCCAATACCCTCGGAGCGATACATATAGTTGCGCTCAAAGAGTAGATCTTCACAGTTGTAACACCACATTCCGCTGCCTCGTCCCCAACGCCTATTGTCATAGACTCCGCTGCTGGTGTATCGTGCACCAGGGCGAATGATTTTGCAGTTGCGAACAGTGCTGTTGTGTCCTGAGTTGAACTGCATACCGGGCCCACCTGTGTTTGTTAGGCAGCAGCCCTTGACCAACATATTGTAGAAATCTTTCTTGTTAGCCTTAATGGCGCTGTTGCTCACATCGGTTATATTGCAGCTATCGATGATCCAACCATCGAGTTTGCTGTCGGGGTTCGACCCCTCGCTCAACCATACGCTGCTATCTACAACAGCTCTGATACCCCAGCCGTAGCCATAGACATCATCGTCACCTGTGCCCCAAGCCGAGCAGGGGCGTGTTGAGGGGATCTCGCTGTCGCCACTGTTGAAGTAGTACACATCACGAATATCAATGTTGTAGTGGACTATGTTTTCGTTGGTGGCGCTCTTCATCACATAGATCAATATTCCGTAGCGATTGACGTAGGGGAGGCTGATCGTTACATCTCCAGGCCCGTTGTTCTTTAGCTCGCTATATTGTTGGAGCGAGTAGTTGGTTTGCTGTACATATTTGCCTGTGTCGCTCGTGCCAACATAGTCTCCGTAGGCGTTGGGTACAGTGTCGGTGTGACCATTTGCTGAGATCTTAAGGTCGGCTGTGTAGACATTTGAGCTATTGGCGATGAAGATACCTGCTAAGCGATTTTGTGCATTTATTCGTGCTTTGCAGTCGCCGTAGCTCGCTATCAATATCGGTTTGTCGCCATTTTGATCGAGCACCTCGATGATACCTTTATACTCCAAACTTGCATCGGTGTGACCCTTCAGCAGCACCTTGTCGCCACTCTTTACACCGATATTATCGTTTAGGTGGTCGAGCGTTTGGATCGGTGTCGTGATCGAGAATCCATCGTTGCTGTCCGAACCCAACTCCGAATCGATATAGATTGTTCGCTCAAAGCTCAGCGTGGCGGCGTAGCTGCTGCTGTCGAATAGAAGCATATCATTCTCCTCGCCAAATGATGAGAGGAAAGTATCGCTATACTCGGGCTCACCATCCTCGCCACTGCTGCCGTCGTTCCAATCGCCACTCTCGGGGTCGTAGAATATGATTTTCCCACCCACGATCTTCGCCTCGATGGTGTACTCCTTACCTGCTGCAATCTCAAAATCTGCTGCGTAGCCGAAGTCGTACTCCGTGCCATTGATTGTGAGTGTGCCTAGTGTCTCGCTCGATGAGATGGTTTGCGGCGCTATGATAGCTTTGAAACTATTTGTGCCGTTGCTCGCCATCGTGATTGTCGAGGTGTCGCCTGTCGTTGTGGTTAGGATCTTAGTCTCGGTGTTGTACTTGACACTGCTCAGTACATTTAGAGAGGTTGAAATTTCTGTTATCGTCTCATCCGACGATGATACGGTCACAACAAGTTTTGACAATAGATGCTCGAAATTTAGCTCTGGCGTAGAGATCGTAGTCGCCTCACTGTAGCCCGCAAGCAGATCGCTGAGTGTGTAGTTCGTCCCACTGCTTTGGTCTGTTTTGACTGCAAAGGAGATCTCGTTATCACCGCCAACATATATATAAGGATAGAGCGCTGTGAACGCCAGCTTTTGATTTGATGTAGAGTACTTGATCGGATCTTCGCTCGTGAATACCTCTCCAGAGTAGCGGTAGATAACATCCTCGGCGTAGAGTGAGCCGTCGTCAGTGTATGCCGCCACCGAAATCGCATCATTATCTTCAAATGATGTGTCTGTAGCTCGTGTTAATGTGGTTGATGTAAAGCTGATCTCTGCCGTTGCACCATCAGGCGAGAGACCTGCATCACGCACGCACGCTGCAAAACAGGCTGTGAAAATTGAGCAGAGTAACGCAAGGGTTAATTGTTTCTTTAAATTAAAAAAGCGCCCCACTATTTTTGTTTGGCTATCTTGTCGTGTTATCATTCTCATCGTTCGGTTATTCGGTTTAGTCCTTGCCAAGATACACAAAACAAACCGAATATCCAAACCGATCCAACAAAAGCTCAAAAATTACCTACGTCCCTCCAGATATTCGCTCTTTTTCTTCATAATGTCATACATCTGATTCTTGAGTGCAAAGTCGATGTGCTCCATCAAAAGGCTCTGCATAACCACCTGCTCACCCAATCCCTCCATTATCACCGAGACCTCGAAACCCTCCTTTGTGAGCATCTCCGCCCAATCGCCAGCAATATCATTCTTTGCGTGTTCGCCACATACAAACATAAAGGGCATCAACGCAACCCGTTTCACACCGCTAGCCTTAAGCCGCCCAAGCATCGTTTCATAGGTCGGGTAACCCTCGATCGTGCCGATAAAGATCCCCTCGCAACCCATCTCACGAGCCACATAGTCGACCATCGCATATTGAGCCGTAGAGGGGGTGTATGTTCCGTGCCCAACCAATACAAGCGCCCCATCGGCTGGTTTTTTAGTCGCCACACACTCCACCACTCGCTCATAATCCTCAGGCGTGTAGAGCAGCGGATTGCCGACCCTCACCTCCTTAAACTCGCCCAACACATCACGAATATCACGTCTGAGCGACTCCATCTCGACACCCTCGATCACATTAGAACTCTGCACCACAACGTGTGTGTAGCCTCGCTCTTTGAGCTCCTTAAGCATCTCCAACGGGGTCTTGATCGCCTCGCCCCTGCCCCTCATTATGCGTATGATGATCCTCGAAGTCCACGCCTCATATAGGTCAAAATCGGGATACTTCGCACGAGCCTTTGCGTTGAGCGCCTCAATCGTCTTGCCCCTCGTATCGCTGTGTGACGTACCGAAGTGCACCATCAACAGCGCCACACGATCCTCCTCACCGATGCTCGCCATCAAATCACTCTCATAAAAATTACTCTTAGCTGCAACCGCCGAGTTAACAAACACGCTACACATCAATAGCAAAGCTCCAAAAAAAGCACCCCTCTTCATCAAAAAAACAGAAATTAAAATATCACTCTCCCCACTCTCGATCAAATCAAAAACAAAAAAATTACTTCCTCTTCCAAACACGGAAATAGTCGACCAACATCACCCCATCCAAGAAGTTATCATCGGGCAACGCTCCAAACCACTTATTCGATTCATTGTTGAAATTCACCCTCAACTCCTGATGCCAATACTCGTTCTTAAGCTCACGATACATCACACCATCAAGATACAACTTAATCGAATCCTCGCTCCAATCCATTCCCCACACGTGGAAATCATCGCTAAGGTCAAACGGCAATTTATACTTCTCAACAGTCGAGAAGTGCTCCTTGATACCGCCCTGATCCTCAGGTGAATAGAAGACGTGTAGGTTTGAACCCAAATCATACTCACGACCTTTAGTACCGGGGCAATTCTCACAAATATCGATCTCCGTGCGCCACTCCTTAGTTGAGTTGGTCATCCAGTAACCAGCGACCCAAGGCGACTTATTTGGCTTAAGTCTCGCCTCGAAGTATCCATATTTAAAGTAGGTCTTACTCACGATAAATCCAGCCGAGTGTGTATAACCATCGAGCAGCTTTGCATCGCCGTGTTGGTTGACCCTAAACTGCGCAAAACCATCGGCAAGCGTCACATTCGATGGGTGAAACTGCGTTGGCTGTCGCCCCTTCCACCCTGGGTTATTTGGGTGCCACATCGTTGTGTTTAACTTCGTCCCCTCGAACTCCTCGCAATACTGCTTCTGAAGTACCCACTTACCCCCATTCATCTGATCCGATAGTGGATACTTTCTCGTCTTATGCTCAGGTGCATCGGAGAAGTCGAGCATCTTTGCATACGTCTTCTTCGGGATTGTCAAATTCTCGCTCTTTGGCTTAGCCTGCTGTGCCTCAGCGGCAAATATTGTCATTGCGATCACTGCCGCCGTAACAATAGTTTTAGCTATTTTTCTCATAATTTCAGTTGGTTTTTAATCTCTCCACAAAGGTAAAAACTATTTTTGATATATTTGCATCCAAACAGGATAAAATGCAACTAAAAAATAAGCTCAATTTGCAAAACATTCGCTAACTTTGCAAAAAAAGATAATGGAGCTAAATTTCACAGGAATCATAGTGGCGGTTGTCACCTTTCTCATCATCGGACTATTTCACCCTATCGTCATCAAATCGGAGTATTATTGGGGTGTGAAGTGTTGGTGGTGGTTTCTCATCTTGGGTCTCATCTCGCTTGCCGCCTCTATCTTCATCGGTAACTTCATCGCCTCGATGATCCTCGGTGTGTTGGGCATCACACTGCTCTGGTCGATCCTCGAAATATTTGAGCAGCGGGAACGTGTTCGCAAAGGTTGGTTTCCGAAAAATCCAAAACGACAATATTAGTTATGAGTTATGAGTTATGAGTTATTAGTTATGAGTTGTCATCAAAATAACTTCATCGCTTTACAGCGCTCGGCAGCACCCCAAAGAGATCTTTATAGTTGCGTGAGAAGTATGATGGCGTGGTGAAACCCACCTCAAAAGCGATCTCCGCAATGCTCTTATCGGTCCTCTTTAGGAGCTGATCCGCCCTCATCAAGCGCCTATTGCGGAGTATCTTCACAGGCGATTCACCCGTTATCGCCTTCACCTTGCGGTAGACCTGAACACGTGAGTAGTGCAGCTCATCACCGATCGACTCAATCTCAAACTTATCATTACCCAAATTGCGGTCGATCACCTCATAAAACTTATCGATAAATCGCTGCTCCTGTGGCGGCAAACCTACAGTCGAACCAGCCGTCAAACCCTCCATTACGCCATTCGTTACGCCATTCGTTACGCCATCCACGACTGTCGTGACTTGCAAAGTATCAGCCGCCTCCGCACGCTGAACACGCCGCCTCAACAACCAAACAATCAAACCTACAGAGAGCCCAACCGCAACAACCAACACACCGAAAAGCAGATAGAGACGATGACTAGAACGCCTGCTCTCCATCGCCATTCGGCTATTCAACTCATTGAGACTCTTGATCTTACCGTTATACTTATGGTTGCTAAAGAGCTGTTTACGGAAGTACTTCACGCTACTCTCATCCACAACGGGTGTCGAGAGGTAGCGCTGCTTAACAAACTCCTCGCCCTTCAATATCTTATAAGCCTGCTCGACAAGCAGATCCCCTGAGGTCGGGTACTGAAACATCAAATTCGCCACACGGTTATAGACCAACTCCACAGCCCCACTCTTGCCCTGATTTGCCGCCATCGACCAGATCTCAAACCGATCTCTATTGCCCAACTTCTCAGCCCCACTATTCACCACAGCAGCCCAATTTGCATTGTGACACAGCAGCAGCAACTCACCCGAATAGAGCCCCACCAACGAGTCAACCAACGAGAGCAACACAGCCGAATCACGAGGTGTAACAACGCTACCGACACTCTCCACTTGCGGCATCCTCCGCATCGCAATATTCATCCGCTCGTGCACCCTCTGTGACCGCTCTGGGTTGCGCACATCAAAGAGTTCAAAGAGTTTTGTAGGCACTCTCCGCTCGCTTAACCTCATCGAGATGATCTGACCCAAGCGCCCCTGATCCACACCAAAGTAACCACTGCATCGCTCCGACTCAATCGGATTATCAACCACCAACACCTTAACACCGCTATCCACCGCTCGCTCAACAACATCAACCACACCCGTTGAACTCACGGGCGTAACGATAATCATATCCACACCCCTCTTAACAAACTCCTCAATCTGTGAAATCTGCCGCTCCAAGCTCCCCTTCGCCACGCTGCACCTCACCTCAAGATCACCATACAGCTCAGCCTCACGAATAATCTCACGGCACAACAATGAGTGCCAATCATCACTTACCGATTGCGACACACCAATCACAAAGCGCTCAGAACGCCCTCTGTCACAGCCAGTTACAAACAAGACCAACAGCAGCAAAGTGAATATTTTAAGGTGTCGCAACATCATTTAGTTCAAAGATAAAAAGATTAGGCAGACCCAAAATTATACAAAAATTTTGAATCCACCCAATCTTTTACAAAAAATTTCTTTGCGACACCGCCCGATCACAATCGACACACTTCACTCGAAACAGAGCCCTACTTCACTCGAAACAGAGCTGCACATCACTCGAAACAGAGCCCTACATCACTCGAAACAGAGCTGCACATCACTCGAAACAGAGCCCTACATCACTCGAAACAGAGCCGCACATCACTCGAAACAGAGCCGTGCCTCACTAAAAGCGACGGCTACTTCTTCGACACCTTAGGGATGATCTTCGCAGGAATATCCAACTTCTTATCATCAGAACCAATACCGAATGTCGAGCGTTGGTAGCTACTCTTTTGTGACCAATCAACCTCTACACGTCCATCGCCCAACATAATGTTGCCCAACTTCTTACGCATAAACTCAGCCAACTCTTTATACTTAGGGTCGAGCGCCACATTGTTTCTCTCATCTGGATCGACACGCAAATCGTAGAGGATTGCATCGACCTCGGCAAGCGGTGCATCCATCGCCCAACGCATATTTTTATTTGGGTCGCCAGCGATCGCCTGACCCTTATTCTTTGTGCTGACCATACTGATGTCACGTGTCCTCATTCCGAACATAAAGTCCTTAGTGCGGATCTGTCCGTGAGGTCCACACACAGCATCAATCTCGCCAATTGTGTAGTCACGTGCAGCCTTCTTGCCCGAAACAACATCAGCCAAATTATAACCATCAAGATAGTCGAAACGCTTCTCCTTAAGGTCGTAACCAGCTGCCGAGAGCACCGTTGGCAAAATATCTACATACTCCATATAATCACTCACCACCTTGCCAGCTGGGAACTTCTTCTTATCAGACGACACCGCCAACACAGCTGTATGGTTCGACTTCTGATAAGCTGCAAACTTCGCATACGTACCCTGCTCGCCCAAGTGCCAAGAGTGGTCGCCACAGACGATCAAGATCAAATACTCCTTATTATTCTTCTTACAGAACTGCTTGAAATCTTTCACCGATGCACCAATCAACGAGTCGCCCATCGCACAGAATGCGTAGTAGTCACGTATCGCCTGCTGCTTCTGCTTCTCAGTGAACTTGTCGGCACGTGTCTTTGAGTACCAATTTTGCATCTGTGCAGGCATCTTATCATACTCCTCCTGATCGAACTTCGGAGCTTTATACTTCTTACCCTCAAACTTATCACGGAACTGCTTTGTAGGCATCACAGGGGTGTGTGGGAAGTGATAGCCAAGATAAAAAAGCTGTGGCTGCGCACCATCCAACCCCTTAGCTACATTTGTCGCCAACGACTTATATTGTGGTTGACCTTGGCTCTTGAGGTAGCCATTAAACTCACGCTGGATCGTTCCATCCGAAGTGTAGTCCGTAGAGCTTGGGCTCACACCACCGATGATTGTGTTGGCTCTCTTCTTTGGCTTAGGCTCTTGCCCCTTACCCTTATCTGAGAGCAGCACATCATACTCTTTATAGAACTTCTCCATCTCAGAGAGATCCTCTGCCTTCAACGGCATATTTTCACGAGCGAAGTGAAACTTCGTGATCTCCTTACCATCCTTATAGAAGATGTATTGCGAACCCTTATCATCGCCACTCCAATACGCCTTTTTATACCAATCCGACTGGTTATTCTTCTCGTGATCCGAAGTTGAGAAGAATGTTGTGTACATTGGTGCTGCATTTGAGCGACCTTTCTCTACATACTCTTTGTAGCGCACACCGAGTTTACCGATTCCTGTTGTGTTGTAGCCAGCCTCGTTAAGATACTCGGGAAGTGTTAGCGGTGTGTAGTCTGGTCCATTGTGATAATACTCAAATCCATAGACACCACGGTGGTGAGTATATAGACCATTGTGCATCGAAGTACGTGATGGCGCACTCGCTGGTGAGTTACAGTAGGCACTAGTAAAGAGCACACCCTCCGCTGCAATTGCATCCAACGCAGGTGATGATACAAAGCCTAGTGCGCTCTCGCTCGTTCCACGTGTCGCACGGTTGTAGCACGCAAGCGCATCGGCACGGTGGTCGTCTGTAACGATCCACAAGATGTTTGGTTTTTCGTCTGCAGCAACTGCAGCTGGAGCTACGGCACTCAAAAGTGTCACCGCCCCCATTGTCAATTTGAGATTCATTTTTATTCTATTTTGTGGTTGTATCTATTTGATTATCACTCGGTTTAATCATCACTCGGTTTAATCATCACTCGGTTTGATTATCACTCGGTTTGATCATCACTCGGTTTAATCATCACTCGGTTTGATTATCACTCGGTTTGATTATCACTCTACTTGATTGTCGTCTTGTACCAACCGCAGCCCCAACTAGCGCACCACAGCTCATTCTCAATATCGGGATCGAACTTAACCTCCACGACCTTGCCCGACTGACCCAATCCTTTGTTTATCTTCATCCAGCTATCGCCCCCATCCTTCGATAGATATACACCAGGATTGGGGAACTCCTCGTACTGCTTGCCAACTCTACGAGAGAAGTAAGGCACAGTCACCGCCATCAGTTTTGAGTTGAGTGGCGAGGTCTCCACGTGCCAAACACACGGCACATCGAATATCTGTCTCCACGACTTTCCGCCATCCTTGCTCCTGTAGACACCACCGCCCGTAAGCTCGCCACCTTGGCGACCGCACGAGATGAGCATATCGCCCTCATTCGTAATGAACAGATCATTTACTGAGGTCACCTCCTGAGGCACGCCACGCACCCTCTTGAAGCTCTTCGCTCCATCCTCGCTCACATACAACCCAGCCGTGAGATCCTTATCATTGATCTGATTCAACGATGCGTAGATCCTCTGAGGATTCTGTGGATCCATCGTCAAGCGGTGCACACTGCAGTTTGCAGGCAGACCTCTATTCGAGAGCGCCCACGTGTAGCCACCATCCGTTGAGCGATAGACTCCATAGTCACCCTTTGTTAGCTCCGATTTCCTTGGTGATCCGCCCACCTCTTGTATCGTCTTGCGAATTGAGCAGAAGTAGATATTATTGGGGTTCACGGGGTCGATCATTAGCGATGCCTGTGTTGTCGAGAGCCCCTGACTAAATGGGTTCTTAGCCTCGTGTATTGTGCTGATATTCTCCCAAGTCTTACCCCCATCTGTCGAGCGACGTAGTGTACCACGGTGATACTGCCTCCACATCAACATATAGATCATATTTGGGTCTTTAGGGTTCACCGCCACAGTCGAGATCGATGTCGCCGCCTTGTGGTTCTTCTGACCCTCCAACTGCTCAAATGCAGCCACCGCCTTGTCGGGATAGTCACCCAACGGCACACTTTGGAACAATCCGTGCTCGCCACTACAGAAGAGTTTGCGACCCTTCACCCCTGTATCCATCACCATATATCGTCCGGGAAGATTGCTGTCTCCACGACCGATCCACTGATTGCTACCCGCTTTAAGCTCAATATCATCAATCTGCATCCAACTCTCGCCTCCATTATCCGAGAAGAGCGTCTGTTGCGCCACACCGACATAGAGCTCACCCTTACTATTTATATTAAGGTGACGACAACCCTGTCGCTCCATATCTCGTTCCATCTCTGTGTGAACGTGTGAGAAGGTCATATTCATACTCGACTTCACACCCTTAGTAGCCCAATAATCTGCATCCCTCTTCTCGAACCAATACTTACCGCTACGAGCCACAGGGAACCACGACTTGCCGCCGTTGTTGCTCTTCCACACATCGCCCGAGCCGAACGAAATATCGTGTTTTTTATTGAGCACCAAATAGATCTCCTCGGGGTTCACAGGGTTCACAGCGATTCTGTTCCACGTCGGCATCGCTTGTGTAGGGAGCTCAGGATAGAGTTTGCTCGCCTGCTGTTGATTGATACCCAACCAGCTACCCACCGTCTTATAGAACATCGTCTTTGAGAACAGATCTTTGTTCTTCGTAAGGTCGAGACCCAAATCGCCCGTCACATCGACCCACGTAGCGCCAAAGTCCTCGCTACGGAACACACCGCCCTTAGATACAACGCTCTTACCCGATGGCTCATAAGTCGTCTGCTCCACCAACCACAAGGTCTGCTTGCCGCTCTTAGGGTCGTAGTGTGAGGTCATATCTCGGGGTTGATTGTGCAGCAGACCATTCGCTGAGCTGCTCCACGTCTTACCGCCATTTTTGGTCACAAACACTCCGTGGCTCGTAGCCATAATGACCTGCTTTGAATCCTTTTCGCTGATAATCATACGTCCCACCGAGAGCTCGGGAGATATATCTGTGGCGAGTTTTGTCCACGTGCGACCCCTATCTGTCGACTTAAGTACGTGACCATAATCGGCACGTTTGCTTATCACACCGCCAATCTTCGCTGCCGTGCGGTGGTTATCCTTCACGTTCCAAAAATCACCTGCTCCGAGGTAGATAACCCGATCATCCTTAGGATCGATGACCATCTCACGGTGCACACGACCAGGGGAGCTAACCCACTCCCACGAGCGCCCCATATCTTTAGTCTCATAGAACTCACAAAGCCCACGGTCATAAGAGATAGCCACACCATAATTGGGATCTTGACGAGAGAAGTCAATATCCAAAAGCCACTCCAAAGAGCGTCCACGACTATCATAATCCTTAATCGATTGCCACGACTCGCCCTTGTCCCACGAACCATAGGTGACCCTCATATCTGGCCCAAGGAACATCACGTTATCATCGGCTGGGTGGATAATCATCGTCTCATTGTAGCCCGACATTCCAGGCCCAAGGTTGCGCCACTCAATATCTTGTGACGACTCCACACGCCCAGCAGCGAGCTTTTTGAAGTATTGCGCCGAAGATGTCGGTTTTGCAGAGTGCGCCCCGACACACAGCGCCAAAGCAGATAGAGTAAGGGATAATCGAAGTAATCGTTTCATAAGTTATTTTAGGGTTAATTTAGGGTTAATTTAGGGTTAATTTAGGGTTAATTTAGGGTTAATTTAGGGTTAATTTAGGGTTATTTTAGTGGCGCTCTATTTTCGCCACTTTAGTCACTACAAAGGTACTCTAATCATCACCTCTCAGCTACACTATATGTTTCAATAGATACAACATTTGATTCATATCTGATTCATATCGCCCTTTGTAGCGACCCTAACACGCCTACTTCTCCATCAACAGCCAGTTCAAATTAGCCGTCTTAGTGTTACCGGACTCAGCTTTGAAAACCACACAGATATTCTGCATACCCGTCAATTTAGTCTCGATCTCGGCACTCTTTGTCTCCCACTTATCCCATCCGCCTGTAAAGGTTATCGGGAACTTAGCGATAAGCTTTCCGTTAGGCAACTTTTGACGCACCTCCACCGAGCCGTTGCGCTGTCCGCTAGCCATACGTGCCAACATCCGCTTAGCCGATCCATCACCAAAATCAACCCTCTCAAAGGTTACATTCGCACCCGATTGAGCCTCCGCAACCATCCAACCAGTTGGTTCGCCTCCATTGACAAATTGAGACTGTGCACCCACCATCAGCTCCGTCCTATCGATCTGGATTGTGTCGCCCACCATCGGTGCTCCGATACCTCGCAAGGTTGGTTTCACCTTTTTGATCGAGCCATCCTTCTTAAACTCCATATAGTCGGCACACATACTTCGCATCTTATTAAATCCGCTAATGTGCCAAAAATGATAAAACAACATCCACCGTCCCTGATAGTTAACAACCGAGTGGTGATTCGTTCCATTCTTGATATTGTCCATTATCTTGCCCCAATATTGGTAAGGACCCATCGGCTTGTCGCTCACCGCATAACCGATTGTGTAGCCCTCCTCGGGGAATACGTGCGCAAAAGTTAGGTAGTACTTTCCATCCTTTTTAAATGGAAATGCACCCTCCTTATAACCCTTAGGCAGTCCAACGACCTCTATCGCCGCCGATTTGATGCTCTTCATATCGTCCGCCAAAGGTGCAACATAGAGCTGCTGACCGCCACCAAAGAATAGATACGCCTGATTATCAGCATCATCCAACAGCAAGCCTGGGTCGATACCCGAAACCCCCTCTATATAATTTTTCTCCCACTTAAACGGACCCTCGGGGCGATCGCTCACACCCACACCAATTCGCCTAAACGCCTTATCCTTAGCTGGTTTTGCAGGATAAAAGTAGTAATACTTGCCATCCTTCTCGATACAGTCGGGTGCCCACATTGCGTATGTATCACGTGCGCCCCACGGCACATCATTCTCCTTGAGAATCCAGCCGTGATCCCTCCAAGTAGAGCCACCCTCCAACGAGAAAGCGTGGTAACCCGGCATACAGAATCGAGGCATATCGACCCCCTCGGGCGGCACCTGATCCGAAGATGGATAGACAAAGAGTTTGCCATCGTGAACACGAGCCGTAGGGTCGGCAGTGTACATATGTGTAACAAGTGGATTTTGCGCCAATGCAGCAACGAGGCTAAAGATTAACGCTACAGAGAGCGTTGCAAATAATCGTTTCATCGTGTTTAAATAAAATTTAGGTATAGAATCTATTTAAGCAGAAAAACTCAAACAGATTATAAGTTAGTTATCACCACAAATGTAACAAATGTTTCATACATTTGCAAATATTGGGGCAAATGTGTTACATACGTTGTGAATACTCTCGAAAATTAATGTTATATTTGCATAGACTAAACCGAGACAAATTAACCAACATAAATGTATGAATAAAAATCTAACATCAACAGCTGCCCTTACACTCGTGAGCTTAGTTGCAGCCGCTGCACCAAAGCAGCCAAATGTGCTTGTCATAATGACAGACGAGCAGAACTTCCGCACAATCGGAGCGTATCGTGAGACACTACCTGAATTTGCCGCATACCCTTGGGGCAAGGGTGTGAAGTCCGAGACACCAAACCTCGACTACTTAGCCTCGCAAGGTGCTCTATGTACAGCCTATTATGGATCAAAGGCGGTGAGCTCACCATCTCGTTCATCGCTCGTGAGCGGAATGTTCCCCGAGAATACCGATGTCGTTTTGAACGATATTCATATGAATGACAACATCGTCACATTTGCCCAAACGCTACTCGAAAATGGTTACCACACAGGTTACGCTGGTAAGTGGCACTTGGATGGTTCAGACAAACCAGGCTGGGCACCAAAGGCTAAATTCGGCTTTGCAGACAATAGATATATGTTCAACCGAGGACACGACAAGGTGATCGTAGAGAAGGATGGCAAACCGATGATGGGCGTAAATGCGCAGGGCAAAAATCTATATGCAAAAAACGCTTCCGAAAAGACATTTACTACGGACTACCTAGCCGACCGAACAGTGGAGTTCATCAAGGAGAACAGCAAGAAACCATTCTGTTATATGCTCTCGATACCCGACCCACACACACCAAACTCGGTGCGTGAGCCCTACAGCGAGAAGTATAAATCGGTCACTTTTGAGCGCCCAATATCTGCCGACAAATCGAAATGGGAGAATATCCCTGCGTGGCTAATCAAGGGCGGCAAGAAGGAGACAGGCAAGACCATAATCGATATGCCGAACCAGATGGCTGCATATTGGGGAATGGTTGAGTGTATCGACGACAATATGGGTAAGATCATCAAGGCGCTAAAGGATGAGGGTATCTTCGAGAACACAATCATCGTATTCACCTCAGACCACGGCGATATGTTGGGCGAGCACAACCGTGACAACAAGGGTCTACCTCACGAGGGTTCAGCGAAAGTTCCATTCATTATATATTATAAGGATGTAATCAAGCCAGCAACGATCATCACTGAGCCGATGAGTAACCCCGACTTCACACCTACACTGCTCTCGCTATTGGGCGTGAAGAGCGACATCAAGTATGACGGAGTTGATTGCGCAAAGATCTTCACCACAGGCAAAGCGCCAAAGGGTTGGGATCACAAGGCGCTATTCTCATTCGGTGGATGGGTTGCATCGAGCAGCGGACGTTATAAGATGGTGTGTCAGATCGACAAAGCAACAGGATTAACGAAGGGTGTTGATCCCGTGCTATTCGATATTGAGAGCGACCCACTAGAGATGAAGAACATCTACGGCTCGCCAGCGACAAAGAAGATCGAGACTGAGCTCTACGCATCGATCGTGAAGCACTGCAACGAGATACAATTCAAGAAGAAGTAAGGGACAACCCGAACAAAAGGGACAACCCGAACAGAAGAAATAACTTATAAAACCAAAATAACAGATTATGACAAAAAGAGTATTGTTTTCACTGCTGTTTGCCGCAGGAGCGCTCTCGGCAAGTGCTCAGCAGCTACCCTACCAAGATGTGACACTCTCGCCAGAGGAGCGAGCAGCTGACCTCGTCTCACGAATGACTGTCGAGGAGAAGGCATCACAGATGGTCAATATGGCTGTGGCGATCCCTCGCCTCGGTGTGCCTAGCTACCGTTGGTGGGGAGAGTGTGGTCACGGTGTGGCTCGCTCGGGTAACGCAACTATGTTTCCACAGAATATTGGTCTCGGTGCAACGTTTGACGATGAGCTCGTTGAGCGAATGACGAGCGCCATTGGCGATGAGGCGAGAATGTTGTATAACGAGTCACAAAAGTACGGCAATGAGGGTAAGTACACCACCCTATCGTTCTACTCGCCAAGCATCAATATCTATCGTGATCCACGTTGGGGTCGTGGTCAAGAGACCTTTGGAGAGGATCCATACTTGACTGGTCGTTTGGGTGTAGCCTACATCAAGGGTCTACAGGGCGACGACCCGAAGTATATCAAGGCGGCAGCCTGCGCTAAGCACTTTGCAGCACACAGCGGACCTGAGGAGATCAAGTTTGGCTTTGGTGCTCAGGTCGATTGGGAGGATCTCTACGAAACCTATCTCCCTGCATTTAAGGCGGCTGTTCAAGAGGGTAATGTGGAGAGTGTGATGGGCGCTTATAGTCAGATGAATGGCGAACCTGGTGCAGCGAGCCACTTCCTTTTGACCGAGACTTTGCGTGATCGTTGGGGCTTTACGGGCTACACAACTTCTGATTGTGGCGCAATCTTCAAGCTTGTGTCGAGCGGCAATAGCGAAGATACAAATGGCGAGGGTAGCCACAAGATCGCTAAGACGATGCCCGAGGCGTGTGCCGTAGCGCTGGAGACGGGATTGAACCTAGAGTGCGGTTCAGCCTTTAAGGCAAATATCCCGAAGGCTGTTCAGCAGGGATTACTCTCTGAGAAGTTGCTCGACCAACGTTTGACGGAGTTGATGGCTTCACGTTTCCGCTTGGGACTATTTGACGACCAGAGCAAGGTTTCGTATAACTACGTTACACCCGATATTGTTAACTCTCAGAAGCACATCGACTTAGCTTATGAGACAGCGGTAAAATCGTTGGTGCTGTTGGAGAACAAAAACAATCTTCTTCCGCTCGGCAAAGATATTAATTATGTATATGTAACTGGACCATTGGGGCACAGTTGCGATGCGTTGATCGGAAATTATTACGGTGCGAGCGACAAGATGACAACGTTCTATGAGGGTATCTCGGGACGTATGCCCCTCGGAATGTCGACACAGTACCGCCCTGGTGTATTGATCAACCACAAGGGTTACAACGACTGGACAGTTAAGGAGGCACCTGAGGCTGATGTTGTGGTTGCCTGCATAGGTCTAACGAATATGTTTGAGGGCGAGGGTACAGATGCAATCGCTTCACAGACTAAGGGCGATATGTTCGATCTACAGATCCCCGAGGCTCAGTTGGAGTTCGTCAAGACTATCCGCAAGAACATCGATGCTCCAAAGTCTAAGAATAAGGATTGCAAATTGGTTGTCGTTGTTGCATCGGGTACACCGTTGATCTTGACGGAGTTGCGTGAGGTTGCCGATGCGATCATCTACGCTTGGTATCCAGGTCAGGCGGGTGGTTATGCACTTGCTGATGTACTCTTCGGAAAGGTATCGCCATCGGGTCGTACGCCAATGACCTTTGTCAAGAGCCTTGAGCAGTTACCTCCATTCGTTAACTATGAGATGACGGGACGTACGTATAAGTATATGACCGAAGAGCCGTTGTATCCATTTGGATTTGGACTCTCTTACGCTCAGTTTGAGTACTCGAAACTCTCTGCACCACAGTCAGTTAAGGCTGGCGAGAGCGTAAAGATCACCGTAGAGGTTAAGAACACAAGCAAGATTGATGCCGATGAGATTGTACAGCTATATGTATCGACTGAGGGCGCTGGCGTGGGCAAGACACCTCTTCGCCGCCTTGCCGACTACGAGCGTGTAACGCTTAAGGCTGGCGAGAGTAAGTTTGTGACGTTGGAGGTTGCTCCTGAGTCGATCTCAGTATTGAAGGGTAAGCAGCAGCGCTTTGTCGAGGGTGGCGAGGTTAAGTTCTCAGTGGGTGGCGGACAGCCAATCGCTAAGACACAAGCCTACCTAGAGGGCTCATTCACCGTCAAGGGCAAGAAGAGTTTGGAGCTATAAGCCTCAACACTAGAGTTCTAAACCTCAACTCTAAACAACATAGATCACTACTTTTGGGTGGCTCGGCGACAACGCTGGGTCACCCATTTAGTAACCATTGCATAGCTGAATAGAGCGATGAAGAGAGCGCTGCAAAGTGTCTGAAACCAGACAGCACCGTGTGTGCACAGCTCGTGATCGTGGTGGTGGTGATGATCGTGATCGTGTGCACAACAACCGCCCAACGGCTCAATGTGGCTGAACCAATCCGTAGGCAACAAAAAGTCGATCACTAAGGCGCAAAGCACCGTCCCAACGATAATCGAGAGCAGATATAAAGCCGTTTTACGTCCACCAATCTCACGCCTCAACACAACCAACGATGCAACATTTGTAGCGGGTCCAGCCATCAACAACACAAACGCTGCACCGGGTGAGACACCCTTCATCATCAACGAGAGAGCAACAGGAATCGAGCCCGTAGCACAGATATACATCGGCGCTGAGATCAACAAAATCAGCAAAATATTGAGAATGTAGTGCTCACGAAAGATCACAAAGAGGCTCTCGGGGACAAACGCTGTGATCGCTGCAGCAACCAGCAAACCCATCACAAGCCACAGACCAAAGTCCTGCATCAAATCGACAAAACCATAGCGCAACGCAGCGCCAAAACTACGCCGATGCTCGCCACCGCCCGAGTGATGACAGCCACAACTACAGCCGCACTCATCACTCTCAGCTGAGGCGAGACGTAACGTTTTATAGTCAATCTTGTCTCCCTGCTCACCGCCCTGCTCACCGCCCTGTTCACCGCCCTGCTTGCCGCTCCACTCACCGCTCTGCTTGCCGCTCCGCTCACCGCCCTGCTTGCTCCACTGCTTAGCGCTCGGCTTGCCGCCAAACAGGTCGACAAAGAGCCCCGAGAATATCGCCACCACGAACGCCGCCACAGGGCGAATTATAGCGAATGGCAACCCCAACAGCGAATATGTAACCAGCACGGAATCGACCCCCGTCTGAGGCGTAGCGACCAAGAACGAGACCGTAGCCCCTGCCGATGCACCCTCCTTGCGTAGCGACACAGCCGTAGGGATCACGCCACACGAACACAACGGCAGCGGCACACCCAACAGAGCCGCCCCAACAACAGAACCGAAACCCTTGCGGTGCAGAAACTTATGATAGACCGACCGAGGTACATAAGTGTGCAGCAGACCCGAGATCAGAAACCCAAGCAGCAGATAGGGCGACATCTCATTCAGAGTAGAGAGCAACTCATCGAAGTACAACATAGATAGTGAATTAATCCGTTTGCAAAGATCACAATTCACCCCAACAGATACAATACCTACATATAGGCAAAAAGCGGAGGGGTCTTTGTAACTTTCATTACAAAAACCCCTCCAAAATTATGATGTGTGACTAATTTACAATTTATTAATTAAACTCATAAATTATAATTCATAACTTATAATTCATAACTTATAATTCATAACTTATAATTCATAACTTATAATTCATAACTAATAACTCAAATCAGTCCCCAAGTCAAGCTTACTTTACCTTCTTGTAACCGTAAACTGCACGCTCGCCCAACTCCTCCTCGATACGGAGCAACTGGTTGTACTTAGCCATACGATCTGAACGGCTGAGTGAACCAGTCTTGATCTGACCTGAGTTTGTAGCCACAGCGATGTCTGCGATTGTTGCATCCTCAGTCTCACCAGAACGGTGTGAAGTAACTGAAGTGTAACCTGCACGGTGAGCCATCTCGATAGCGTCCAAAGTCTCAGACAAAGAACCGATCTGGTTAACCTTGATAAGGATTGAGTTAGCACAACCCAACTCGATACCCTTCTTAAGGTACTCTACGTTAGTCACGAACAAATCGTCACCAACCAACTGACACTTGTCACCGATGCGCTCAGTAAGCTGCTTCCAGCCCTCCCAGTCGCCCTCGTCCATACCATCCTCGATTGAGTCGATTGGGTACTTAGATACAAGCTCCTCCATATAGTCAACCTGCTCAGCAGATGTACGCTTCTTACCTGTCTCGCCCTCGAACTTAGAGTAGTCGTAAACGCCATCTGAATAGAACTCAGATGAAGCACAGTCAAGACCGATCATTACGTCAACACCTGGCTTGTAACCAGCCTTCTCGATAGCGATCATAATAGACTCAAGTGCATCCTCAGTACCGTTAAGGCAAGGAGCGAAACCACCCTCGTCACCTACAGCTGTGCTAAGGTTACGATCGTGAAGAACCTTCTTAAGTGAGTGGAACACCTCAGCACCCATACGCAATCCCTCACGGAACGATGGAGCACCAACTGGACGGATCATAAACTCCTGAAATGCGATAGGCGCATCAGAGTGAGAACCACCGTTGATGATGTTCATCATTGGAACAGGAAGAGTGAATGTGTTAACACCACCGATGTAGCGGTATAGAGGCATATCAAGGTATGCAGCAGCAGCCTTAGCTACAGCCAACGACACACCAAGGATAGCGTTAGCACCCAAGTTAGACTTAGTCTTAGTGCCGTCAAGCTCCAACATCTTGTAGTCGATAGCACGCTGCTCAAGAACTGAGTAGCCCTCCAAAGCTGGAGCGATCACTGTGTTAACGTTAGCAACAGCCTTCAAAGTACCCTTACCTAGGTAGCGAGACTTATCACCATCACGAAGCTCCAAAGCCTCGTTCTCACCTGTTGATGCGCCTGATGGTACAGATGCACGGCCCATTACGCCTGACTCTAGAGTTACGTCAACCTCTACTGTTGGATTTCCACGTGAGTCGATGATCTCACGAGCTACGATTTTTTCAATTCTCATTGCCTTGTATTTTAATTAAAATTGTATCAAATTTCCTCACAAAGGTATCGAACATCGCTTAGCGTATCAATACCTACATTTAGGTATTTGGGCTGCGTTTTATACCTACATATTGCTACGAAACCAGCTATTTAACCTCTTTTCCGCAATAGTCGAGCCCCGAGCTCCCGATAGTCGAGCCCCGAGCTCCCGATACTCGAACCCCGAGCTCCCGATACTCGAACCCCGAGAGCTCAGCACTAACAAGAAAAAAACGCCAAAGAGAAAATCGACTCTTCGGCGTTTAATCCCCCCTGCGTAGTCCGATATGGCTTACTACATCAACTACAACGAGGAGTCACAAATGCAAACACTACTATAAACCTTGAGGCATAAACAAAGAAATGGCTTATTTTCTGGCTGTCTCGCTGGCTGACTTGACCGCCCAATTTATACCTCTCAACCTACACTACAAAAGTATGGCTTTTCACCGAGCCGTGCAATCCCCACTAATGGGTATTTAACACTCACTATCACCACGTTGATACTAACAAATAGCTACTCACCGCCCTAAGCCGCAATCAATCGTTCATATTCGCTGCCCTAAATTGCAACAAATCGCCCTATATTATAGGGGACTTCTAATAATTCCCCAAATTACTTTTAGGCTACTAACCACCCCTTTTTGATTTCACAAAAATAGGTGGTAGAGCCACTACAACCCACTTTTGCAAAATCAAAAATGGGCAATTATTAACCAAAAATTAAAATCGGGGAATTATTAGAAGTCCCCTATATATAATAAAGCTAACGACCCACGCCAATCCAGTCGTGTAGAAGAGCGAAAATAGAGCCCAACGCCATTTGCCGCTCTCTCGTCGAATAGCCGCCACAACAGCCACACACGGAAAGTAGAGCAACACAAACGCCAAGAACGATAGCGCAACAGGTGTCGTGTAGATAATCTCACCCTTTCGCTCACCATACTCATATCGATCGTTTTTAATCTTCTCCTGCAATCTATTCGCCCCCTCGCCCTCAGCATCATCTATATTGTGTAGCACACCAAGCGTCCCCACAACAATCTCCTTAGCCGCAACACCCGAGATAAGCGCCACACCCATCTTCCAATCGAAACCCAGTGGCTCGATCGTCGGCTCAATCGTGTGACCAATCCGCTCCAAGTAGCTATCCTCCTGCGAAGGATAGTAACCAAGCGCCCAAATAATCACTGCACCTATTAATATGATGCTACCCATCTTCTTGAGATATTGTGAGGCCTTGACCCACATATGCTTAACCGTATTACGCAACAGCGGCAGACGATACGGCGGCAACTCCATAACAAACGGATGGTCTGCATTTGTAAATATCACCCTCTTGAGCAGCAGCGAAGTGAGGATCGCCATCAACACTCCAAAGAGATAGATCCCAAACAACATCCAGCTAGCCGACTCAGGAAAGAGCGCCCCAACAATCAATATATATACAGGCAAACGAGCGCTACACGACATAAACGGAACGATCAACATCGTGAGTAGCCTATTGCTCCGATCCTCAATGATACGGCTCGCCATAATCGCTGGCACGTTACACCCAAAGCCCATAATCATCGGGACGAACGACTTGCCGTGCAGACCGATTTTGTGCATCATACGATCCATAATAAACGCTGCACGAGACATATACCCCGAATCCTCCATCAACGAAATGCAGAGGAAGAGTATCAAGATATTAGGCAGGAATATAATAACACCGCCAACACCGCCAATCACACCATCCACAACCAAATCCCTCAGCGCCCCATCACTCATCGCCCCACTAAGCCACTCGCTCACAGCCGACACACCCTCTTCGATCCACTCTTGTGGATAAGCTCCGAGTGTAAAGGTGACGTAAAACATCAACCAAATGAGCCCCAAGAATATCGGCAAGCCCCACACTCTGTGTGTCAAGTAGTGATCTATTCTGTGTGATTTACTGCTGCGATCGTTGTCAACCACCAGCGTCTCGGTAAGCGCCCCAGCTATATAACCATATCGTGAATCTGCAAATATCTGCTCGATATTATCGCCATACTCCTGCTCGATCTCGCCACGCAACTGAGCCACAGCCGCTACGATCCTCTCATCGACCCTGCTTAAGAGCTCTACATCACCCTCAATGAGTGTCATAGCGACAGCTCTACGAGGCAGTGATGGCGCAATATCGACCCCCTCGATCAACTTCAAAACCTCCGCTACACGCTCCTCGATGAAACGACCCAAGCAGCTCTCAACGTGTGTATGCGGCAACTCACCCTCGTGCTTCGCCACAACCATATCGAGCACCTCATTGATTCCCTCGCCCACTCTAGCCTTAGTCGGTATAAAGGGAATATCCAACATCGAACTCATCATCTGATGGTCAAACTTGTCGCCCGACACCTCCAACTCATCATACATATTCAGAGCCACAACAATGTGCCTCGCCATATCCATCAACTGTGTCGTGAGGTACAGATTTCGCTCAAGCAGCGTTGCATCGACAACATTTACGATAAAATCATACTTATCGCCCTCCAACTCCTGCTTCACAACCCTCTCCTCAGCGGTGTATGATGAGAGCGAATATGTACCCGGCAAATCTGTGATATTGATTTTGTAACCCCTATGCTCGATTGTCGCCTGCTTAGTCGCCACAGTTATTCCCGAGAAGTTACCCACGTGTTCATTAAGACCCGACACGAAGTTGAAGAGAGTTGTCTTACCGCAATTTGGATTACCGATCAGCGCCACATTTATCACGTGTCGATTGCGAGGGGCGTGTTGCCCAATATCTTCGCTATGTATCGCCTCATAATTTGCTTGGTTGAGTGCAGCGATCTGAACAGCTGTCAACTCACTCTCCAGCGCCACCTCGATCAACCTCGCCTCGCTACGTCTGAGCGACACGCTGTAGCCCATCAACTCATACTCGATAGGGTCTTTAAACGGAGCATTTTTGATCACCTTAATGCGTCGACCCTTTATGAAACCCATCTCGCCCAATCGCTTTGAGTATTCGCCCACGCTGTGAATATTTATGATAATGGCGATGTCACCATCCTTAAGTTCCTCTAATCTTGTCATTTGCTCCTCTAATCTTGTCATTCGCTCCACTTATCTTGTCATTCGCTCCACTTATCTTGTCACTCGCTCCACTTGTCAATTCGCTACAAAGTTACAGATATATATTATGTCTCAAAATAGCTACTTTTTGCTACTTAACAACATCACGATAGCAATATATTGCTAATAATCTGCCGACAACCATTGTTAATATACAAAAAAACATTACCTTTGCATAGAAGAGACAATGGCTAAGAGAATACACATAATAATCGCCGAACCATCGGTGATGATACGTAGCGGTATGGCGAGCATCCTGCTGCGCTCTGCCGCACTCAACACTGAGGTGATTGAGCTGAGTGACATCAGCCTGATTACAAATATCAACACTCGCCAAACGCCCGACATTCTCATCGTGAATCCGCACTACACGGGCTCTATGACACTCGCTCAGATGAGGGCTGAGACCGACAATAGAGGGCTCAAAATTATAGCGCTACAGAGTAGCTTTGCCGACCAGACGCTGCTGCAGGGATTTGACGAGGTGATCACGATATATGAGAGCGTAGAGTCGATTGTCGACAAGATAATCGAGACAGCAAAGGATAGCGATGAGAGCGATAAAAAACGGGAACTCAGCGCACGTGAAAAGGAGATAATCGTGAGCATAGTCAAGGGGCTAACCAATAAACAGATAGCCGACAGCCTCAACCTCTCGACACATACGGTGATCGCCCATAGACGAAACATCGCCAACAAACTCAAAATTCATAGTCCATCGGGGCTAACAATTTATGCGATCGTCAATAAGCTGGTCGATATTGCCGATGTCAAAAACAGCATCACATCGGAGCCTGAAGAGGTGTAAAACCCTCTATTTGCACTATTCCCCCCTCTAAAACATTACAAATACCACCCATTAAATTGGAGTATATGCATTAACTTTGCAGCTATAATTTAAACCTCTAAAACGTATAATAATTATGAAGAGACTTTTTTTGAATGCGACTCTCGCCGTGGCTGCGCTGGTGGCTAGTGCGACAAATGTTGCAGCGGCAACAAACATCCTTGTCGAGGCTGAGACCTTCGAGAGCAAGGGAGGCTGGGTTGTCGATCAGCAGTTTATGGATTTGATGGGTTCACCATACTTGATGGCGCACGGAATGGGTGTTGCTGTAGAGGATGCGACAACAGCTTTTGATGCTCCCGAGGCTGGCAAGTATCATATATATGTACGCACCTACAACTGGACATCACCTTGGTTCGATGGCGCTGGCCCTGGTGCATTTAGCCTCGCTGTCAACAATAAGGTTGTGGGCAAGAAGTTGGGTACGGTTGGTAAGGAGTGGCTGTGGCAATATGCAGGCTCAACATCACTTGCTAAGGGCAACAACAAACTCACGCTTAAGGATTTGACAGGATTCAACGGTCGTGTCGATGCAATCTATTTGTCGACAGATCAGATCGCTCCACCACAAACAATCAAGGCACTCACAGCCTATCGCCGTGAGATGAAAGGTATGCCCGACGTACCACAGGTTAAGAAGGAGTATGATTTTGTAGTCGTTGGAGGCGGTATCGCAGGAATGTGTGCAGCGATGGCGGCAGCTCGTGAGGGTATGCAGGTTGCACTGCTTAATGATCGTCCATTGTGGGGCGGTTGCAATAGCTCTGAGGTGAGGGTTCACTTGGGCGGAAAGATCGAGATCGGCCCATATAAGAACCTTGGTAATATGATTAAGGAGTTTGGTCACAAGCGCAAGGGCAACGCTCAACCAGCTGATTACTATGAGGATGAGGCTAAGCAGCAGTTCTTGGATTCAAACCCAAATCTCGACCTATTCCCTAACACACGTATGACAAAGGTTGTGATGGATGGCGACAAGATCAAGGCTGTAGTTGGCGAGAATATCGAGACAGGTGCTGAGATCCTCTTCCGTGCCGATCTGTTTGCAGACTGTACGGGTGATGGAACGGTTGGAGCGTTGGCTGGAGCGGACTATCATATGGGTCGTGAGGCAAAGTCTGAGTACAACGAGTCTGAGGCACCTGAGGTTGCAGATAAGATCACAATGGGATCATCTGTTCAGTGGTACTCAAAGGAGACAAAAGATATGTCGAAGTTCCCAATTTTTGAGTATGGCGTGAAGTTCACCAACGAGAGTATGGAGCCTGTGACGATGGGTGAGTGGACTTGGGAGACAGGTATGGCCTATAACCAAATCCTCGATGGCGAATATATCCGTGACTACGGAATGATGATTATCTACTCAAACTGGTCATTCTTGAAGAACCGCTCAGGCTTGAAGCACGAGTACACACACCGCCAGTTGGATTGGGTTGCATACGTAGCTGGTCGCCGTGAGTCTCGCCGCTTGTTGGGTGACTATATCCTCACAGGCGATGATGTTGTGAATTATAATGTTCAATCAGACGGCACAGCAGCGACAACGTGGTCGGTCGATCTACACTACCCCGATCCAAACAATACGAAGTTCTTCCCAGGCGAGGAGTTCAAGTCGATCTCGATGCACAATAAGGTCTACCCTTACCCAGTACCTTACCGCTGTTTGTACTCACGTAATGTGAACAATCTCTTTATGGCGGGACGTAACATCAGTGTTACACATATGGCGTTGGGAACGGTTCGTGTGATGCGCACGACAGGAATGCTTGGCGAGGTTGTTGGATTGGCAGCAGCAGTATGTAAGGAGAACGATGTATTGCCACGCCGAGTGTATCAGGCACATATGCCTGAGCTAGTGACATTGATGGAGAAGGGAGCAGGAAAGCAGGGCTTGGAGAACACACAAACATTCAACACAGGCGGCGGTTTGGCAAAGCCACCAGTAGCAGGCTCAGACAAGTCGGCACGCATCGGCGGCTCACTAAAGCAGGCAGCCAAAGAGAAGGAGGAGGCACTTAAGAGACTCAAGTAAAAAAAGAGACTAATTATTTGGTTTGCACCGAAATTCATTGTAATTTTGGTGCAAACTTTTTTTTGTGCCCGTTACTCCTCTATTTTCTTCAGATTTTGGCATAAGTTAATTACTTTTATTTTTTTAAACAGATTAAACCAAACAAAAATGAGATTAAATTTAAGGACAACTTCATTCTGTATCTTAGCCGCAAGCGTTATAATACAGTTGATTTTAGTGTGGTGGGTCGATGATGTTCAGACTTCAGACGCAGCAGCTAATCTTAGATTAGCAAATGACTGTCTTAACTCTGGCAATATGTACCCGTTTGACATACATCGATACGGACAATATATATATGCTAATGGGTTTATAAATCTTGCTATAGTATTAATGTCAATTTTTGGCAGCGTCAAAGCTGTGTTTGTAGCAAATACTATTATGCTACTTGTAACGGCTTTGTCAGTTGCCTATATATCAAAGAGATACTTTAGCGAAAGAGTTGCATATATATTCCTAATAATCTTTGCATTATACCCTACGAACTACGGTATGACAGTATGGTTTATGACCGAACCAATGTTTATGATGTTAACATATCTCGCATTTGCATTTTTTGTAAAAGGGGGCAAACGAGGTATTATTCTTTCGGGTATTTTATTAGCATTGATGAATTGGACGAGACCGTTCTTGCCTGTGTTTATTGTTATTATTCCTCTCACGGCATTTCTTCTTAATAGGGATATTTGGATTCGTAAGAGTGCGTTATGCTTTGGCTCGCTTTTAATATCTATTTTAGTGATCGGATCTATTCACAAGGCAACATTTGGCGACTTCCTGTACCAACCCTCAACAGGTGGTGTAAATATGATTATGGGGTCGAATGATGAGGCAACGGGAGGATATGACGATGCTGCATTCCGTGATGAAGGTATTGCCGTTTTACCATCGGAGAATTTAACCTATGCAGAGCGAGATAAGTTCTGGAAATCACAATCAGTTGAGTGGATAAAGCATAATCCTGCAAAGTGGGTACTACTTATACCTAAGAAGTTAAAACACCTATATCTACACGATGTCTACTCATTAGCGCCACTATCAGGCAGTATGAGCACATTTTTCACAATTCCCGAACATCTGCTTGGTGGTCTTGTCAGATCGTTCCCATTTTACACACCATTCCAACTTGTCATTGTATGGAACTGCGTTCTGTATTCAATATTACTGCTACTATCACTTATTGCTGTTGTAATATTTGTTCTGCAAAGAGATAAGATGGGATTGATACTAACTACGTGGATAGTATTAACAACAGGAATCTCCATCATAACTGTTGGAGCAGCTCGCTATCACTACCCATTGATGCCAATATTCATTCTTATGGGCGCATTTATGATAGATCGCATAATCAATAAGTTAAACACTAAACGCTTATGATTCAGATATTTAAAGACATAACATCCCTTATTAGAGTACACCAGTGGCTAAAGAATGGATTTATATTTTTACCTATTCTATTTGACGGGCAACTGTTTAATTTATCGTGTGTTACAACGGCAATAGTTGTGTTCTTTGCATTTAGTTTCGTGGCAAGCTCAATCTACTGCCTCAATGACATTGTTGATGTAGATGCAGACAGACAGCACCCAAAAAAATGCAACCGAGCTTTAGCTAGTGGAAGAGTCTCAAAACTAGGCGCAGGCTTGATAATGGCTCTGTGCCTCTGCGTGGGGGCGATTTTCCTCTACCTACCTACCTACCTACCTACCTACCTACCTACCTACCTACCTACCTACCTACCTAC
>JBCQUE010000020.1:0-35110 GCA_047174325.1 Rikenellaceae bacterium | reverse complement strand
CTGAGCAGGGCTGAGCAGAGCAGAGCTGAGCAGAGCTGAGCAGGGCTGAGCAGGGCTGAGTAGGGCTGAGTAACGCTGAGTAACGCTGAGTAACGCTGAGTAACGCTGAGCAGGGCTGAGCAGGGCTGAGCAGGGCTGAGCAGGGCTGAGCAGGGCTGAGTAGGTTTAGGGTTGAGATTAGTTAGAGAGAATATAACTATTATAAAATAGATAATGCAGGAAAATTTAGTGATTGTCGAGTCTCCAGCGAAGGCTAAGACGATCGAGAAATTCTTAGGAAAAGACTTCGTTGTAAAGTCGAGTTTAGGACATATTCGTGATCTTGTGAAGAAGGGTCTTGGAATCGATGTTGAGAATAACTATGAGCTAATTTATGAGATACCTTCGGACAAAAAGAAGGTGGTCGACGAGCTCAAAAGTATGACGGCTAAGGCAAAGAGTGTATGGCTCGCATCCGATGAGGACCGTGAGGGAGAGGCTATCGCTTGGCACCTGACACAGGTGTTGGGGCTCGATGTCACGACTACGAAACGTATCGTGTTCCACGAGATCACGAAGCGAGCTATTTTGGAGGCGATCGAGAAGCCTCGTACCGTTGATCTGAACTTGGTCAATGCACAGCAGGCTCGCCGTGTGTTGGATCGTTTGGTGGGTTTTGAGCTCTCGCCCGTGTTGTGGCGCAAGGTTCGTCCACAGCTCTCGGCTGGTCGTGTGCAGAGTGTGGCGGTGCGTATCTTGGTGAGCCGTGAGAGGGAGATCATCAACTTCAAATCGACACCTTACTTCAGGGTTGTGGCTCAGTTCCACAAGGCGAATGAGCCAAAGGCGATCTTCAAGGCGGAGTTGACAAACAGATTCGACACAGAGAGTGACGCACAACAGTTCCTACAACAGTGTGTAGGGGCGGATTTCACCATCTCAAAGGTGGAGGAGAAGCCTGTGCAGAAGTTTGCAGCAGCTCCATTTACAACATCTACACTGCAACAGGAGGCGGCTCGTAAGTTGGGTATGTCGGTGTCGCAAACGATGTCGGTGGCTCAGAAGCTCTACGAGCAGGGTCTCATCACCTATATGCGTACCGACTCGGTGAACCTCTCTACTCAGGCGCTGATGATGTGTAAGGAGCAGATTGTGAAGAATTATGGCGAGGAGTACTCACGTCTACACAACTATAAAACCAAGCTCAAAGGGGCTCAGGAGGCACACGAGGCGATCCGTCCATCATACATCGATCGTCAAACGATTGACGGCACAGCGGCTGAGAAACGTCTCTATGATCTGATCTGGAAACGCACCGTTGCATCACAGATGGCTCCAGCGGAGTTGGATCGCACGGTGGTGAATGTGGAGCGTAGTGGCGCTAAAGCGATATTCACGGCTACGGGCGAGGTGTTGCGTTTTGATGGATTTATGAAGCTCTACATCGAGTCTACGGATGATGATACGACAAGTGGCGACAGCGCTGAGGAGGGAATGTTGCCAAAGATGAGCGTAGGCGAGGCGGTCAACCCAATCGTGGTGAGCGCAACGGAGCGTTTCACACAGCCACCAGCACGCTACAGCGAGGGTTCGTTGGTGAAGAAGTTTGTGGAGTTGGGTATCGGTCGACCATCGACATATACACCGACAATCACAACAATCAAGAATCGTGGTTATGTTGTGGAGCAGAGCAGCGATGGAGCGAAGAGAGAGTATGCGCAGCTCTCGCTAATGGGTGGCGAGATTAGCCGCCTAGTGAAGAGTGAGACCTACGGAACGGAGAAGAAACGTCTCGCTCCTACGGATATAGCGATGTTGGTGAATGACTACTTGGAGCAGCAATTTAGCGAGATCCTTGACTATAACTTCACGGCTAATGTCGAGAAGGAGTTTGACCGTGTGGCGGAGGGTGAGATCTCGTGGGACAAGATGATCGATGACTTCTATCGTCCGTTCCATAAGTTGGTTAATGAGGCGGTTGAGACACAGACAGATCGCTCGGTGCACGAGAAGGTGTTGGGTGTTGATCCTAAGACGGGATTGGAGGTTAAGGCTCGTATCGGTCGTTATGGTCCGATGGTGGAGATTGCAGCGGCTAAGGAGGGCGATAAGCCTAAGTATGCGGCGCTTAAGAAGGGTCAGCTTATTGAGTCGATCACACTGGAGCAGGCGTTGGAGCTCTTTGCGTTGCCTCGCACGTTGGGTGAGTTCGAGGGTGAGGAGCTGGTTGTCGGCATTGGTCGCTACGGAGCGTATGTGCGTCACGGCAAGGGCTTTACATCGTTGGATAAGAAGGATGACCCCTACACAATTGACTTCGATCGTGCGGTTGAGTTGGTGGTGACGAGCCGTGCGGCAAAGGCTGTGGCGAACACACCGCTTAAGAGCTTTGAGGAGGATGCAGAGTTGTTGGTTAAGAGTGGTCGTTACGGTCCCTATATCGCCTACAAATCAAAGAACTATCGAATACCTAAGGGTCAGAAACCCGAGGAGTTGAGCTTCGAGGAGGCAATGAAGATCGTCAACACCCCTAAGAAGGGGAGCTAGCTCCCTGCCCGCCCGGCATTAGGGCAGTGGTCGACTTTACGGAGAGTGCAGTGGTCGACTTTACGGAGAGTGCAGTGGTCGACTTGACGGAGAGTGCAGTGGTCGACTTTACGGAGAGGGCAGCGGTCGACTTGACGGAGAGTGCAGTGGTCAATTTGACGGAGAGCAATAAGGAGAAAAGACGATGACACAAAAGATAATGAACGATTCAGAGATGCCGCAACGACCGATTGTCGTTGTGGCATCTCTGTTTATAATGGGTGTTTTGTTGGGTTGGTCGGTGGAGTTTTCGCTGTGGGCTTTGGCGGCTGTTGGGGTTGTGTTGTTTTGTGGTTATTGGTTTTCGGGGCGGTGGTGGATGGTGCATTTGTTGCTGCTTTTTTCGGGTTTTGTGCTTACGCAGTTGGCTCGATATTCGGAGGGTGATCCCTCGGGCGAGGGTTACTTTAGGGGCGAAGTTGTGATGAGGGCTGAGGGTGTGGGCGCTGCTGCACGGCGAGGTGTTGTGAGGCTGGAGGGGCTAATGACGGAGGGTGATGAGCAGTGGCGGAGGTGTGGTGCTGAGGTGAGGTTTCGTGAGGGAGAGGGTGTTGATTTGGAGCTTGGTGATCGGGTGGTGATTTGGAGCAGGGTGTGGCGGTTTCGTGGGCGATATTATGCAAACTTGGATCGGGGGGCGCTGCTCTCGGTGGAGAGAGTGAACGGAGGAGTGAACGGAGGAGTGAACGATGGAGTGGGTGAGGCTTCGCAATGGAGAGTGAGGGTGAGTGATTGGGCGGTGGGGCGGCTAAAGATGTTGGGGCTCGATGAGCAGACGGAGGGGCTCTGTGCGGCGATGTTGTTGGGGCGGCGAGAGGGTCTTAGCGAGGAGTTGCAGGGGCTCTATAGACGGAGCGGAGCGGCTCATATTTTGGTTGTCTCGGGGCTTCATATCGCTATTGTTTGTCTGCTCTTTGGGTGGGTGTTTTCGGCTCTACAGATTGTGCCGATGGGCTTTAGGGTGCGACCGCTTCTTACGGCAGCGGCTGTTTGGTGTTATGCTGAGGTGGTGGGGATGTCGGCCAGTGTGGAGCGTGCGGCGGTGATGTTTGTGATGATGCAGATAATCAGGCTCTTCGGGCGGAGATACAGCTCGACTGAGGCGTTTGTGGTGACGATTGCGTTGATGATGGCGTTTGATCCGAGGCTTATTTTCGATCTTGGTTTTCAGCTCTCTGTGGCGGCTGTTGGGGCTGTGCTGTGGTGGTTTGTACCGTGCGACAGGGCTCTACGGTGGTGGATTCGGGGTCGATATGGATATGGATATGGATATGGATATGGATATGGAGGTTGGCTGAGACGAAGATGTATTAGGGTGGCTCTTGGGCTGCTCTCGATGCTCTTTGTCGGGCTCTGTTGTTCGGTGGCTACGATGCCGCTAATTTCGTGGGCTTTTGGTTATCTCTCGCCAATGGGTGTTCTGCTTAATCCGTTGGTTGTGACTACAGCTTGTTTGCTGTTGCTGCTCCTGATGGTGTGGATATTTGTTGGTGTTGGATTTCTAGCTCCGCTGTGGGGTGGGGTGATTGGATGGTTGGCGATGGTTCAGATTGGGGCTGTGGAGTTTATGTCGAGTGGGTGGCGAGATGCTCTGGAGCTGAGGATCACGGGGGTGAGTGTGGTGGCGATATATACTCTCTATGGGGTGGCGACCGTGGGGGTGAGGTGGCTCACGCAGCAGCGAGTTGGCGATGGTCAGTTTGCGAGTTGGGAGGATTTTGACAGAGAGTATTGGGACGAAGAGGATGATGAGTATTATGTTGATGAGGAGGATTATTGGAGGCTCTAAATTTCTATAGATTAAACATTTACAACAAATAGTTTGCATTAAGTAGTGTTTAATCCAAATATAATCATTACCTTTGCACCGTCGATCGCTGTGACAGCGATAAGCTGTGAGTTGGATATAGGGCTCATATATTTTATTTACGTAAGAGCTTTTATATCGAGCTCAATGTTTTTTTGATGACAAAAGAGATTCAGGAGATGCAGCAAGAGGCTGCACAAGAGGTGCAGGTGCAGATGGACGCACAAGAGGTTCAAGAGATGGACGCACAAGAGGTTCAAGAGATGGACGCACAAGAGATTCAAGAGATGGACGCACAAGAGGTTCAAGAGATGGACGCACAAGAGGTTCAAGAGATGGACGCACAAGAGATTCAAGGAGTAATGGAGATGGATGCAGAGTTCGCAGATGAGTTTGATTTCTCAGACGAGGCGGCAGAGGCAGCAGAGGTGCAGAACCCATTCGAGGCGTTAGGACTTGGTCAAGAGATGCTTAACGCAATCCAAGCGAAGGGTTTCGAGAGCCCAACACAGATTCAAACGCTATGTATCCCAAAGCTGTTGTTTGGCGAGGGTGACATCATAGCTCAATCACAGACAGGTACAGGTAAGACGGCAACGTTCGGTATCCCGATTATGCAGTCACTCGACAAGAGCGAGCAGGGCGTAAAGGCGATCATCTTGGTGCCGACACGTGAGTTGGCGATTCAGGCTGCTGAGGAGCTAAATTCATTCAATGCAGAGCTAAGGCTCTCAATCACAGCGATATATGGAGGTGCGGCGATGAGCGAGCAGTTGCGTCGTTTGTCACGTGGTGTCGATATTGTTGTCGGTACACCGGGTCGTACGCTCGACCATATTCGCCGTGGTACTTTGAAGTTGGGTAACATCAAGTTCCTCGTTTTGGATGAGGCGGATGAGATGCTCAATATGGGCTTCGTGGAGGATGTCGAGGAGATTATGAGCCACACCCCCGAGGAGAGACGTGTGATGTTGTTCTCGGCTACGATGCCTAAGCGTATCGTCAACCTTGCGGATCGCTATATGAAGGATATTGATATGGTGAAGATCGAGAACCAGCAGCTCACTACAACACTTACCGAGCAGATCTATTTCGAGGTGCGTGAGGCGGATAAGTTCGACGCTTTGACACGTATCATCGACATCGAGCCCGAGTTCTACGGAATCATCTTCTGCCGCACGAAGAATAGTGTGGATGAAGTTGTGAGCAAGCTCATCGCTCGTGGTTATGCAGCGGATGGTCTCCACGGTGATGTATCACAGGCATCACGTGAGAAGATCCTTAGGAAGTTCCGTGATAAGCATATTAATATATTGGTGGCTACTGATGTTGCGGCTCGTGGAATCGATGTGAACAACCTCACACACGTTATCAACTACTCATTGCCACAGGATTCAGAGAGCTACGTACACCGCATTGGTCGTACTGGTCGTGCAGGAAATGAGGGTACGGCTATCACCTTTATCACACGCTCTGAGATGCGCCACTTCGGCTTTATCAAACGTGATGTGAAGGCTGAGATCAAGCGTGAAGAGTTGCCGACAGCACAGGATGTTGTGGCGATGAAACGCAATAAGATCAAGAATGATCTTCGTGAGATCATCACAAATGATACACACCGTGACCACTATGATATGGCTTCGGAGCTGTTGGAGCTCTACTCGCCCGAGGTTGCACTCAGCGCACTACTTCGCTTGGCGTATCGCTCGGAGTTGGATGAGAGCAACTATCCAGAGATCCGCTCATTCTCGGTCGACAGAAAGGGTACTGCACGAATGTTCTTGGCTGTAGGTAAGAAGGATGGTTACACGGGACGTATGGTTGCAGATATGCTTAAGGAGCGTTGCGGATTGGCGGATAAGCGCATCGATGATATTGCGGTGTTTGACAACTACTCATTTGTGAGTGTTCCGTTTGCCGATGCTGAGACGATCATACGTGAGTTGGGTGAGCACAAGGGTCGCCCGATGGCTGAGATCACCAAGAAGAAGAGCGGTGGCGATAGAGGCGAGAGAGGCGATAGAGGCGATAGGGGCGATCGCAGAGAGCGTAGCGAGAGAGGCGGTTATGAGAGGCGTGATAGCCGTGGTGGCGGAGATAGACGTGATAGCCGTGGTGGAGAGCGTAGAGGCGCAGAGCGTGGAGAGCGTGGCGCTTACGAGAGGCGTGATAGCCGAGGAGGCGGAGATAGGCGTGATAGCCGTAGGGGCGAGAGAGGCGGTTATGAGAGGCGTGAGGAGCGTGGCGGATATGAGCGTCGTGAGGAGAGAGGTGGTTACGAGAGGCGTGAGGAGAGAGGTGGTTACGATCGTTCGGAGCGTCGCACAACGGCAGCTGTGCCTCGCAAACGAGATATGGCTCGCAACACAAACTCCAACCCAAAGCCACAGCCAAGGCGTGATGACTCTCCATCGATGATGAAGAACGAGGGCTTCGACTGGTCAATCTTCACACAGGGCGGCAACACGTGGGACGACCGTCCAGCTAAGGGCAAGAAGAGAAAGTAGTTTTTGAGGGGGCTGAGTATTACTGAGAAAAACTGAGTATTACTGAGAAAGGCTGAGTAGCGCTGAGAAAGGCTGAGTAGCGCTGAGTTACTCAGCCTTACTCAGAAATACTCAGTAGTACTCAGAAATACTCAGCCTTACTCAGAAAAAAAACAATAAAAGCTTGCAAGGAAAGAAAATAAACCGTACCTTTGCCGAGCACTAAAAGCCCGAAGTGGGCAGCGAAGGTGCTAATTACTTAATTTAAAGATTGTTATGAACAATTACGAAACCGTTTTCATCGTCACTCCCGTCCTATCTGAGGCTCAGGTGTTGGAGGTTGCTGACAAATTCCAGGGTGTTATCACCGAGAACGGCGGTCAGATTGTGAATAAGGAGAACTGGGGCTTGAAGAAGCTTGCGTACCCTATTCAGAAGAAGACTACCGGATTTTACTACCTCGTTGAGTTCGAGGGTGAGGGAGACCTTATCGAGAAGCTAGAGACGCAGTATCGCCGTGATGAGCGTGTGATCCGTTTCCTTACATTCAAGCAAGACAAGTATGCAGTTGAGTACTCAGCTCGTCGTCGTGCAAAACTTTCAAACAAGCAGGAGGAGTAAAAAATGGCAGACAACAGACCACAGTCAGAGATCCGTTACTTGAACCCAGTAACCGTTGACGTTAAGAAGAAGAAGTACTGTCGCTTTAAGAAGCTAGGTATTAAGTATGTAGATTACAAGGATGGTGAGTTCTTGAAGAAGTTCCTCAACGAGCAGGGTAAGATCCTTCCTCGCCGTTTGACAGGTACTTCACAGAAGTTCCAGAAGAAGGTGGCTCAGGCTGTAAAGCGTGCACGTCACTTGGCGATTTTGCCATTCGTAACCGATTGTATGAAATAATAAGGAGGCTTTAGACAAATGGAGATTATTTTGGTAAAGGATGTCGAGGGTGTAGGATACGCAAACGACATCGTGAATGTAAAGCCTGGTTACGCTAATAACTACCTAATCCCTCAGGGATTTGCAAAGTCAGCAACATCTTCTGCAAAGAAGGTATTGGCGGAGAATCTTCGTCAGCGTGCTCACAAGGATGCAAAGATCTTGGCTGATGCACAGGCGTTGGCAGAGAAGTTGGCTTCATTGCCTATCACAATCTCGGCTAAGGCTGAGGAGGGCAAGTTGTTCGGAACAGTAACATCTGCAGCGATCGCTGAGGCGTTGGGTGCTAAGGGTGTTGAGGTTGACCGCAAGTCGATCACAGTTGATTCGATCAAGACCGTAGGCGAGTATGAGGTATCGGTACGTTTGCACCGTGAGGTGAAGGCTACTGTAGCTTTGAGCGTTGTTGCTGAGTAGGCTCTCTCGGTAGATATTTTTTAGTTGGCTAGCTTGGTTTTCCCTTGCTGGCCAATTTTTTTTTTGCTGAGTAATACTGAGTAAGACTGAGTAAGACTGAGTAAGACTGAGTAAGAGCTGAGTAGCGCTGAGTATTTCTGAGTAAGACTGAGAAAGACTGAGTAAGGGCTGAGTAAGGCTGAGTAGCGCTGAGTCTTTCTGAGTAAGACTGAGAAAGACTGAGTAAGGGCTGAGTAAGGCTGAGTCTCCCCAGTTTTACTCAGCCCTTACTCAGCCTTACTCAGCCCCTACTCAGCGCTACTCAGCTCTTACTCAGCCCTTGATAGCCTCTTACTTGATGCGCTCGTAGTACTCACGTGTGCGAGTATCTACACGGATCTTGTCGCCTGTATTGATGAACAGCGGTACACGCACTGTTGCGCCTGTGTTGACTGTCGCTGGTTTCAATGAGTTTGTCGATGCTGTGTCGCCCTTTACACCTGGCTCGGTGTAGGTCACCTCCATATCTACGATCGGGGGCAACTCCGCTGACAAAACCGCCTCCTTCTCTGTGTGGAACATAACCTCAACGATCTGACCATCAGCCATCAAATCATAATTTGTGATGAGGTTCTTGTCGATGTTGATCTCCTCAAATGTCTCCGTGTGCATAAAGTGAGCACCCAAATCATCCTCATAAGTGAATTGATATGGACGACGCTCCACACGCACGATCTCGATCTTCGAGCCTGCCGAGAAGGTGTTATCCACCACACGTGCATTCTCCAAGTTCTTCAACTTAGTGCGCACAAACGCTGGACCCTTACCGGGTTTCACGTGTTGAAATTCGATGATTTGATAGGTCTTGCGATCCAACTCGATACACATTCCATTCTTAATATCAGCTGTTGTAGCCATAATAATATTTTAGTTTAAAAGATTTCTCTGAATCTGTTTAAGTGAGAAAATCTTAAACAGATTTCTCAATCGACAAAGATAGTGTTTTTCGCTCAATTCCACACCTTTATATCGATTTTTTTTCGCCACTCCACGCTTCGACGTTGCCGACAGCGCCGAGCATTGAGGCGACACGGCTCGATAGGGTCATACAGAGTGAGTCGATGTCGCTGTGTGAGCCGTAGAAATTTGGCGAGGCGGGCATCACTACAGCCCCTGCTTCGGTGAGCGAGACCATATTGCGCAGGTGTATTAGCGACAACGGTGTCTCACGCACCACAACGACCAAGCGCCGCCGCTCCTTGAGCATCACATCTGCCGCACGTGTTATGAGTGAATCTGACACACCTGTGGCGATGCGGCTCATCGTCCCCACGCTGCAAGGAACAATCGCCATCGAGTCCCACGCCGCCGAGCCGCTCGCTATCGAGGCGAACATATCGTCACATTCATAACGCATAATTTTGGGCGATTGAGGCAACTCAACACCCTCATACTCAGCCACCTCCACAGCCCGTCGGCTATAGACCACAGCCACCCTCTCAACAGCCTCATCCGCCACCAAGAGCGAGAGGAGTTGCGAGGCATAAATCTGACCGCTTGCGGCGGTTATCGCTACAACTATCTTCATCTTAAATCTCTATTGATCTACACTTTAGCCCCATTGCCTTGATGAGTTTTAGCACCTTTGGCAGTGCGTAGCTCATATTCGGAAAAGCCTTCTCGCTATCGTGAAACACCACGATCGAACCCGCCTCAACATAACGTGTCACATTGCGCAAACACCCCTCGGGACTAACCTTATTGGAGTAGTCACGAGAGAGCACGTCCCACATAATCAGCCGATAACGTTGCGCCAAGAATCGTGTCTGAGAGGGTGTGATCTGAGCGTAGGGCGGACGAAACAGGTTGCTCTTGATGAGCCCACCAGCGAAGTCTACATCCTCCACATAACGTTCGAGTGTCATCTTCCACCCCTTTTGGTGCGAATATGTATGGTTACCCACAGCGTGCCCTGCGTCGACTATTCGGCGGTAGAGCTCGGGGTACATCTCGACATTTCGACCCAAGAGAAAGAATGTCGCTTTGGCATCGTACTTGTCGAGTATGGAGAGTATCCACTCGGTGATACCGGGGGTCGGCCCATCATCAAAGGTGAGGTAGACCGAATCGCTACTCTGGAGCTCCCAGAGCAGATCGGGCATCAATCGGCGGATGAATTTTGGGGGACGAAACCTCATTTTAATAGATATTTAAAGCACAAATTTACTGATTTTCCGAAATAAAACAATATCTTTGTCTATAACAATTTGAATTTTTAAAAATTATGAGAGATATACGCACCATCTTCTTAGCCCTCAGCCTCGCCATTATTTCCGTTAGTTGTGACGCTTTTCGCATTGTGAGCAATAACGAGGTCTCTTCGCAAGGCTCTCCCTACGAACTCATCGTGGTGAGCAATCAGCCTCAGTGGGAGGGTGCTTTGGGCGATACACTCCGCACCATATTTCGTGCCGATGTCCCCTACCTACAGCAATCTGAGCCGATTTTTGATGTGTTGCGTGTCACCGAATTGGGCTACGACAACCTCGTCTTGCGCCACCGAAACATCCTGCGCACCATCGTCAACCCCAACGCCACAAAGACCTCGGCATCGGTGCAGTATAACCTACACGCCACGCCTCAAATCGTCATCACGGTGCAGGGCGGCTCGGACAGCACGGTGACAAATTATATAGGTCAAAATCGAGATAAGTTGGTCGAGGTGTTGGAGGCGGCGGAGCGAGATCGGGCGGTAGCTTACGGCAAGAAGTTTGGCGTGAAGTCGTTGGAGGCGCTCATCAGCGATAAGTTTGGGTTCGAGATGTCGATCCCCGAGGGCTACTCCTTGCGCAATGAGCTCGATGACTTTGTCTGGATTTCGTATGAGTACCCCACAGCGAGCCAAGGTTTTTTCATATATAAGTACCCAGCCGTTGGCGGCACACGTGCTCTCTCGGTCGAGCAGCTCACAGCGGCACGAAACAGATACGCCGCAAAGATCCCCGGCCCAGTCGATGGGTCGTATATGACCACCGTAGAGGAGTACACCCCCGACACGAAGAGCTACAGCATCGATGGGCGTGTATGGGTTGAGCTCAGGGGTCTGTGGAACGTGGCGAACGACTTTATGGGCGGCCCATTTGTGAGCTACTCAACGCTGGTGGGCGACGATGTAGTCACAATCGATATGTATGTCTACTCGCCAAAACTCGGCAAACGCAACTTCATCAAGGGGCTCGAACACCTTATATATAATGTCAAGATCCCCTAACTCATAACTCATAACTCATAACTCATAACTCATAACTCATAACTCATAACTCATAACTCATAACTCATAACTCATAACTCATAACTCATAACTCATAACTCATAACTCATAAACTCCTAACCTAAAATGAGACGAAACCTTTTATTGATTGCGGCAGTGTTGCTCACCACAGCCTGCTGCCGAACCGAGAGCGACCCTGTTCTCAACTTCTTGAACAACCGCTTCGGTATGTTTATTCACTACAATATGGGCACGATCCACGCTGAGCAGTGGGCGAAACCGAACCACGACCCCAAGTCGTTTAACCCCCAAAATATCGACTGCAAGCAGTGGGCTCGGGGCGCTAAATCGGCAAAGATGGAGTACGCCGTATTCACCACCAAACACCACGATGGGTTCTGTCTGTGGGACAGCGCTGTGACCGAATATGATGTGGCGAGCAGCCCATACAGGGGCGACATTGTGCGTGAGTATGTCGATGCTTTCCGTGGTGAGGGGATCAAGGTTGGTCTATACTTCTCGGTGTGGGATCGCACTCAGGGCATCGAGAAGGGTGCTGTGACGGCTGCCGACATCGAGTTCACCAAGGCGCAACTTACCGAGCTGCTCACCAATTATGGCGAGATCGAGTGTTTGGTGATCGATGGCTGGGGGTCAATTTGGGGCAAGAGCCCAACGTTTAACGATATTCCCTACTCGACACTAGCCGACCATATCCACTCGCTGCAACCCAACTGTTTGGTGATAAACCACAGCTGCAAGACCGATCGCTCTGTGACACAGCTAGTTCACTACGAAGCGACCCACGGACAGCACTGTCCTTATGACAACACGATACCTTCGCAACAGGGTCCAACGTTGCAGCCAACGTGGTTTTGGGAGGCTGGATATGAGACGTTGCCCCTGCGGTCGTTGGATCTGATTTTGAGCGAGTTGAACTTCTGCAACTCTCGTTATGCAAACTATCTACTCAACGCTGCGCCCAACGCTGATGGTCGGATGGATGAGAATGTGATGCAGCGCCTCAAGGAGATTGGCGAGAGGTGGGTTAAACCTGCACCGCTCAAGAGTTTAGCCACTGAGAGCAAGCCCAATGCGGCGGTTCGTGCCGAGGCATCGACTACAGCTAAGGGTTTCGATGTGAGGAGTACGCTCGATGCTGATCTCTTCACGGTGTGGCAGCCCGAGCAGGGTGATGATCGTCCAACGATAACGCTAGATTTTGGTCGCAAGGAGCGGTTCAATAAGGTTGTCTGTGGAGCTGGACACAACCACTTCGACCCGATCGAGGCGTTTCAGATCGAGGCTAAGGTTGACGGTGAGTGGGTCGTAATCGCCAAGAGGGATGCAGCGATGAAGGTGCACTTTGAGGCGATGTTTAATGTCGAGCCAGCGCAGCGCTACCGCCTCGTGATCACTCAATATAAGCGTGGTAAGAAGCTGCCCCAAATTGGCGAGCTGACGTTCGCACTGCTTTAGTTAGGAGTTAGGAGTTAGGAGTTAGGAGTTATGAGTTAGGAGTTACTCATAACTCATAACTGAAAAAGTAGCTCCCTCGCCACCTCTCGATCGTCAAAGTGCTGTCGCTCCGTGCCGATGATCTGATACGTCTCGTGCCCCTTGCCAGCGATCAGTATTATGTCGCCCTCTCGGCTCAGCATCGCCGCCATCGCTATCGCCTCACGCCTATCTTGGATCTTGACCCATTTGTGCCCCTCGATCTTGCGGTCGGCAACACCCTCGATCATCTCGGCAATGATTGCTGAGGGCTCTTCGGTGCGAGGGTTGTCCGATGTGTAGATCGCTATCGTTGAGCCCTCCAACGCTATTCGAGCCATCTCGGGGCGCTTTGTTCTATCTCTATCTCCGCCACAACCGCACACCGTTATCAGCTGCTGACCCTCACGTCTCAACTCGCCAATCGTGCTGAGGACACTCGTGAGTGCATCGGGCGTGTGAGCATAGTCGACAATCACCGTGCGACCCCCAGCCTCGAAGTGTTCAAACCTGCCGCTCACAGGGCGTAACCTACTGATAGCCAAGAGTATCTCATCCTCCCTAAAGCCCAGCATACGAGCCGTTCCATAAGCCGCCAAGAGGTTATAAGCGTTGAATCGACCCAAGAGCTGAGCCCACACCTCCACGCCACAAATCTGCAGCAGCATCCCGTCAATATGTTGCTCCACGACCCTCGCCCGAAAATCAGCCATACTTCGCAACGAGTAACGCACAACCTCCGCACGGCAGTTCTGAACCATCACCTCGCCATTCCTATCATCGATATTCGTCAGCGCAAACGCCCCCTTCGAGAGCCCATCAAACAGCCGCTTCTTAGCCTTTATATACTCCGCAAAGGTGCCGTGATAATCCAGATGGTCGTGTGTCAAGTTGGAGAAGATCGCCCCCCGAAACTCCAGCCCCTCGATACGGCGCTGCACCACAGCGTGTGACGAGACCTCCATAAAGCAGTAGGCACACCCCTCGTCCACCATCTCACGCAACATTCGATTGAGACGTATCGCATCGGGCGTGGTGTGTGTCGAGTTGTAGAGCCTCTCGCCAATGCGGTAACTCACCGTCGAGATCAGCCCCGTCTTGAAACCCAACTCACGAAATAGATCCGCCAAGAGTGTCGCCGTAGTGGTCTTGCCGTTCGTCCCCGTCACCCCCACAAGCTCGATCTCACGGCTCGGGTTGTCATAAATATTTGCGCTACAGCGCCCCATCGTCCGATTCACATCATCCGTCACAACGTAGCTCACACCCTCACGCAGCTCGCTAGGCAGCCGCTCGCAAACCACCGCCCGAGCCCCACGATCAATCGCCTGTTCGATGAAGTTGTGACCATCAGCCACCGCACCCACAACAGCAAAAAAACAGCTCGCCGCCTCCACAGAGCGTGAATCATAAGTGAGCTGCGAAACATCACAATCCGCTGAGCCAACGACTTGGGCCGCCTCGCCCTGCAATAGTAAACTTAACTGCATATCTACTTCAAATATATCGTTACACCAGTCCCAAATTTGATAGCTGACCCAGCCTTAATGCTCTGTCGCCAAACACGCCCCGACCCCTCGACCGAGACCTTAAGACCCTGATTCTCAAGTATAAAGAGTGCATCTCTCAGCCCCATTCCATAGACACTAGGCATCACCCCACTCTCCACCTCGACCCTCTCAATTCGTGCGCTCAGTGTCGAATCGCCCTCATCACGCACCAGCCGACCCCAGCCCTCGCCATCTCTATTTTTGATCCGCTCGGGTGTCAATCGTCTCGCCACACGCTCGATCGCCTCCATATCGCCACCCTTCAACTCACGTGGATAGTCACGGCTCTTCATCGTGTCGAGCCTTATGTGCCACTCGTGCTCTTGGTTGTAGAGGCTCTGCATCACATCCCTCACCACGGGTCCCGCCATTCCGCCTCCGTAGATCGTCCGACCACGCCCAGGGGCTTTGAGCATCACCGTTATAACGCTATACTTAGGCTTGTCGGCAGGCATAAAACCGACCAACGTACCGAGGTAATAACCATCCCGATATTGATACCCATCCTGCGCAAACTGAGCCGTGCCCGTCTTAGCCCCAGCCTTGAATCCATCGAACCGACCGAGATAATACTCCGCCGTTCCGTTGTCACAGACATTCTGAAGATAGCTCCTCAGCGTGTCGAGCGTAGGGCGTGAACAGACCCTCTCGACAAGTGTCCGTGTGGGGAATCGCTCTATAGTCTTGCCGTTGCGGCGTATCTCCTTCACGAGCCGTGGAGCGACCATCCGCCCATTGTTAGCCACTGAGTTATAGAGCGTTAAGGTCTGTATCGGGGTGAGCTCCACACCGTAACCGTACGCCATATTGACCAACGTAACCTCTGGCCACCAAATATCCATACCCTGACGAGGAAGTCTCGGTGCTGGCTCGCCAAAGAGCTCCAACCCCACAGGGCGATCGAGGTGTAGATGTTGCAAGAAGTCGGTGTATCTCGATGGGTCGCTCTTGAAATTTTCGTAGACCGCCTGAGCGAAGAAACCATTCAACGACTGCTCGAAAGCTGTTCGGATCGTCACCTGAGAGTAGCCCCTGTGCGAATCCTGCACACGTGTCTTACCCACCCTTATTCGGTCTCCATTTCCCGAGTCATAACTCTCCGTCACAGGCATCTGAGCGACATCTAATAGCGCCATCGCCGCCGCCAACTTAAATGTCGACCCTGGTTCGGCACGTGCACCAATCGCCCGATTTCGCTGCTCCGCATAGCGCCCATCGGCTAATCGATCGAGATTCGCAATCGCCAAAATGTCGCCCGTCTCCACCTCCATAATGATCGTTGTACCCCACACCGACTGCTGCTCCGTGAGCTGTTTGCGTAGCGCCCGTGTCGCCACATCCTGCAGCTCAATATCGATGGTGGTCACCACATCATCCCCATCCACAGCATCACGGCTCTCGCCACCAACCACACGTCCATAAAAACCTCGTGCGATACGTTGCCTCAACACCTCGCCATCCTCACCCTGCAGCACATCGTTGTAGACCTTCTCAATTCCGTAGTCATCGCCTCTGTCCGCCTTGATCTCGCCAATCGTTCGCCTCGCCAAACCAGCCTGAGCGTAGACCCTATCGTCCCTGTCGACAAGGTTGTAGGTCATACCCATATTCCAATTTAGGATCGGAAATTTGCGCAACGTCTGCCACTCGGAGTAGTCGATCTCACGAGGTAAGATCTTCACAGGACGGTGGTTACGGATGGTGTCATAGAGTTTGATCGAGAGCATCTGCTCGCCCCTCACAAAGTCGATGATCCTATCGAACCAACCCTCTGAGCGGCGTATCAAGCTATCTTTTCGATACTTAAGTTGATAACACTCCTTGCGCTTTTGGCGAAACATATTGCGGTATTGCGCCACCGATCGATCCTTGAAGTAGGCCGACAGGAGTTTCGAGAGGGAATCTGTTTGGCGGTAATAAGTGTCGAGCGAATCGAACCCCTCGCTGCCGAAATCCATCTCCACCTGATACCTCAGAATCGATGTTGCCAACGGCTCGCCCGACCTCGACAGGATCGAGCCACGGTGCGCCCGAACGCTTTGGCTGTGAAAGATACGACCATAGATCTTCTCCGCATTTGTCGCCACCTCCACCGAGAATAGTTGCACATAGAAGATCCTCAGCAACAGAAGTGCGCCGAGGAGTATGAAGAAGAGGTAAAGAGCCCTTACCCTGCTGAGAATGTCGTGTTTTATCTTTGAATCTGTTGGCATCGTTTTTTGTTTGATTGTGGAGCTTGGTCGCCTCTGAGTAATTTTCCGAGTACTCTCTGAGTAAATTCTGAGTAGAGCTGAATAATTCTGAGTATCTTCTGAGTATCTTCTGAGTAAGGCTGAGTATCACTGAGTTAGCTGCCCTCAGCCCTACTCAGAAAATACTCAGCCTTACTCAGAAGATACTCAGCCTTACTCAGAAAATACTCAGCCTTACTCAGAAATTACTCAGCCTTACTCAGAAATTACTCAGCTCTACTCAGCCTTACTCAGAAAAATACTCAGTCGCCCCACCCCACTACTTATTTTTCACTCGCTCCAGCTGTCGCTTAAGAGCCTCAATATCCTCATCTATAGCCTCTTCAAAGCTCTTCGCACGTGACTCCGCCACAAGCTCGTCACCCGGTACACGAAGTGTGATTGTCACCACTTTGTTACCCTTTTCGTGATCTTTATCTAGCTTCATTATCACATCCGCACCTGTAGCACGGTCAGCGAAACGCTCCAATTTTGTCATCTTAGCCTCTACGAACGCCAATAGCTTTGCATCGGCATCAAACTTTACTGATTGAATCTTAACATCCATAACTCAAAATTTTTATAGTTAATACTCGTTTAACGACCGTGAGCATCCGCCCCAGTCGGGTTTTTCTCAAATTTATCCTCAGCCCTACTCAGCATCCACCGCAGCCCTACTCACTCTTACTCAGCATCCACCGCAGCCCTACTCAGCCTTACGCAGCATCCACCGCAGCCCTACTCAGCCCTACTCAGTCTTACTCAGCCCTACTCAGCATCCACCGCAGCATCCGTTGCGCCTCTTCGAGCCGCCGTCCTCTGGGGATTTTTTTTTGAAAAATCCCTTTTATGAGGGAGGGCGTTTGCTTGCTCTGCTCCATTGCGTACTGCCTTTCAGGCGGAGCAGGGGAGCTCCCCTGCAGGAGCGAGGCGATACTTCGTATCGCCCAACAGCTGTGGGCAACTCACTTGCGTTAGCCTGCTAAAAGGGAGCTAGCTCCCCTCATAACTAACCTCTCGGGTGTGCCTTTTTATAGACCCTCCGCAGGCTGCTCAGCGAGTTGTGCGTGTAGCGCTCGGTCGCCTGTAGCGATGAGTGCCCCAACAGCTCCTGTATCACCCTTATGTCCGCCCCTCGGTTCAGAAGGTGCGTTGCAAAGGTGTGCCGCAACACGTGCGGGCTCTTTCGCCCCGTCACCTCAGCCTCGCTCAACCGCCTCCGCACGATCCTGTAGATCGATGAGGTGGAGAGGGCGCTGCCTCGGTTTGATAAAAATAGAGAATTAGATGCTCTTATGCAAATTAATCGCTCTTTATTTTGCGAAATGTGTGATAAAATTTTTTGGCGTAGCGAGGGGACGATCGGCACGATGCGCTCCTTGCCACCCTTGCCAACAACCTTTAACTGTTGATAATCAGATGAAAAGGAGCTCAGACGTATGGCGGCAACCTCCGAAAGACGCAACCCCGTTAAGTAGAGAAACTCGACAATCAAAGCATCACGGTCGAGCGTCAGATCCTCAGCTGCCGCCACTGCCGCCACCGTGACCTCAGCGCCCCCTGAGCCCTTTGCACCACCTGCAGTCACCTCAGCCATCTTCGCCTCGGGGACGAAGTGCGCCAACGGCTTGGGGGCTTTCAAGGGTTTTACGGCTCGTGTGGGGTTTCGCTCCACAATCTCTCGCTCCTCGGCATAGCGATACATCGACCTGAGGGTCGCCAATGCTCGGTTCATAGATGCAGCAGAGAGGGGTGACAAAGCGTTCGCCTCGTCCCCCTCCAGTCTGTAAATTATCCACGCTCTGATCTCAGCCGTTGTCGCCTCCTCCAACCTCTTGGGCTGCTCCCGAGAGGCTAACCACTGCTCAAATAGCGTTATGTCGTGTATGTAGTTGCGCAGAGTGAGTGGTGAGCAGCGGCGTTGCAGCTCCATATAGCTCAGAAATTGCTCCGCCAATCCCTCCATCACTGCACAACATCTCAATCGAACTACTTAGCAGCGATCACCTCGATCTCGACCATCACACCAAGCGGCAATTTAGCCACTTCGTAGCAAGCCCGAGCAGGTTTATCCTCCACGAAGTATGTTGCATAGATCGCATTCACAGCAGCAAAGTTAGCGATGTCGTCCAACAGAACGGTGGTCTTAACCACATCAGTAAGCTCGTAGCCAGCCGCCTCGACAATAGCCTTGACGTTGTTGAGAGCCTGTGTCGCCTGAGCCTCGATGCCCACAGCGCACTCGCCCGTAGCGGGGTTCAAAGGGATCTGACCCGATACATATAGCGTTCCATTAGCCTCGATAGCCTGTGAATAAGGACCCACAGCCGCTGGGGCGTTGGGTGTTGATATTACTCGTTTCATAACTGTTTGATTTACAAAATATTAAGGTTGTCCAAGAACATAATGAAGATTGCGATTGGGCAGATGTAGCGGATTGAGAAGTATAGGAACGGCAGGTCTCCCTTTTTGATTTTACCTGAGTTTGTGATCTCGTCATCGAATATAGATCGTTGCAGGAACCAGCCGACAAATATTGCTGTTACGAATCCACCGACGGGCAACATTATATTTGCGGTGAGGTAGTCCATTGCATCGAATATTGTCAAGCCGAATATTGTCCAGTCGCTCAACACACCCAGTGACATCGAGGCGATCGAGCTCAAGATACAGACACCGATCGATGTTATATATGTACTCACACGTCGAGTTAGTCCGTGCTCCTCCATCAGGTAGACCGTCACAACTTCGTGGAGCGACATTGTTGATGTGAGTGCTGCAACGACCAACAATAGGAAAAATATCGATGACCACAACGAGCTCATAGGCAGCGAATTAAAGATCGCTGGCAACGTCTGGAACACCAACGCTGGACCTGCATTTGGCTCGATACCGACACTTGCCGCTGCAGGGAAGATGATGAAACCAGCCAAGATCGCAACGAGTGTGTCGAGGATCGTGACCTGTGTAGCGGTCTTGCGAAGGTCAGCCTCCTTAGGGATGTATGAGCCGTAGGCAACAAGCGCACCAAGACCGATCGAGAGTGTGAAGAACATCTGTCCCACAGCCGTAAGCACCACCTGAGGTGTAATCTTCGTGAAGTCGGGTTTGATGAAGAAGAGCACTCCGTCCCAGCTGTTGGGAAGTGTTATCGAGTTGACAGCCAACAAGATAAGTATCACAAAGAGCATCGGCATCAACACTTTAGCGACCCTTTCGAGACCCTTCGCCACACCCAAGTCGATGATTATATGGTTCACCAAGACGAAGATCCACGTAAAGATAACGGGTTTCCACGGGTGCGTCACAAAGCTATTGAAGAGATCTTTATACTCATCCACGGTGCTGTATGTCGCCAGCTCACCCGATACCGAGGCGACCAGATAGTCCGCCGTCCAGCCCGACACTACATAATAAAAACCCATAATTATGAAGGCTGTGAGCACTCCATTATACCCGAGCGGTGTCCATTTGCTGCCGCCCAAGTCACGATATGCACCCACAGCGCTCTTGTGTGCCGAGCGACCTACCGCAAATTCAGCGATCATAATCGGGTGACCGATCAACACGATACACAATATATAGAGTATCACAAATGCTGCTCCTCCGCCCTCTCCAGCGATGTATGGGAATCGCCAAATGTTTCCAAGTCCGACAGAGCAACCTGCCGCTACTAATACTGTTGCTAGCTTGGAGCTAAACTTTACTGAACTACCGCTCGTTGATGGTGTACCGCTCATAATGAATTTTCTTTTTTATTTATACCTTTTCGGGTATAAATAGACCCGATCGGGTATTATTTAACCTATATTCTTCTCTCTCTTGTTCTCTTTACCTCTACACTCACGCTCGCCACTTTGCCGCCCAATGGTGGAGCAAGTTTCGATACTTTACACTCGATTTTATATACAGCCTCAAACCTCGCCATCACCGCCTCGTTGATCTGCTTCGCCACCGCCTCGATCGTTCTACGTGTCACCTTCATCTGCTCCGCAACCGTTTCGTAGACCTCCAAATAGTTCACCGCCTCGGTTACGTCATCATTTTCGGGAAGATGAGTTGTGATCTTCAGATCCACGGAGAAACGGTTGCCCACAACCTGCTCTAGGTCGTAGCAACCGTGGTTGGCTCTAAACTCCATCCTCTCTAGGGTTATTTTGTAGTTTCTCATCGCTCTACTCAAACTTCAGCAGGTAGTAATTCTTCTTGCCTCGCTGAACAATTATATACTTATCCGCCACCAACTCGCTAGCCTCGACAGCTGCCGCTGGGTCTGTAACCTTAGCCTTGTTCATCGAGACACCACCGCCAGCGATCAACTTGCGGCACTCGCCCTTGCTCGCAAAGACCTTAGCGCTCTCCACACACAGATCCACAAACGATGAACCCAACGCCTCACGTGAGACAGTGAACTGAGGAACACCCTCAAAAACCTGCAACAGAGTCTGCTCATCGAGGCTCATAAGTGCCTCAGCAGTAGCGCCTCCAAACAAAATTGACGATGCCTGTTTAGCTCGCTCCAACTCTTCAGCTGAGTGAATCATCGTGGTGATCTCATCCGCCAAGCGCTGCTGAAGGATACGCTTGTGTGGCTCAGCCTCGTGTGCTGTTGTCAACTCCTCAACCGTTGGCTGATCCAACATTGTGAAGATACGAATGTAACGCTTTGCATCCTCATCACTCACGTTGATCCAAAATTGATAGAACTTATATGGCGATGTGTAACGACTATCGAGCCACACGTTGCCGCTCTCCGTCTTGCCAAACTTAGTGCCGTCCGCCTTAGTGATTAGTGGACAGGTGATACCGTGCGCCTCACGACCCAACTTACGGCGAATAAGCTCCGTACCTGTGGTGATGTTACCCCACTGATCCGAGCCTCCGAGCTGTAGCGTACACCCCTCATTCTCAAATAGATGCAAGAAGTCATAACCCTGCACCAACTGATAAGTAAACTCCGTGAACGACATTCCGTCACCCTCGCCGCTGAATCGTTTCTTAACTGAATCCTTAGACATCATATAGTTCACCGTAATCATCTTGCCGATGTCACGGATAAACTCAAGGAACGAGATACCGCTCATCCAATCGTAATTGTTGACCATCTTTGCAGCGTTCGGAGCATCTGAATCGAAGTCGATGAGCTTAGAGAGCTGATTCTTGATAGCCTGCTGATTGTGACGTAACGTAGCCTCATCCAACAAGTTACGCTCCTGTGATTTACCGCTCGGGTCGCCAATCATTCCTGTTGCGCCACCGATCAAAGCGATCGGGCGGTGACCACACACTTGAAAATGTTTTAGGATCATCACACCCACCAAGTGACCGATATGCAGCGAATCTGCCGTAGGGTCAATTCCTAAATATGCTGTTGTTAACTCCTTAGCTAACTGCTCCTTAGCACCTGGTGTAGCTGTATGAATCATACCTCTCCACTCCAACTCCTCAATAAAATTCTTCTTTGACATATATTAATTTAATTCTTAATTCTTAATGCGTAATTCATAATTCCTAACCGTCTACTTGCAGATCGAGCGCCTCGGTTAGCTCCGCCAACACGGGGTTCACCTTGCCGAAGTGTATGATTCGATCCTCCAACCTCACGGGGCGTTTCGACTCGATGAACTCATCGACCGAGATCGCCAAATCAACCACGCCATCCAACATCGCTAACTTCACGATCTTGCCCACTAACTCAATCTCGTTGCGCAATATTTCAGCCTTCAAATCCTCACTTGGCGACGCAATCGATATTGTGCTGCCCGCCACCTTCATCAGCTCAAACAGCGGCAAGAACCTTGGTCGCCACCCCTTTAACATCGTCACTATCTGACCCTTAGCCGCCAACAACTTCGTCTCTGCCTCGGGGTCGTAACGCCTCCGCTCCTCGCCCTGCTCCTCCGCTGCCGCCTTGCCGCTCTCGCCCCTCATCGCTGCACTCAGACTGAACCTCGACTTGCGTTTTGCGGCTGGCTGCTGAGCTGCTTGCTGAGTAATCGGCTCGGCAATCGGCTGTGTAACCTGTTCAGCAATCGGCTGTGTAAGCTGTTCGGCAATCGGCTGTGTAAGCTGTTCAGCAATCGGCTGTTTAAGCTGTTCAGCAATCGGCTGTTTAAGCTGTTCAGCAATCGGCTGTGTAAGCTGTTCAGCAATCGGCTGTTTAAGCTGTTCAGCAATCGGCTGTGTAGCTTGCTGTGTAACCTGCTCTGCTTTTGGCTGAACCCCTTGCGGCTCTCTCTTCTCTAGTTTCGGTAGCGCTGCCTCCGTGAAGGGGTCACACTCACCTATTTTTTTTTTGACCGAGAGTCGACATCTTCATCAACCCCAGCTCCAACAGCAACCGTTGGTTTGACGAGCGTTTCAGCTCCCCATCTATCTTCGCCAATATATCGATCGACCCAAAGAGGAACTCAATCGTACAGCTGGCGCTCTGTCGCCCATACCGCTCCATCATATCCGCCGTGAGCTCCAACAGGTGGCGTGTATTTGCATCGCTGGCAACCAACAAGTTACGTAGATGTCGAGCCAACCCCGAGAGGAACGACCCCACGCCAAATCCAGCGCTGAGAACCTCATCGAGCGTAATGAGTGCCGAGCTATAATCGCCCCCAAGAATCTGATCCGTAACACGGAAATAGGTCTCATAATCGACCACACCGAGGCTCTGAGCCACCAACTTATACCCAAGATCACGACCTCCAAACGAGACCGCCTTATCGAACATCGAGAGTGCGTCACGCATACCGCCGTCCGCCTTTTGAGCGATCAAATTGAGCGACTCATCATCGATCGTAACACCCTCTTGATTAGCTATATAACGCAAGTACTCCGCACCATCCTCAACACGTATTCTATTGAAATCATAACATTGACACCTCGACAGGATTGTCGGCAAGATCTTGTGTCGCTCAGTAGTCGCCAAGATAAATATTGCGTGAGCTGGAGGCTCTTCGAGTGTCTTAAGAAAGGCGTTGAACGCCGCTGTGGAGAGCATATGCACCTCATCGATGATAAAGAGCGAGTAGCGACCCACCTGAGGTATGATCCTCACCTGCTCAATCAGCGAGCGAATATCCTCCACCGAGTTGTTGCTTGCTGCATCGAGTTCGTGGATATTCATACTTCGCCCCTCGTCAAACCCTCTGCAGGATTCACACACACCACACGCCTCGCTCCCCACAGGGTTTAAGCAGTTGATGCTCTTAGCGAAGATACGTGCACAGGTGGTCTTACCCACGCCACGAGGACCGCAGAAGAGATAGGCGTGAGCCAACTGACCACGCTCTATTGCATTTTTCAGCGTAGATGTGATGTGGTTCTGACCCACCACTGTCGCAAAGGTTGCAGGGCGGTACTTACGAGCACTAACTACAAAATTCTCCATATTGCCACAAAGATAGAATAAAAATTCTTTTTCGCCAAATCTTTATCCCGTTGCTGTGCAATAAGTTTAAGTGAAGGGGCGTTATATATGCAAATCACACAATTAGACATCTATAAACACTATCTCTGCCTATGGCTCAAATTGACACTCAAATGGAACACTTTACCCCTCAACATCTCGAAAATGACCCTCTGCTCTCAGCCCCAATCACGGATGAGATGAGTGACGAGGATCTTATGCTTGGCCACGTTTCGCAGGGCGATCACGAGCTCTATGCTCTGCACTGCTTGCTGTGCGACACTGTGGAGTAAGGCTGAGTATTACTGAGTAAGGCTGAGTATTACTGAGTAAGACTGAGTAAGACTGAGTAAGACTGAGTAAGACTGAGTAAGACTGAGTAAGACTGAGTAAGACTGAGTAAGACTGAGTAAGGCTGAGTAAGACTGAGTAGCTCACCGCTAAACAGCGATACGAAGTATCGCCCGCTCGTGCAGGGGGAGCTCCCCCTGCTCCGCCTGAAAGGCAGTACAACAGCGACCACCGCTGAGCCGCCCTCCCTCGTTAAAAGGGATTTTTCAAAAAAAAAATCCCCAGAGGGTGTCAGCTCGAAGAGCTGAAAAAACCATCAAGCAAAAGCTGAGAAAAACTGAGCATTACTGAGTAAGGCTGAGTAATTTTTCTGAGTTTTTTGCTGTGCTTTTTTGCTGTGCTTTTTTGCTGTGCTTTTTTTGCTGAGTTTTTTTGCTGAGTTTTTTTACAGCAGCTGTTCGTAGCGTGCTGCTGGGGCGACATCGAGCGTTGAGCGGTGTCCAGCCTCGAAGTTGTAGAGCCCCGAGATGCCGATCATCGCAGCGTTGTCGGTGGTGAACTTAAAGGGCGGAAGATAGGTGCTCCATCCACGGCGCTTGCCCGCAAGAGTTATTGCATCCCTCAGTCCTGAGTTTGCCGAGACACCTCCAGCGATCGCTATCTCTTTGATACCCAGCTCTTTGGTCGCCTTGATGAGTTTGTCCAACAAGATGTCGGTGATCGCCCTCTGCAACGAGGCGCAGATGTCGGCTTTATTCTCCTCGATGAAGTTTGGATTGAGAGCCATCTTGTCTCGCAACGTATATAGAAACGAGGTCTTAAGACCCGAGAATGAGTAGTTCAGCCCATCGATACGGGGGCGAGCGAAGTGAAACGCCTCGGGGTTACCCTCCTTAGCTAATCGATCGATGACGGGTCCACCTGGATAGGGCAACCCCATAACCTTAGCGCACTTATCGAACGCCTCGCCTGCAGCGTCATCTATCGTTGTGCCGATGATCTCCATCTTAAGCGGCGAATCGACCCTGACAATTTGACTATGACCGCCACTCACCAAGAGACAGAGGAACGGAAATTGAGGGTGGCGAAGATCCTCCCCCTCAACATCGATGAAGTGCGAAAGGATGTGACCGTGCAGATGGTTCACCTCAATGAGCGGAATATCGTGCGACACCGACAACCCCTTAGCAAACGAGACCCCAACCAACAGCGACCCCATCAAACCCGGCCCACGTGTGAAGGCGATTGCATCCAAATCACCAACCTCAACCCCAGCATCACGCAGCGCTGCATCGACCACAGGAATGATACTCTGCTGGTGCGCCCGTGAGGCGAGCTCGGGGATCACACCTCCATATTTAACGTGGACAGCTTGCGAGGCGATCACATTCGAGAGGAGCGTTGTCCCCCTCAAAACAGCTGCCGAGGTGTCATCACACGAGCTCTCGATCGCTAAAATTGTCTTATTCATAGATTTTCAAAGATTATTATCCGATAAAATTTCTTTTTTATATATATATTTGGTAAATTTGCCCGTTAATGAGGGGGCTGCATAGTGCGCCCCACAATCGATATATAACGAGAAACTGAACCCCATACGTGCGCAAAGTTACAAAAATATTGGGAATGATTATATCAACAGCAATTTTGTTGTTGATTATCACCCCTATTTTTGCCTCTATAATCCTCTCGTTGCCAACCGTTCAGAACCGTTTGGCTCGCCAAGCAGCCACCTTTGCATCGGAGTACTTGGCGGCTGAGGTCTCGATCCGCTCCATCGATGTCTCGCTCTCGGGCGTTGTCGAAGCACGGGGTTTCTTGGTGCGTGATCTCGATGCCGATACGCTGCTCTTTGTCGATAGGCTACAGAGCCGTCTTTCGGGATTCAACCCCACTCAGAGGCGCTTGGTGTTGGGCAGCAGCACAATCAACGGGGCGCTGCTTAACCTTCGCCAAACCGAACGTGGCGAGATGAATATCCGTGAAATAACACTCAAACTGACACCCGAGCGGAGCAACCCTAAGGGGGCGATGGTGATCGAGGTTGAGGATGTCGACCTGAGCAATATGAGGCTCACCATCGAGCAGCGCACTCACCTCGATCCAAAGTATGGTGTCGACATTAAAAATATTCGGCTCAACGACCTCTCGGGATTTGTCCGAGCTCTAACCATCGATGGCTCATCACTACACACCGATGTCAAACGCCTCACGGCACGGGAACAGAGCGGACTACAGATTCAGAATTTGTCGGGCGAGTTGTACCTCACACAAGGTGCTTTGGCGATTACAGATATGGGGCTCACCACTCAGTGGAGTAACCTCTCGATCCCATCGTTGATGTTGGCGAGCAACAAATGGGCTGATTATAAGGATTTTACACACAGCACAAACATCTCGCTGGAGGTCAACGGCGGTTACCTATCGAGTGATGATGTGGCGTACTTCGCCCCCTCTCTGGTCAACTATGGCGTTATTGTGGAGGATCTCGACTTCGATATTGAGGGGTCGGTGAGCGAGCTAACGGCTCAGATTACTAACCTTTCGTATGGCGATGGAACATATATCTCGGCGGCGGCACAGCTCACGGGGTTGCCTCGGTTTGAGCAGCTTCGTAGCGAGGTTAAGATCTTTGGTGTGACGACAAACGTTGGCGATGTGAGTGCGCTGTATGGTTCGCTCTTTGGGGGTGAGTTGGCGGAGGATCTATTGCGGATGGGTGGCGAGATGGGTCGTGTGACTGTTCGGGGCGACATTGCGGCTGAGGGGGGTGTTAAGCGTGGCGATATAGATTTCACTACGGAGTGTGATTTGGGTGATGTGGCGGTTGCGGCTGAGCTTAGTCGTCCCGAGTGGGGCGGAGGCTTGGTTGTGGATGGTGCGCTCTCGACTAGAGAGTTCCGACTTGGGCAACTGCTCGACAATGAGCGGTTGGGGAGCGTCACTATCGAGAGCGAGGTGGATGGTTTGGTGCGCAAGGGTGGGCACAACTTCACCACTCGCAACAGGATCGAGAGCGTGGTGTTGGATGGATATAATTTGCGAAGTAGCTACCTCACGGCAGCGATGCGTGGCGATAGTGTCGAGGGTAATCTGTTGGTTCAGGATCGGGCTCTGCAGCTCTCGGTCGATGGTTCGGGATCGATTGGAACGGTGATGGGCGGTGAGGTGGATGTCGATTTGGCGTTTGCAGACCTTAAGGCGTTGGGGCTCAATCGGCGTGATAGCTTGGCTCAGATGGCGGCTCGCTTTAGAGCCTCGGCATCGGGTCGGAGCGTGGAGGATGGAGTGGCTCGTGTGGAGCTAACGAGTGGCGAGTATCGATTCAACAGCGACAGCATCGCTACAAAAGATCTGCAGCTCAGCGCCACGAGTGCCGAGGGGGATCGTAAGGTGGAGCTTACGAGCGAATTTTTCGACCTCAAATTCAGTTCGGAGCGGAGCGTATCACAGCTGAGAGGCTACTTGAAAGGTATGCTCACGGAGTATCTGCCTGCACTCTATGATAAACCCTACAAAAGCCTGCAAGCCTTTCGGGAACGAGATTTGGAGTGGATAGAGAGCAGCGAAAGCGATGAGAACAACGGGAACAACGGAAACAACGGAGGCAACGGAAACAACGGAAACAACGGAAACAACGGAAACAACGGAGGCAACGGAAACGAGAAGAGCAACGGAGGCAACGGAGGCAACGGAAACGAGAAGAGCAGTGGAGACAACGAACGTGTCGCACACAATCCAATATCGACCCTAGAGATCGATGCTCGCAACATCAACCCCATTGCGCAAGCCCTCTCGCCCGGTATCGATATTGCGACCAACAGCTCGTTCGACTTCACCTTTGACGACAGCAAACACCTCTTCGATATGAGGCTCAAATCGGAGTACGTGGAGCGAAAAGCGCTGTTAGCCATCGGTATCGATACACACCTCACCAATCGGGGCGATTCGCTCACGATGCAGAGCAACTTCGGGGAGCTATACATCGGCACGAGCCAAATCATTGGCGCAAAGATTGAGGCTGGGGCGAAGAGCAATAAGATCGGCTTTGTGAGCAGTTTCAAGAATCCAGCGGACAGCATCTCAGCGCTTCTACAGGCTCGGCTAGTGCTGCAAAAGGGCGAGGCGAAGGGTGAGAAACCGAGGTTGAGGGCTGAACTGTTGCCCTCACGAATAGAGCAGCAGCAGCGTATTTGGCGACTAGACAGCAACACCATCGACATTAGCCAGCGAGGTGTGCAGGTCGACAACTTTGTGGCGGAGAGCCGCAACCAGCGGATGGTCATCAACGGTAAGGCATCACGCTCCACGAGCGATACGCTGAGGATGGATATGAAGAATTTCGACCTCTCGATCCTCTCGACCTTTATCGCTCGCATTGGTTACAACATTGAGGGTCGCACGAATGGTTTGGTGGTGGTCTCATCGGCACTGGATGATGCAAAGGTCGAGGCTCAGATTAAACTCGATAGCGTTGAGGTCAACCGCATCGCTGCACCATCGATGGATATGGATGTTACGTGGGACTCGAAACTCAATCGGGCGAGGTTGATTTTGGAGGAGCGAGCTACACGTGACACGCTGATTAGAGGTTATTATATACCGAGCGAGGTGCGTTACTTCGCTAGGTGTCAAGTAGATAGCGTGAGTATGGGGCTGTTAGACCCTCCGTTGGGTGGCGTTATCACCAACAGCACGGGTTACGGAACATTAGATTTGACACTTCGGGGCGAGAGACGTGAGGCGGTGCTCTCGGGAGATATTACGGTCGACGATTTCGAGACAACAGTCGCCTACACAGGGGTGAGGTATCGACTGCCCAAGGCGTACATAAAGGCGACAAATAACCGATTGGAGTGTTACGGTGCGGCGATAGACGATATGAGGGGCGGCGAGGGCGAGATCGATCTGGATGTGAACCTGCAACACCTCTCAAACATCGGCTACTCGCTGAGGGTGTTACCCCGTAAGATGCTGGTGCTCAACACCAAGGAGAGCGACAACGAGGTTTTTTATGGTGAGGTCACAGCCTCGGGAATGGCTCAAATATCGGGCGATAAACGGGGCGTGAGGATGAATATCACGGCTGAGTCGGATGGAAGTTCACACTTCTATATGCCGCTCTCGAACAAAGAGGTGGTCTCATCGGCGGACTTCATCACCTTTGTCAAGCCTACGGTTGCCGACTCGGTCGATGTGATGACCAATAGGCGGCGTAACTTCCGTCAGCGAAATATGGGCACACGGGGTCAGATGGTTATAAATATGTCGCTGCAGGTTAAGAGTGACACCGAGGTTCAGTTGGTGATCGACCCCACGGTTGGCGACATCATCAAGGGGCGTGGCGAGGGTCAGTTGAACCTCACGCTGGAGCCTCAGGCGAATAAGTTTGAGATCTATGGCGACTACACGATCGAGGAGGGAAGTTACCTCTTTACGCTGCAGAACATCGTCAATAAACGCTTCGTGATCAACCCTGGTTCATCGATTCAGTGGACGGGTTCACCACTCGATGCAAAGCTCAATATCGATGCGATCTATAAGTTGAAAGCCTCACTGCAGCCGCTCATTTCGGATGAGTCGTCACGAGCTGTGCCTGTGGATTGCATCATCCGCTTGACCGACAATTTGACACAGCCCGATGTGGAGTTTGCGATAGATCTTCCCTCGGCAGATAGCGAGACCACAGCGATGTTTAACAACCTGTTGAACGATCAGGAGAGCATTTCGAGACAGTTCTTTTACTTGATGTTGGCCAACTCATTTATCCCCGAGGGTTCGAGCACGGGAGCAGATTTGGGCGCATCGGCAGGTGCGGCAACGGGTTTTGAGTTGTTGACTAATCAGCTGAGTAACTGGCTCTCGTCGAGCAACTATAATGTGATAATCAGGTATCGTCCCGAGTCGGATCTTACGGGTGAGGAGTTGGATGTTGGATTCTCCAAAGGGTTGATTAACAATAGGTTGCTGGTTGAGTTGGAGGGCAACTATGTCAATGACAACAAGGCGGCAACGGTGAGCGAGAATGTGTCGAACTTTATGGGCGAAGCGTACATCACGTGGCTCATCGATCGGGCTGGGGCGCTGCGTCTGAAGGGATTCACACAGACGATCGACCGTTTTGATGAGAACCAAGGTCTGCAGGAGACGGGGTTAGGATTGTATTACAAGGAGTCGTTCAACAACCTCAAAGACCTGAGAGAGAAGTTCTTAGGGCGATTTAGACTAAACAGCGAAAAAGCTGAGGAACGAAGAAAACGCAAAACAGAAAAGGCTGATGAACGAAGAAAACGCAAAACAGAACTAGCCGAACAGCGCAAAAAACGAAAAGAGGAGCAGAAAAAGAGAGACAAAAAAAGCCGTTAAAGGTTAAGCACCCTTTTTTAAACAAGCTTACAATCCAGCGTTACTCAGCAATACTCAGCATTACTCAGCGTTACTCAGCATTACTCAGCATTACTCAGCGTTACTCAGCGTTACTCAGCATTACTCAGCATTACTCAGCATTACTCAGCATTACTCAGCAACAACAACAAAAAAAAACAAAAAAGATAATAAACTAAAAAAATAAAAAAACAATGATGAACTTTTTGCAGACGGCAGCAACAGCAGCCAGCGATGTAACTTTAGAGCTAAGCGAGACGACACAGACGATGGGACTATGGGAGCTATTCTCAAAGGGCGGATGGTTGATGTGGCCACTCTTGGCGTTGGGCGGTGTGACGATCTACATCTTCGTGGAGCGTTATATGGAGATCCAGCGAGCAGGCAAGATCGACAAGGACTTTATGAATGTGATTCGTGACCTGATCACCGAGGGACGTGTTCGTGCAGCGCTGGAGATGTGTCGTGAGAATGACACACCGATAGCGAGAATGATCGAGAAGGGTATCTCACGCATAGGTCGCCCGATGAGCGATGTGCAGAGCGCCGTGGAGAATGTGGCGAACCTTGAGGTGTCGAAGTTGGAGGAGAACTTGCCGATCTTGGCAACGATCGCTGGTGGAGCGCCGATGATTGGATTCTTGGGTACGGTGCTGGGAATGGTTCAGACCTTTATGGAGATGTCGGCAGCGGGCGGCACGGTCGATATGTCGCTCTTGGCTGGCGGAATGTATGTTGCGATGGTCACTACGGTTGCTGGTTTGATTGTGGGTATCCCTGCCTACTTCTTTCATAACTACTTGGCGGCACGTATCGAGAAGTTGGTCTTTAGGATGGAGGCAAATTCGATTGCGTTCCTCGACCTATTGAGCCAACCAGCTAAGAGCACCACGAAGAGCACAAACGCTTAATTCAGAGGAGGATAACGTATGGCTATAAAACGTGGATCGAGGGTTGATAAATCCTTTTCGTCGGCCTCAATGACCGACCTTATGTTCCTGCTGCTGCTCTTTTTGCTCATTGCGACAACGCTCATCAACCCCAATGCACTGAGGTTGATGCTGCCCAAAAGCTCCAATAAGCTCAAAGATAAGGCGCACACAACGGTGAGCATCGCCGAGACCCAGAGCGGCTACAGATATTATGTAGAGCTGGAGCCTGTGGATGGGTTGCGGGGCGTGGAGACTGAGCTCGCACGTATCTTGGGCGGCTCGGAAGAGCCCACTGTCTCGCTCCATTGCGACAAGGGTGTGGCGATTGATGAGGTTGTGCAGGTGATGAATATCGCCTCAAAGAATAAGTATAAATTGATTTTGGCGACATCGTCTAACTAACACGACGCTGCGTATGATTGATTACAGTAATATGCCTGAGGGTAACCCCTTTGCACGGCGGTGTGGAGGTGTGGCGGCGGCTGTTTATGTCGTTGTGATTCTGCTCTCGTTCATCTTGGTTCGGTGTGATTCACGGGCTGAGGAGGTGGAGGATGCCTCATCGGGTTCGCTGGTCATCAGCTTTGGTGATGTTGCGGAGAGCTCGGGCGAGCGGAAAAAGTCAATACAGGAGGCGACACAGACTGCAGCACCCAAACCACAACCCGTTGCGAAACCACAGCTGAGCGATGAGCGTAGCGATGTAGAGACACCAAAGGTTGCCGAGGTGGTGAAGGAGAGCCCAAAAGCGGTGGAGCAGCCAACACCAACACCTGTTGAGGAGGAGGTTGTGGAGGCGAAACCTCGTGAGGTAAATCGCCGTGCGCTCTTCCCCGGAACGAGCACCAAGGAGAGCGACAAGGGCGAGGGGGCAAGCAAGGAGCAACCATCCAAAGGTGTTGCAGGAAGCGATCGAGGCAAACCCTCGGTGAGCAGCCGTTTGGGCGATGGATTGACGGGCGACTACTCACTCTCGGGTCGATCGCTGATTGGGGCGCTACCCGTGCCGAGCTACACTGCTCAGGCAGAGGGTCGTGTGGTGATCGCCATCACGGTGGATGCTAAGGGTCGAGTTACATCGGCTGGTTATCAATTGGCGAACTCGACAACGAACGATAGCCGATTGGTGAATGCAGCACGTGAGGCGGCACTCAAGGCGAGGTTTGACCAGAGCGAGGAGATGATCCAAGGCGGAACGATCACCTACATATTTAAGATGAACTAGATGATGAAGAGAGCTTTTTACATATTTATTTGTGTGGCGCTGTGTGCGGTGTTGTGCAGCGTGCCCAAGCTCCACGCTGAGGTCGTTGGCGAGCAGGGTGCGCTACTTCATTGCGACAGTATGAGCCACGATTTTGGTGTTGTGAATAGGCGTGAGGGTGAGTTGCGCCACCGCTTTGTCTTAGAGAACAGGGGCGATGAGCCGCTCATCATCACCAATATAGTCGCCTCGTGCAGCTGTATGAAACACTCGATCTCACGCAAGCCCTTAGCGGTTGGCGAGCAGCGAGAGTTGAGGGTCACGTATGAGCTAAAGAAGATGCCGATAGGGAGATTCTCCAAATCGCTGATGATCTACTCAACATCGAGAGATAAGCGCCCAATGGTCATAACCGTCTCAGGACGCTCAAGCCACACAACAAGAAAAGAGTACAAAGGCAAAGGGGAGCTAGCTCCCTTTTAGCTAGGCTTGCTCGCAATACTCAGCCCTACTCAGCAATACTCAGCCTTACTCAGCAATACTCAGCCTTACTCAGCAATACTCAGCCCTACTCAGCCTTACTCAGCAATACACAGCCTTACTCAGCAATACTCAGCAATACTCAGCAATACACAGCAATACACAGCTAAAACAAAAGACTAAACCAATGAAGAGAAAACTATTATCAAACGGTTATTTGGTGACGATGGAGTCGGAGGCGGCAACAGCGCCCGAGCGTGGCTACGTAGGTATCGAGGGGTGCAAAATCGCCCTAGTGAGCTATGATGAGGCGGAGGCGCTGGCGTGGAGTGCTGAGGCAGGAATGGGTGGGTGTGAATTGGTTGACTGCACGGGGTGTGTCGTGATGCCGGGGTTGATAAATACTCACTCACACATATCGATGACGCTGTTGCGCAATTATGCCGACGATATGGAGCTCAGTGAGTGGCTCAATGATTACATTTGGGTCTTTGAGGCGCACCTCACCGAGGAGGATATTTATAACGGTGCACGGCTGGCGATTGTCGAGATGCTGCAGAGCGGCACGACTTCGTTTGTCGATATGTATTTTCAGGAGCACACCATCGCCAAAGCTGTTAAAGAGCTCGGTATCAGGGCGTTGCTCACGGAGTGTGTGCTGGATTTCAACCGTGCGGACTACATCGAGCGGCTTGATAAATTGCGTGTAGCGGCGGCGGATTGCAGCCGTATCGATGTTGGCGTAGCGCCTCACGCACCCTACACGTGCGACAGGGAGACGATGGCGCTAGCGGTCGATTATGCAGCGAAGTATGATCTGCCGATGACGGTGCACCTGAGCGAGACAGCTACGGAGCGAGAGATGGTCGAGAGCGCACGGAGTCTCTCGCCACTCGACTATCTCGTTGATTGTGGGGCTGTTACACCTCGGACGATACTTGCTCACTCGATATATTTGACCGATGAGGAGATCGCCAAAATCGCTAAATTAGGTGCATCAGTGGCTTATAACGCACAGTCAAATATGAAACTGGCGAGCGGGATTGCGCCCGTGGTTGCGATGCAAAGCGAGGGTGTCAACTGCACGATAGCGACCGATGGAGCGAGCTCCAACAACGATTTGGATATGTGGGACGAGATGCGCAGTGCAGCGCTGCTGCAGCGTGTATCGACACTCTCACCCACAGCGATGTCCGCCTACGAAGTGCTCTACGCAGCAACAAGAGGTGGCGCAAAAGCGATCGGCAAAGGCTCAGAATTGGGCTCGCTGATGGTGGGCTACAGAGCCGATCTCCTTGTCGTTGACCTCAGCAAACCACACAATAGACCGCTGCACAACATCATCTCTGCACTCCTCTACTCCGTGAAAAGCAGCGACGTAAGAGAGACTTATATCGATGGCGAAAAGATCAAAATCAACACCGACCTCCAAACCGAAATAATCGCCTCAGCCGAACGCTCCGTCTCCCGAATTCTCTCTCAACTTTAGTTGTCGTGCGTAATATCGTGCGTAATATCGTCGGTAATGTTCTCGGTAATGTTCTCAGTAATGTTCTCGGTAATGTTCTCGGTAATGTCGACCACTGCCCTAATGCCGGGCGGGCAGCCAGCTAGCTGGCTTTTAGCTGGCTTGCGTTGTTGGGCTTAGAACTTTTCAAGTTCTAAGATTTTGGAA
>JBCQUE010000077.1:0-5990 GCA_047174325.1 Rikenellaceae bacterium | reverse complement strand
CCAACCCCAACCCCAACCCCAACCCCAACCCCAACCCAACCCCAAAGATTCCCCCTAATTCAGATTTATTAGTGTTCGGTAAATATTCATAAATGCTTGTAATACTTGTGTTGTCAACTGATTATAGTTTTAGCGATTGGGGCTTACTGCTTACCCTCGTGTTGGGTTTAAAAGCCGAAAGGCTTTTAATAAAATTTTGATGCGGAATATTTTAGGCAAATTTATTTGCATAAAATATTATGTATCAAAATCTTAAAGCTCCGCTTTAAGCCCAACAACGCAAGCCTGATAAAAGCCAGCTAGCTGGCTGCCCGCCCGGCATTAGGGCAGTGGTAGCCTGACCACAGAAAAGCAGTAGTTGATTTGCATTGCTTGATGGTGTTAATCTCGAAATAATTACTATCTTTGCATATTATAAATATTATTGATATGTCAAAGAGTGAGCTATTTAATTTTGCGGCGGAGTCTAGTCGCAAGGAGTATTTCAAGGGTGAGATCCATCCGCAGATAAGTGTGGCGATGCGTGAGTTGGAGCTGCAGACACGTGAGAAGATGTTGCTTTATGACACCACTGGTCCATACACCGAGGAGGGGTTTGAGTACGACATCAAACGAGGGCTACCCAAGCTTCGCAACACGTGGAGAACGGAGGCAGCAACAGAGGCGACAACCAATGCAGCAGGGGCTGAGGAGTTCAAAACACAGCTATATTGCGCCCGAAAGGGTATAATTACACCCGAAATGGAGTATGTAGCGATCCGTGAATCGCAGGGCGCAAAGGGTTCAATCACACCCGAATTTGTCCGTCAAGCGGTTGCTGAGGGTCGGGCGATAATTCCGTCAAACCGCTGTCACCCCGAGTGTGAGCCGATGATCATCGGTCGTGATTTCTTGGTCAAGATCAACGCAAATATCGGTAACTCGGCACTCGGGTCGAACATCGAGGAGGAGGTCGAGAAGGCGTTGTGGGCGATCCGTTGGGGAGCAGACACGGTGATGGATCTCTCGACAGGCGAGGATATTAACGCTACACGTGAGGCGATTTTGCGCAACACACCTGTGCCGATCGGTACGGTGCCTCTATATCAGACACTCGAAAAGGCTGGCGGCAAGGTCGAGAACCTCTCGTGGGAGCTCTTCCGTGAGACGCTTATCTATCAATGTGAGCAGGGTGTCGACTACTTCACGATCCACGCTGGACTGCTCAGGGAGCACGTGCCCCACGCTACGAAGCGTGTGACGGGCATCGTCTCACGTGGCGGTTCGATTATGGCGAAGTGGATGATGTTGAACAAGGCGGAGAACTTTTTGTACACTCACTTCGAGGATATATGTCTGATACTCAAGGAGTATGACGCTGCATTCTCGTTGGGCGATGGGCTCAGACCCGGTTCGATTGCCGATGCAAATGATGAGGCTCAATTTGGTGAGCTTAAGGTGTTGGGCGAGTTGACGCAGATCGCTTGGAAACACGATGTGCAGGTGATAATCGAGGGGCCAGGTCACGTGCCGATGCAGAAGATCAAGACCAATATGGATCTGCAGGAGAGCTGTTGCCACGGTGCTCCGTTCTACACGCTCGGACCACTCGTGAGCGATTGCGGAGCTGGATATGACCACATCACCTCAGCGATTGGTGGGGCGATGATTGCGTGGTACGGCACGGCGATGTTGTGTTATGTAACCACTAAGGAGCACCTTTCGTTGCCCAATAAGGAGGATGTGCGTGAGGGCGTTATAACCTATAAGATTGCGGCACACGCTGCCGATATAGCTAAGGGACACCCTGCAGCGCCACTTCGGGATTTGGAGATGAGCAAGGCTCGCTACTCGTTCCGCTGGAGGGATCAATTCAACTTGTCGTACGACCCCGAGCGGGCACGCCGTTTCCACGCTGAGATGATTAAGGAGGAGGGCAAGGAGTACTGCTCGATGTGCGGACCCGACTTCTGCGCTATGCGAATCACACGCTCTATCAAAGACGAGAGCAAGAGTGAGTAAGAGTGAGTAAGGCTGAGTAATACTGAGTAACTCAGCAATACTCAGAATTACTCAGCTCTACTCAGAATTACTCAGAACCCATCAAACCAAAAAAATTAACCAACTAAAAAAATATGAAAAATAACCTAAAAATCGTTGCAGCAACCGCCCTAGTGCTAACCACAGCGCTATCAACTGCAGCAGCTGCCGAGGCGACAGTCTCGATCAGCCCCACAACACAGCGCTACTTCGGCACAGAGTCGAAACTAGACCGTAGCAAGTTCGTCCGTTTCCACGATGTAAACACAAAGGAGGGCGACACGGAGTATGCAAAGCTGAGCCGTGATTACAATTTTCCGGGTAACTACATCGGCGGAAGGCGCTTTTCGTACCCAATCGGTAAGTGTAAGACGGGCACAATTCCGAAGGTGAAAAAGACATATTCGGGTGTGCGTGAGGTGCACGACTACATCGCTACAACATCAGCAGGGTCGCTATTTTACGATAAGTCGCTCAACTACGCCAAGACAGATTTTATGCCTCACATCAAGAGTGTGTCGCAATATGTAGCCGAGGCGTTGCGTGACGAGTGGGAGTATGTGCCAAAGTACCTAGAGCCATTCAATGAGCCGATGATCCACGCTGCCGACTTCTGCAAAACGGTCAAGGGTGCGGAGAAGAGAGAGGCTGTTGAGTCGGTGATTACATACATCTGTAAGTATCACAACGAGGTGGGCAAGGCTGTGAAGAGCATCCCCGAGTTGAAAAATGTTCAGATGATGGGTTTCGGTAGCGCATTCCCTGAGTTCGAGAGCAATAACTTCGGGCTGTGGAATAGCCGCTTTAAGCAGTTCATCGACACGGTGGGGACAAATATCGACATCCTTTCGTTCCACCTCTACGATGGTTCGGGTGTGAATAACGCTGGTGGTCGCCGCTCGGGATCGAACATCGAGGCGATTATGGATATGCTGCAGACCTATAGTTTCATTAAGCACGGTAAGCCTATGCCCCTAGCGATCACGGAGTATGGTCGTCTCGTTCCAAACAACCCCGAGTGGGAGGCACAGACAGGCGCAAAGGGCAACCAACACGCTGAGGGTGGACCTAAGCAGAAGGTGACAGTGAGCAACTATAACCCCGTGACAAATTCACAGGCGGTGCGCTCACAGCTACATATGGTTACAGCCTTTATGAATCGCCAAAATGAGATCGTCTACACCGTGCCGTTCACCATCGGTAAAGCGCCACTCACAGCGATGTACTGCAAATCGTCACTTTGGGTTAAGCAGCCCGACGGGTCGTATGAGTACTCAAATCGCCGCTTCTTCTTCGAGATGTTGAAGGATCTGAAGGGCGATAATGTGGCGGTTAAGTCATCAAATGTCGACATTCAGACCTTGGCGTTGGTCGATGGAAAGTCGCTGCACGTGCTGTTGAATAACCTCTATGATGAGGCTTGTGATGTGAAGTTGGATCTTGCGCCAGCTGGTGACGTTACGAGCGTGAGCATCAAGACGTTGAAGATCTTTGCGGACAAAGAGCCTCTGTGCGAGACTAAGGTTTATAAGAAAGCTCCCGAGAGCATCAACCTAATGTATGGCGAGACAGCGGTGGTGACCTATACTTATAAGAAGGCTGTGAAGTTCACCGATGAGTTGGTTCGCACGAAGTACTACTCGAATGACTACCTTTTGCCGATCAAGGCTGGGGTTAAGAATAGCTTTAAATTCAGCGGTGTGAAGTCGGCTAAGTCGGGCAATGCAGTGTTGCGCTTGGGTGTGAATCGTGCGCACGAACTTGTGAAAGAGCCTACGGAGGTTAAGATCAACGGCACGGTGGTTAAGATCACGGGTGATGTTGTGAAGGGCTACAACCAAGAGGGTCGCAAGCAGTTCTTCGGTTCGTTAGAGATTCCGTTCGATATGTCGCTCATCAAGAGTGGCGATAATGTTGTCGAGGTGAGCTATGCAGCGGCTGGCGGCTTCACTACTACGGCTATCCTGCAGCTGGAGCAGTAGGGTCTTTTTAGCTGAGTAAGACTGAGTAAGGCTGAGTAGAGCTGAGGGTCAAACCCAGCGCTACTCAGCCTTACTCAGTCTTACTCAGCTCTACTCAGCCTTACTCAGTCTTACTCAGAAATTACTCAGTCTTACTCAGTCTTACTCAGTCTTACTCAGCAAAAAAACTAAACCCGAGCAAAGAGATCAAACTCCTCAGCCCGAACAATCCGAACATCATAAAACTCACCGATCTGCATCGCCCCAGCCTCAGCCTCGACAAAGATCTCAGTATCGACCTCAGGCGAGTCATATTGCGACCGTGTGATGTAAAACTCACCATCGAAATCATCAACGATAACACGCTCCGAAGAGCCCACACGAGCCAAATTCTTCTGCAACGAGATCTCACGCTGTAGCTCCATAATACGCTCTGCACGCTGCTCCTTAACCTCCTGAGCCACATCATCTTGGAGCGTTGCCGAATACGTTCCCTCCTCCTCAGAGTATGGAAAAACACCCAACCGCTCAAACTTCGTCTCAGCAACAAAATCAAGCAACTCGCCAAAGTTAGCCTCGCTCTCGCTAGGGTAGCCAACCAACATCGTCGTGCGCAACACAAGGTCGGGAATAGCCGCTCGAAGTCGACCAATCAGATCGATCGCCTCCTGTTTAGTGTGTCGCCTACGCATCGAGTTAAGTTGCTCATCTGCAATATGTTGAAACGGAATATCGAGGTAACTACAGATCTTCGGCTCACGAGCCATCACCTCAATGACATCATCGGGGAAACCAGTCGGGTAGGCGTAGTGCAACCTGATCCACTCGATCCCATCAATGCGACAGAGCTTAGTCAAGAGCTGAGCCAACCGCCTCTCGCCATAGAGATCCATCCCGTAATAGGTCGTATCCTGCGCAACCACAATCAACTCCCTAACACCCTTAGCCGCCAAAGCTCTCGCCTCATCCAGCAGCCTCTCCTCAGCCACCGAGATGTGCCGCCCACGGATCAACGGGATCGCACAGTAACCACACCGCCAATTACACCCCTCCGAAATCTTTAAATAAGCGTAGTGGCTCGGTGTCGATAACTCACGCTCCGTCTCCAGCACCTCACGATGCTCACCACCCAATAACTCAACCAACGCCTCTAAACCACGAACCCCAAAATATCTGTCTACATCAGGAATCTCACTCCGTAACTCATCAGCGTAACGCTCAGATAGACAGCCAATTACATATAGCTCACCAATGTAACCCTCAGCCTTAGCCGCCACAGCCGACAGGATCATATCCACCGACTCCTCCTTCGCATCACCAATGAACCCACACGTGTTGATAACCACAACGTCAGCATCCAACTCGTCACAATCAAACTCAACCTCATAACCCGCCGCCACCAATTGCGCCATCAAATGCTCCGAGTCAACCCTGTTCTTCGAGCAACCCATCGTTATCATATTTATCCTTCTCATATCTTTTTGTTTTTTTGTTTTGTGGTTATGTTTGTGGTCACGCTTGTGGTCACGTTTGTGGTCACGTTTGTGGTCACGCTTGTGGTCACGTTTGTGGTCACGTTTGTGGTCACGCTTGTGGTCACGCTTGTGGTCACGGCTATGGTCAGGCGACCACTGCCCTAATGCCGGGCGGGCAGCCAGCTAGCTGGCTTTTAGCTTTGCTTGCGTTATTGGGCTTAGAACTGCTTTGCAGCTCTAAGATTTTGATACATAATATTTTATGCAAATAAATTTGCCTAAAATATTCCGTATCAAAATTTTATAAAAGCCTTGCGGCTTTTAAACCCAATACGTGTGTAACACTCTGCGTTACTCTCTCAATTATTACTCCTGTCAACTCTGTACTTTAACGGCTCTGCACCTCATCGATTGCGCCCCCTCCGAACCCTCTGTACCTCATCGATTGCGCCCCCTCTGAACGCCTCCGCACCTCATCGATTGCGCCCCCTCGAACCCTCTGTACCTCATCGATTGCGCCCCCTCTGAACGCCTC
>JBCQUE010000019.1:0-35821 GCA_047174325.1 Rikenellaceae bacterium | reverse complement strand
TGAGGTAGTCGCAGATGCTACGTGACAGCTCCGCATTATCCTCAATTATCAGAATCTTCATAGTCGGCAAAATTATCCACTCACAAAGATAGCAACAAATTCTGAAAAGATTTGGAGTTGAATGTATGAAAGAGAAAACGGCAACATAGATAGTCGACCCTTAAAAACCACAACATCCAACTTCAGTAAATTTCTGAGGTCGGATATTTTTTCTGATGTAGCCAATAATATATGCCCACAAAAAAGCCATAGCCCTTTTGAAATTGAATGCTGCGGCTAACATCACATTTATCGCATCACCAAACAGCCCCTTGTAAAAGTTGCGGTTTAGTCTGTGATCGCTCTTCAAATGTCCTATGATCGGCTCGATTGCCGCTCGTTTGCGGAATAATTTTCTCTTCTTCTCTCGCTGATAACGACTATCTTTTGGCGAGGGCGATGACGGAATAACTAACTCTGTTGAAATGTAGTTAAACGCTGTCGAGATAGAGTTATGAACAGCGTAATTGACATCTCTATGAACATTGACAACACAAATTGTTCATAACTTTTGATCAAGCTAACCTCTTCGGAACTCCGAGCAGATGATCGCTGTCGCCACCGCTACATTAAGCGACTCAGAGCCAGCGGCATCGGTTGGATATGGCGGAATAAAAACCTTGTTGGTAACCATCGCCTCGACCTCTGGCGAGAGACCGCTCCCCTCGCTGCCCATCACCAATAGCGCCTCGTTGCCGAGCTTGCTCCTGTAGATGCTCTCGCCCTCTAGGTCAGCGCCATAGATTGGGATCGCCATCTCTTGCGCCGCCCGAACCACCTCAGGCAGAGAGAGATAGTGCACCCGAACACGAAGTATCGCCCCCATCGTTGCCTGCACAACTTTCGGGTTGAAACAATCAGCAGACGTTGGTGAGCAGATCACATCCTCCACGCCAAACCACTCAGCGAGGCGAATGATCGTGCCCAAGTTCCCAGGGTTTTGCACACCATCCAACAGCAGCGTCAATCGTCCACGAAGTCGCTCTGTATCAAATGTATAGCTAGGCATCTCGACCAACGCCAACGAACTATTTGCACTTTTAAGTTGTGTGATTCGCTCCATCTCCTTGCCGCTTACGAGCTCGATATTAGCGCCATCAAACGACACCTCGCCAGCGCTCTCCTCACGCTGGTACACCTTATATATACGCAGCGGTGAGGCGATGAGCTCACGAATAAACTTGTCGCCCTCGGCTACGAAGAGCCTCATCTCGTTGCGTGTTTTCTTCTCGCCCAACGACCTAACCAACTGAATTTCAGACTTTGTCATCTCCTTTATCTCTCTTTTGGAATTTCAAATTTAGACCCCTCCACCGCCAACTCGGTCGCTGTGAATATCTGCCGAGCCTCGTCAAGCAGCGGTGTGAGATCCTTGTAACGTGTCGAGAAGTGACCGATTATGAGGCGCTTAGCCCCTGCATCCCGTGCCACCGTTGCCGCCTCAGCCGCCGTGGAGTGACCTCTCTGCTTGGCGACCCCACTCTCCTTGCTGCCGTAGGTCGCCTCGTGGTAAAGCAGATCGACCCCTTCACAATACTCAGCCGCTCGCTTAAAGTAGGCTGTATCAGAGATATATGCGTACGACCGACCCCTGTACGGCAAATATGTAATCTCGCTATTTTTGACCACCTCACCCGTTGCGAGCGTCACATCCTCACCCCGTTTTGCCGCTGTGATTTGAGCGATCGACAACCCGTACTTCTCGATCTTATACTTCTCGACATTGAGTGCTGGTTCACGCTCCCGAAAGATGTATCCCGAGGTGGCGCAACGGTGGCGCAACGGCACGGACCACACCTCCAGTGTGCGGTTCTCAAAGATCTTCTCAAAGCGTCTGCACCCCACCTCTACCCACCGCACGGGATAAGATAAGTTGTTATCATAGAATCGATTATGAAAGTCGAGCAGCTCCCCAAATGGGCGTGGTGCATAGATCACTAGCTCCGTCTTTCGCCCATACAGTGAGAGTGTCGAGAGCAGCGGCATCACTCCAAAGAGGTGGTCGCCGTGGAGGTGCGAAATGAATATCGCCCTCAACTTCAACGGGTTGATTCCGTAGCGAAACATCTGCTGCTGACACCCCTCGCCTGCATCGACCAAATAATACTGCTCCGAGAGGTTCACGACCTGCGAAGAGTGGTGGCGACCAACCGTTGGTTTTGCCGATGATGACCCAAGTATTGTGACGGAAAAGCTCAAAATAACCGATTTTTTAGTATAATACTCCACAAAGATAGCCAAAAATCGAAAAAAATGCTTACTTTTGCACAAAATAAAATTGACAATAAACAGATAAATCAAATAAAGAAGTATGGCTTACAATCTACTTAAGGGCAAAAAGGGTCTTATCTTTGGAGCTCTAAACGAACAATCAATCGCTTGGAAAGTGGCGCAACTAGCTGTAGCTGAGGGCGCTGAGATCGTATTGTCGAACACAGCAATGTCGATCCGTATGGGTTCGATCAACAAACTCGCTGAGGAGTTGGGCACAATCGTTGTCCCTGCTGACGCATCATCTGTCGAGGATCTTGAGAATGTTTTCGACAAGACGATGGAGCACTTTGGTGGTAAATTTGACTTCGTGCTGCACTCGATCGGAATGTCGCCAAACGTGCGCAAAGGCTTTGAGTATGACGATCTTAACTATGATTTCTTGGGTAAGACGCTCGACATTTCAGCGATCTCGTTCCACAAGATGATGCACGTAGCGATGAAGAAGGATGCGATCAACGACTGGGGTTCGATCGTGGCGCTCACCTACTTGGCTGCACAGCGCACACTCGTTGGCTACAGCGATATGGCGGACGCTAAGGCTCTTTTGGAGTCGTTTGCACGTAGCTTCGGCGCTCAATTTGGTCTTAAGAAGAAGATCCGTGTCAACACCGTTTCGCAATCTCCAACACCAACAACTGCAGGTAGCGGCGTATCGGTAATGCACAGCTTGCTAGACTATTGCGAAGATATGTCGCCACTAGGCAACGCCACAGCTGAGGATTGCGCAAACTACGTAATCACACTATTCTCGGACTTCACAAAGAAGGTGACAATGCAGAACCTCTATCACGATGGCGGTTTCTCTTCGACAACAATGACTCCAACGATTATGGAGGCTTACGACCGAGGAATGAACAAATAGAGTTTGGTTGCTGAGTAAAGGCTGAGTGTTAGCTAACACTCAGCCTCAGCCCAATTAACAAAGAGCCTTAGTGACAGCGATCTTAAGCGGTGCATCATCCAACTCGCTCTCCACAACAAAGTCACCCTTAGGCTCAGCAGTCGTAACAACCGATAGCGCCAAGGTCTGAGCCGCTACATACTCCGCAAAGAGCTTCATAGACTCCTCAGTCGCTGCCGTAGCCTCGATCTCAACACGCACTCGATCGACGACCTCAAAGCCCGAATCCTTGCGAATATTCTGAATACGGTTCACCAACTCACGAGCCACACCTTCATTGCGCAACTCATCGGTGATGGTGATGTCCAACGCAACGGTCAATTTACCCTCCGATGCAACCAACCACCCAGGCATATCTTCAGATGTAATCTCGAAATCAGCTGGTGTCACGGTGATCTTCTCCGCACCCATATCGAGCGTAGTCTCAGCCGCCGCCTCAATCTCAGCGATCTGCTCCTGTGTGAATGTCGCTGCGAGTGCTGCAATCGCCTTCATATACTTTCCGTAGCGAGGTCCTAATGTCTTGAAATTAGGCTTGATACGCTTTGTGATGATACCTGCAGTCTGCTCGATGAGCTCGATCTCCTTGATGTTAACCTCACCCTTGACGATCTCCTGAACGGCCTCAATGTGGCGGCTCATAGCTGGGTCAAGCACAGGAACGAGAATCTTTGTGAGCGGCTGGCGAACCTTGATGCTCACCTTACGACGCAACGCCAAGACCATCGATGTAAGTCTCTGAGCCAACGCCATCGTCTCCTCCAAATCGCTGTCAACCAATGATGTATCCGCCTCGGGGAACTTCGCCAAGTGAACCGACTCATCCGAGTGACGAGCGCTCAAAGCGTTGAGATCCTTAAAGATCTGATCGGTGATAAATGGCGCAAATGGCGCTGAAAGCATAGCCACCGTCTCCAAGCAGGTGTACAGCGTTTGGTAAGCCGCCAACTTATCCTCAGACATCTCGCCACCCCAGAAACGTTTGCGATTAAGACGAACGTACCAATTAGATAAGTTCTCGCAAACAAACTCTTGAATCATACGTGCAGCAGGTGTTGGGTCGTAGCCCTCCAATGACTCTGTTACGTTCTTAACCAATGTATTCAACAACGAGATAATCCAGCGGTCGATCTGTGGACGCTTCTCCATCGGAACTTCAGCCTCACGCCCCGTAAATGAATCTACATTTGCATAGAGCGCAAAGAACGAATATGTATTATATAGTGTACCGAAGTATTTACGGCGGATCTCATCCACGCCATCAACATCAAATTTAAGGTTGTCCCACGGCTGTGAGTTGGAGATCATATACCAACGTGTAGCGTCCGCTCCATATTTGCGCAACACCTCAAACGGCTCAACAGCGTTACCCAACCTCTTCGACATCTTGTTGCCATTCTTATCGAGCACAAGACCATTCGAGATGATATTCTTAAACGCCACCGAGTCGAACAACATCGTTGCAATAGCGTGCAGCGTAAAGAACCAACCACGTGTCTGATCGACACCCTCAGCGATAAAGTCCGCTGGATAGAGCTTATCAAACTCCACGCCTCCATTCTCAAATGGATAGTGCAGCTGTGCGTAAGGCATTGCGCCCGAGTCAAACCACACATCGATCAAGTCGCTCTCACGACGCATTGGCTCGCCATTCTCCGCCACCAATATGATTGAATCGACATAGGGGCGGTGTAGGTCGAGCACCTCTGTAGAGTAGTTCGCAGCCGACATATCGCCCACCTTGAAGTTCTTAAATGGGTTCTCGCTCATATAGCCCTTCTCGATAGAGGTCTCGATCTCAGCCATCAACTCGCCAACCGAACCGATGCACTTGATCTGAGAGTAATCCTCTGTAGCCCAGACAGGTAGCGGTGTACCCCAGAAACGTGAACGAGACAAGTTCCAATCCACAAGACCCTCCAACCACTTGCCGAAACGCCCCGATCCTGTCGACTCAGGTTTCCAGCGAATTGTATTGTTGAGTTCGATCATTCGCTCCCTGCAGGCTGTAGTCTTGATAAACCACGAGTCGAGCGGATAATACAACACAGGCTTATCCGTACGCCAGCAGTGTGGATATGAGTGGGTGTGTTTCTCGATCTTAAAGACCTTATTCTCAGCCTTTAAGCCCACCGAAATATCGATGTCGAGCGTTGCATCATCAGCGCCCAAAGTCTCATCGAAGGCGTTCTTCACAAAGCGCCCTGCATACTCTTTGTAGAGCTCTACATCGACAAACTTCTTAACAAACTCAGGGTCGAGATCCTCCAAAACGAAGAACTTACCCGAGCGGTCAACCATTGGCTGATTCTTGCCAGCCTTGTCAACCATAAAGAGTGGAGCGATACCTGCAACCTTTGCTGCACGATCATCATCCGCACCAAACGTGGGGGCGATATGAACGATTCCCGTACCGTCCGAAGTGGTCACGAAGTCACCCGTAATGACACGGAAAGCATCGCCATCAGGTCTAACGAACGGCATCAACTGCTCATAGTTTACACCCTCCAACTCACGACCCTTAAACTCGCCATCCATAACGGAGAATTTGCCCTCCATCTTCTTTGTGAAGTAAGCGCCAACCAAATCTTTCGCCAAGACAACCACCTGATTCTTACCTGTATATGGATTCTCGCAACGCACCCTTACGTAGTCAACATCCGCTCCCACAGCCAACGCCGTATTCGATGGAAGTGTCCACGGAGTGGTTGTCCACGCCATTATGTATAGTGTCTCAGCAGCCTCGTCAACGCCCTCAAAAAGCGGCTCGCTCTGTGCGTCACGCTTCACGATGAATTGTGCCGTACAGGTTGTATCCTTCACATCACGGTAGCACCCTGGTTGGTTCAGCTCGTGTGTCGAGAGACCCGTTCCAGCGGCTGGTGAGTAGGGCTGAATTGTATAACCTTTATAGAGTAGTCCCTTGTTAAATAGCTCCTTAAGTAGCCACCAAAGTGTCTCGATATATTTATTATCATAAGTGATGTACGGATCATCCATATTGACCCAGTAACCCATCTTGCGAGTAAGATCCTCCCACTGTCCCGTGAACTCCATCACAGCGCTGCGGCACTCGTTGTTGTACTGCTCGATGGTGATTGTCTTACCGATCGCCTCCTTTGTGATGCCCAACTTCTTCTCTACGCCCAACTCGACAGGCAAGCCGTGTGTATCCCAACCAGCCTTACGGTGCACCTTGAAACCCTGCTGAGTTTTGAAACGACAAAAAATATCCTTGATAGTGCGAGCCATAACGTGGTGAATACCGGGAACACCATTTGCTGATGGAGGACCCTCATAGAATACAAACGTAGGGTTGCCCTCACGTGTCGAGATACTCTTTGTGAATGTGTCGTCACTGTCCCATTTTGCCAACACCTCGTCGGCAACGGCCGCCAAATCGAGACCTTTATACTCCTTAAACTTCATCTACTCTATCTATTTTCTAATTTTTCTGCAAAATCTCTTATAATCGTTTATGTATTATCTTATAATCGCTTACATATAATCTTATAATCTCTTATACAACTTACAATCTAATCTCTTATAACTTATACAACTTACAATCTAATCTCTTATAACTTATATAACTTACAATCTAATCTCTTATAACTTATATAACTTACAATCTAATCTCTTATAACTTATACAACTTACAATCTAATCTCTTATAACTTATACAACTTACAATCTAATCTCTTATAACTTATATAACTTACAATCTAATCTCTTATAATTATAATGTCTCTTATAATTATAATTAATTATAATCTCGCAAATATAGTTATTTTTTGGCAGCTTACAAAATATCTAGCTCAGTTCCTCTCAACTTTAGCTCATCCTTGCAAACTATCGAGCGTTTGCCGCCCAATTCGATGGTTATGTCGCCACTCGATTTATCGACTTCAAGCAGCGTATAGATCGGCTCTAAGATGAAACGACCCCTACGATCGATGAGCCCATAGAGTTCATCTTCGGCAATTTGAACCACAGCGAACCCACCCTTAAAATCGCTCACACTCAGATATTTAGGCTCGACAACCACGCTGTGCATCTCATCCACAAAACCCCATCCATCCATATCTTCCACAGCGATCAGCCCCTCGTGCGGCTCACGACAGTAGATGTAACCACCGTAGATGTCGCTCAAGCTGCTGCTGTATGGGTTCGTTTCGGTTGGATAGTGGCTCTGTTGCGGAGCGTGGCTGCATAGCTCCTCGATCTCTTTGCGTAGCTGTTGACACTCCTCCAGTGGCGGCTCAGCAGCTACGATCCGATCTTGGTCATCCACCTCAAAATAGATATTGTCGTAGCGAAATGGATAGAGCCGCCCATCGATGCCAACGATCAGATCCTCAGGGCGTAAGCTGTCGAAACGAACCCCACAAATCGACATCGCCTGCTCCAAATTATCGACCGCCGCATAGAGTCTCTCAGCAGTGCGAACGCTAGCGCCAATCGCTGCAATCGACAATCGTTCACCGAGCGGCAATTGCTGCATCATCGCCCTGCATAGCGTGGGTTGAGTTCGCTGATCGATCCTCCAAGCAACAGCCCTATGCAGTTGATATTGAGTGAGAAAGGGCGCTCTAAGACGCACCAACTCAGCATTGATCTCGACCAACATCTCCATCGCCTCCTCCGTCACAGGGATGATGATATTCACGGGGTGGCTATTCTCATCCGCTCGCCAATCAGCAATCAACTCAATAGCGTTCTCCGTGCGCTTGACGTGCACCCACGGCTCATCACCGAAGAGCTCCATATCGGCAAGCTCGATGTAGAACCTCTCGGGCATTGAGTAGAGAGCAACGAGTTCTTTAATGATGACACCCATCGATATTCAAAAAATTACTTTAAAAGAATCGTTGCGCCCTTTGCCACCTCATCCTTACGCTTGAAATTATTCAGCTTGCGGAGTGACTTTTCGCTGATTGCATAGCTCTGCGAGATGCTCTGCAGCGACTCATTCGCAAGCACTCGATGACTCTTGACATTACCCTGCCAACGTGGCTGTTTCCGCTCAATATAGACAACTTCGCCAGCCGTTAGCTTGCGTGTTGGCGAGCTGTCGTTGTAGTTTGCAATGGTTCGAGCGGACGACCTAAATGATTTAGCAATAGACTTATAGCTGTCATCACCCCTCGCAATTACGTATCGAGTTCTGTTGCATTTATAGATCGAGTAACCAGCGTAGCTACTCGAAGATATTTGATAATTATTAGGGTCAATTCCGCTCGGCTTAGGCTCCTCTCTACTCTTCAGATCGCCCCTCTCGGCAAGCATCTTATCATAAGCCTTAACCCCATCGACCGCCTCTATGTCGAGCAGATACAATTTATTATCCTCAATGATCTTCACCAAGCGAGGTGCATAGTCTGGCGCTGTTGCATATCCAGCCGCCTTAAGTCCCCGTGCCCAGCTCTTATAGTCGGTTGCCGAGTGGTTAAACAGCGAGTCGTATCGAGGCGAGTTGTCGAGAAATTTTGCGTGATCCTCATACGAATGTTCCACCCTATCATACGCCCTAAAGCACTCATTCGGAGCATCATCCGTGTGGCGAACCGTGCGCCCTCGCCAATCGCTTTTACACTTGATTCCGAAGTGGTTATTCGATTTGCGTGAGAGGTAGCTATTTCCGCTGTCCGACTCCAAGATTCCCTGCGCCATTGTGATCGATGCAGGTATTCCGTAGCGCTGTTGGTGCTCGACTGCGATGTGTCGATAGCGATCGATATACTCCTCACGTGTGATACGAGCGTAGCTCTCGGCAGCGGCTGAAATCTCTGCAGTCGTTATAAAAATGGCTAAAAGTAGCAGCAATTTTGCCAAAAGTGTTGTTCTTCTCGAAATTATCATTATCTTTGTTATATATTTTATTAATAAGGTGTAAGCATCGCCAAAGATATATATTTTTGGTGAGACTTCACAATTGTATAACTAAAAAATTTGTTGACCTATGTTCACAAGCAACGCAAATCAGATATTCGAGCAGTCGATCGCCGACTACCACAAGTACGACTCAGTCGACCAACCTATCGCCAACCCATTCTCAGAGGGGTCGATCGAGCACCTTTTGTATCATAAGAATTGGATCGATGCCGTACAGTGGCACCTAGAGGATATTATCCGTGACCCCGAGATCGATCCAGTGGAGGCGTTAGTTATCAAGCGCCGTATCGATGCGTCTAATCAGGTGCGCACAGATATGGTTGAGTACATCGACTCATATATGTTGGACAAATATAGAGATGTCGTAGTCGTGGAGGGCGCTAAGCTCAACACCGAGACACCTGCTTGGGCAATCGATCGCCTCTCGATCTTGGCGCTCAAGATCTATCATATGGCGCAAGAGGTGGAGCGCACAGATGTTGATGAGGCGCACAAGGCTGCTTGTCAGAAGAAGTTGGATGTGCTTCTTACACAGAGGGTTGACCTATCGGCAGCTATCGAGGAGCTTATTTGTGACATCGAGGCTGGGCGTAAATATATGAAGGTGTACAAACAGATGAAGATGTATAATGACCCAGCTTTGAACCCTGTGCTTTATGCTCAAAAAAAGTAATTTCAAACACCTACTTGTGATACGTCTCTCAGCGATGGGAGACGTTGCGATGGTGCCCCATTCGCTCAGAGCGTTGCGTGAGAACTATCCCGATTTGAAGATCACGGTTCTCACTCGCAAACTCTTCACACCGCTCTTTGATGGGCTCGGTGTGGAGATCCTCAACGCTGATGTTGGGCGTGGTGGTGAGCATCATAGCCTCGTGGGAATCAGCCGTTTAGTTGGTGTCATCAAGGAGCTCGGTGTCGATTGTGTTGCTGATATGCACGGCATTATGAGGACAAACGTCTTGGTCACACAACTCAGGTTCAGAGGCGTGAAGGTGCGCCAAATCAAGAAGGGACGTGTCACGAAGTGGTTACATATGGATGGCGGCTGTAACGCTGTCACTCAGCCACTTAAGCATACGGTTGAGCGATATTGTGACGTGTTGCGAGCACTCGGCTTTGAGCTGGAGAGCCCCACGCCAGCTGTGAAACGAGAGCGACCAAATCCACTTCCATACGCAAAGGGCGAGGAGCGTTGGATCGGTATCGCTCCATTCTCGATTCACGAGGGTAAGCGCTATCCACTCCACCTCGTTAGACGTGTTGTCGCTGGGCTCACGGAGCGCTACGATCGTGTATTTATTCATAGCGGTGGTGGCGATGAGTTGAAGTTCGCCGAGGAGCTTGCAGCGGAGCACGAGAGTGTAACAGCGGTCTTTTCACAGATGAAATTGAAGGGCGAAATCGACCTCATCTCGATGCTCGATTGCCTCATCACGATGGACTCGTTCGCTATGCACGTCGCCTCGTTGACCGCCACACCTGTGGTCTCTGTGTGGGGTGCAACGCATCCGATGCTTGGTTTTTCGGGCTACGGCAGCGATCCACGTGGTGTGCTGCAACTCGATATGAAGTGTCGCCCCTGCTCAACTTATGGAAATAAACCCTGCCGATTCCACGACTACAGGTGCCTGCACAGCATCACTCCCGAGATGGTGCTGAGTGCGGTCTCTGAGATGGTTTCTGAGAAAGAACTGAGTAAGGCTGAGAATAGCTGAGTAAGGCTGAGTAATTCTGAGTAAGGGCTGGGTAAAACTCAGCCTTTTTCAGTTCTACTCAGCCTTACTCAGTCTTACTCAGAAAACTCCAACATCTTCAGCATATTCTGCTCAGCAACAACCCGTGTAGGGTCGCTAGCCGAGATAACTCTCCAGCCCTTATCACCCCCCTTATCAAACATATAGAGCCCCGCCCTCTTTACATTAAGTTGTACAGCGTCAGAGAGTTGATAGCGACCAGCCGTAAATATTGCGGCGTAATAGACCCCCTCAATCTCAGCCAGTTGCAGATGGTCATCATTCGCAATGATCTTCACCTTTGAGGTGTCAAATTTGGCGGTCTGCTCCTCAGTTCTGTCGGGCAAAATTAGGTAGCTGTATGTCGCCCGAGCCTCTCGGTGACGAAGATAGAGCGAGAACATTTGTGCGCTATCTCGGTCGCTGTCGTAACCACGACTGATATTCATCCAATCCTCAGCTCGATGCTCCGACTGCACCACACACTCGCCCCTGCCGAGGGCGATGTAACCCGTGCGGTGGTGAAAAAATCTCGCCTCGCCATCGTTGCTCTTGATCTCGATACTCTTCTCGCCCTTGACCTCACGCCACTGCTTGCCCTGCAGCAACTTTGGAACAGCCTGTTGATGCTTTTGGTCGATCGATGTTGTTAACGCTCCGTCCCACTTATAACCCTGAATATCAGCGCCTAAGCAGAGTATCAACTCAGGGGTCATCACCCAACTCTTGCGAGCCGAGAGACCATCGTGCGAAAGTGTAAAGGTTGTGATTCCGCTCTCGCCATCGTTGCACGACCCCACGAAATCGCTATTGTTAAGCAGCAACCAACGGTTCTTCGCTCCGATGATAACACTCAGTGAATCAGAGCGTTCGTAACAAGTGATTCCCGGCACCTTACGCCAATCCCAAAGCAGCGAAGAGTTATCATAATCGCCCCCATCAACCGAGACAAAGAGCGCACCATCAGCTGAGTAGAGCCCCCTCATATTGTCATTGTTCGACATCTCGACCCCCTGCACACGTGTCGAGTGCATCCTCAGCGCCGCCATCCACGTTGGTCGACGATGCACCACACAATCCGATTTATCGAAGTGCTTTTGACCAACCAATGTATGTTTGCCGCTGCTGCCGTTCTCCTCGACCATCCGCTCGATCTCAGCCTGTTGTTCAGCGCTACAAGCCGCCTTAAGCTGCTCGATAAACCGCAACATATCTTGCCCTTTCGACCAAAACATATCTCGCCCATATTGCCGTCCCGAACAGATCAAATCGAGGTAACCACGCCACAAAACCCAGCGGTAACCCTCTGTAACAAAGCGATATAGAATCTCCATCTGCTTATCGTTGAAAGCGAACGAAGTCCCAGCGATGATCTGACTAAATGGTGCGAGCACCTCCATCGCTGCACGACCATAATTTCCGAATTGCTGTTGTGCTCCGTGGAGGTGATAGCTGTAGTCGCTTTGAATCCCCTCCTTGCCCTTGGGCGCAATGAATATCGTGCTCTCCACAGCATCTATCGCTTTGTGTATCAGCTCGGTATCTTGTTCAAATATTCCCTGCATCAAGGCTGTATTCGCCACATACAACAGATTCGACCCCGTCTTTGTGAGTGACGATTTGTTGTAGACCACAACGGCGTTGCGCTGCTCATCGGGCGACATCTCGTCCTGCAGCAACATAAACGAGATACCCAGTTCACGTGGGCACGAGAGTTTGTTTGGATACCAATTTGTCGGACAATGAGGCTTCTCCCGAAACCAATAAGCCCAAGCGCTGTGGATTGCAACGGACAACTCCGAACGGCTAAAGAGCGTAGGCGTAACGCTCTCATTTACATAAAATTGCGCCATCGCCATCGTGCGCTGAGTGTGCGCCTTAGTTCGCCAACCCGATCCGATTGTGCTTGCGTAATCTATATCTCGCCACCCTCCTGTTTTTATGTCGAGGCTATCGATGTAGCTCTTAATTATCTTTTCGGATGGTGCTGTTGCAGCGTAAAATTTGCTGAATCGAGAGCGCAATAGCTCGATCTCCTCTAACTCCTTTGGTGTTGCCGAAAGTGCTGAGGTTATTGTCGCAACAATAAATAGTGCGCTGAGTAAGAATCTTCTCATTCGTTGGTTTTTAGGTTCGTTTTTGGTTGGTTGCATCAGCCTTCAAGTTGGCTGCGTCAGCCTTCAAGTTGGCTGCGTCAACCTTCAAGTTGATTGCGTCAACCTTCAAGTTGATTGCCTCAGCCTTCAAGTTGATTGCGTCAACCTTCAAGTTGATTGCGTCAACCTTCAAGTTGGCTGCGTCAACCTTCAAGTTGATTGCGTCAACCTTCAAGTTGGCTGCGTCAGCCTTCAAGTTGATTGCCTCAGCCTTAGGTTGGTTTCATCTAATACGCAAGTTACAAAAAAGAGATTGCAAAAGCAAACCTACAGCGCAAAAAAAATCCCCCGAGCAAATGCCCGAGGGTCTCTCTTAATCAGAGCGAAGAGTAGTGATTACTTCTTCTTATCGTATCTTTTTGCATATCGGCTCATAAACTTATCCACACGACCTGCAGTATCTACCAACTTCATCTTGCCTGTATAGAACGGGTGTGATGTGTTCGAGATCTCCATCTTATACACTGGATAGGTTTCGCCGTTCACTTCGATGGTCTCTTTTGTCGAAACGGCGGACCGACACAAAAACACGTGGTCATTCGACATATCCTTGAATGCCACCAAACGATAATTCTCTGGGTGAATACCTTGCTTCATTGTTTTTTGTGTTTTAATTAATGCTTACTTAGCGCTGCAAAGGTAGAAATATATTTTCGATAAACAATAGCTTTTCGCTCTTTTTTACAAGAAAAGTTATTACCTATATTAATATCGATTAATTAATTTGCAAAATATTTTGAAAATTGCGATATAATTGCTACTTTTGAGCCATTAAACAATGAGAACATTAGTGCTACATACAATCCATCATCATCACCATAACACAATGGTGTAGGTTTGTCGTGTATATCTCAATGTTTTTGACGTAGATTACAGAGACTCATCCTACAGATTAGGGTGGGTCTTTTTTAGTTGTTAATTATAAATTATAAAATATAGATTATGTTAAGAATCGCAATTCAAGCAAAAGGACGATTGAACGAGCAGTGTGTAGCAATGCTCAAGGAGGCTGGCATCGGTGTGGTGGAGAGCAAACGCAAACTCATCTCTAAGGCGGAGGGTTTCCCATTGGAGGTGCTCTATCTTCGTGATGACGATATTCCTCAGGCTGTTGCAATGGGTGTAGCGGACATCGGTATCGTTGGACAGAATGAGTCGGCTGAGAAGGGTTTCGATGTCGAGGAGGTTTTGCCGCTCGGTTTTGGTGGTTGCCGTATCTCGTTGGCGGTCTCTAAGAGTGTCGACTACACAGGGTTGGAGTACTTCGAGGGCAAGCGTGTCGCTACGTCGTACCCAGTTATTTTGAAGAAGTTCTTTGCCGAGAAGGGTATCAATGCCGAGATCCACGAGATCGCTGGTTCGGTGGAGGTTGCCCCTGCTGTAGGTATGGCTGACGCTATCTTTGACATCGTTTCATCGGGCGGTACGCTCGTGTCGAATGGTCTTGTTGAGGTTGAGAAGGTCTTCTTCTCGGAGGCGGTTCTAATCGCAAACAAGGGACTTGAGGGCGAGAAGCGTCAAATTATGGAGCAACTTAAGTTCCGTATGTCGACCATTTTGGAGAGCCGTGGTATGAAGTACGTCTTGATGAATCTACCTGTAGACAAGGTGGAGGAGGCGACAAAGATGTTGCCCGGTATGCGTAGCCCAACGGTTTTGCCGCTGGCTCAGGAGGGTTGGTGCTCGATCCACACGGTGCTAAATGAAAATACATTGTGGGCTAGTGTTGAGAGGCTTAAGGCGATTGGCGCTGAGGGAATCTTGGTTTTGTCACTTGAGAATATGATCCGATAATGCAAAGTTTTGCAATATATAACAACCCCTCACGTAGCGAGTGGGCGGCACTATCTCAGCGTAATATCCCCAACGATGATGAGATCGGTGGGCGTGTAGCTCAGATCATCGCTCGGGTTGCCGAGGGTGGCGACAGCGCTCTTCGTGAGATCGTGGAGAGCATCGAGGGCTCAGCACCTGAGAGTTTCGAGCTCTCGGCTGAGACGATTGCTGCAGCAGCTAACGAGGTTAGTGATGAGCTTAAGGCGGCACTCGATGTGGCGAAGGCTAATATCGAGAGGTTTCACTCGGCTCAAAAGTATCAGGGCATCGATGTCGAGGTGATGGGTGGCGTGAGGTGTATTCAGCGCTCGGTGGCGATCCGTAGCGTGGGTCTGTATGTCCCTGGCGGCACTGCACCTTTGGTCTCAACGGTCTTGATGTTGGCGATTCCAGCGGCAATTGCTGGGTGTCGTGAGGTTGTGTTGTGCACCCCCGCACGTGATGGAGAGGTTTCGCCCGAGGTGCTCTACGCTGCCGAGTTGTGTGGCGTGAAGAGAGTCTTTGCATTGGGTGGCGCTCAGGCTGTTGCGGCGATGGCTTGCGGTACGGAGAGTGTGCCTAAGGTCGATAAGATCTTCGGGCCTGGAAATAGATATGTAACTAAGGCTAAGCAGCTTGTGAGTATGGGGCGTGTGGCGATCGATATGCCTGCAGGACCTTCGGAGGTGTTGGTTATGGCGGACGAGACGGCTGATGTTGAGTTTGTCGCATCGGATCTATTGTCGCAAGCGGAGCACGGTGCTGATAGTCAGGCGATATTGGTCGCCTCATCGATAGATATTGCGATGGGTGTTGCAGCAGCAGTTGCTCGTCAAGCTGAGACGTTGAGCCGTGGGGCGGCTATCGCTAAGTCGTTGGAGGAGTCTCGTGCGGTGATTTTCGGGTCACGTGAGGAGATGATCGCCTTCGCTGAGGAGTATGCGCCCGAGCACCTAATCGTCTCGATGCGAGAGCCTTGGGCGGTGGCTAATGAGATCACCTCGGCAGGAAGTATCTTCGTGGGTAACTACTCGCCTGAGAGCGCTGGCGACTACGCCTCGGGAACGAACCACACGCTGCCTACGGGCGGTTGGGCGAAGTCATACAGCGGTGTAAGTTTGGACAGTTTTATGCGCAAGCAGACCTATCAAGAGCTCACAGCGGAGGGTATCGAGGCGCTCGCTCCAACGGTCTTGGCGATGGCGGCAGCGGAGGGTTTGGATGCCCACGCCAATGCAGTTAAGGTTAGAGTTGCAGCGCTAAAAAAGTAGAAATGATGATGACAAAGAGTGATGTAAAGCGCCTAGTGCGCCCAAATATATTGGCGCTAGAGCCCTACTCAACGGCACGTGATGAGTATGAGGGTGGCGAGATCGATGTGTGGTTGGATGCAAATGAGAACCCGTTTGACAATGGAATCAACCGATACCCCGATCCTCACCAAGTGGCGCTGAAAAAGCAACTCGCCCAGATTAAGGGTGTTGCGCCTCAGTCGATATTTATCGGCAACGGCAGTGACGAGGCTATCGACCTGATGTTCAGGGTCTTTGCTCGCCCAGCGGTCGATAATGCAGTGTCGATTGCACCGACTTACGGAATGTACAGAGTTGCAGCGGCGACTAATGACATTGAGATGCGTGAGGTGCAGCTCGGTGAGAACTTTGAATTGCCTGTGGCTGAGCTACTTGCAGCGGCAGACGAGAATACAAAACTAATGTGGATCTGCTCGCCAAACAACCCTACGGGCAACAGCTTTGCGAAGAGCGATATTGTGGAGTTGTTGACGAAGTTTCGGGGTGTGGTTATCGTTGACGAGGCGTACATCGACTTTGCAACGGAGGGTGGCCTACTCTCAGAACTCGCTAATTATGAGAACCTTATCGTTCTGCAAACACTCTCAAAGGCGTGGGGAATGGCTGGACTTCGCTTTGGTTTGGCGTTCGCCTCACGTGAGGTTATCGGCTTGATGAACCGAGTGAAGTACCCATATAATATAGGTGTACTGACACAGGCAAAGGTTGCGGAGCAGCTCAAAAAGGGGGTTGCGGAGCAGGTTGCGGAGATTCTGAACGAACGCACAAAGGTTGTTGCGGCACTGGAGGCGATGAGTTTGGAGGCGACGAACCCAGAGACAACGAGCCCAGAGACAACGAGCCCAGAGACAACGAACCCAGAGACAACGAACCCAGAGACAACGAGTACGGTCGAGAGGGTCTACCCAACGGAGGCGAATTTTGTATTGATAAAAGTTGCTGCGGCAGATGCACTCTACGATGCGTTAGTCGCTGAGGGTGTGATAGTTAGAAACAGATCACGGGTTAAGGGTTGCGCAAATACACTACGCCTAACCATAGGCACAGCAGCGGAGAATGAGCGGATGCTAGCCGTGATAAAAGATTTTAAGGGGACTTCTAATAATTCCCCAAATTACTTTTAGGCTACTAACCACCCCTTTTTGATTTCACAAAAATAGGTGGTAGAGCCACTACAACCCACTTTTGCAAAATCAAAAATGGGCAATTATTAACCAAAAATTAAAATCGGGGAATTATTAGAAGTCCCCTTAAGTATTAGAGGTCGATTTAACCGACAACAATATTTTTTAAGTAAAGATGAAAAAAGCACTATTCATTGATCGTGACGGAACGATAATATTAGAGCCACCCGTTGATTATCAGGTAGATAGCTACGAGAAATTGGCGTTCCGTGAGGGGGCGATCTCAGCAATGAAACAGCTCTCGACACTTGGGTTCGAGATGGTGATGGCGACAAATCAAGATGGGTTGGGCACGGAGTCATTCCCCGAGGAGAGCTTCCATCCAGCGCACAATATGATGCTCGATGTATTGGCGAGCGAGGGGGTGAAGTTTGACGATCAGCTAATCGACCGCACCTTTGAACACGAGAATGCCGAGACTCGCAAGCCTCGCACAGGAATGTTCACGAAGTACTTGTCGGGCGAGTATGACTTGGCTGGCAGCTACGTGATTGGCGATAGGGTGACCGATATTATATTGGCTAAAAACCTCGGGGCGAAGGGTATCCTGATCGCTGAAAACGAGAGAGGTTGGGCGATGGTTCGTGAGGCAGGGGTAGAGGGTGTTTGCGCTTTGGTGAGCGATAAGTGGCTGGAGATCACTGAGTTCATCCGCAGAGGCGAGCGCTCGGTAAAGATCGAGAGAGCGACAAAGGAGACATCGATCTCGGTGTCGTTGGACTTGGATCGCACACCCGACAAGGTCTCAAAAATATCGACAGGACTAAACTTCTTCGACCATATGTTGGATCAGATTTCGCACCACGGAGGCGTGGCACTAAATGTCGATGTCAAGGGCGACCTACACGTCGATGAGCACCACACAATCGAGGATGTAGCGATCGTGATTGGCGAGGCGATCGACAGGGCGTTGGGCAGCAAGGCGGGTATCGCACGCTACGGTTTTGCGCTACCGATGGATGAGTGTTCGGCGTTGGTATTGATCGACTTTGGCGGCAGAATTGACTTCCAGTGGGACGTGAAGTTCACACGTGAGTATATCGGCGACTTCCCGACAGAGATGTTCCGCCACTTCTTCCAAGCGCTATGCTCGGCAGCGAGATGCAACCTACAGATCTCAGCAAAAGGTCCCGACTACGCCAATGAGCACCACCTAATCGAGGGCGTTTTCAAGGCGTTTGCAAGGGCACTAAAGGCAGCCGTAAAACGTGAGCCGCTCTCAACCGAAGTTCCATCATCTAAGGGGGTATTATAATTGAGACGATGAATAAGGAGTTATTTTTGAATAAATTGCAGAATGAAGTTGCTGAATACAATAGTATTCTAGCAACAGAGAGTGGTGATTGGATCATCAAGGGTTTCATTGATATATATAAGAATGTATATACAATCACACTTGACACGAAAGTTGTGTCAAAGGTAATAGAGATCTTGTTGATCCCTGCATTAGAGAGTTTTGCACAGAAAAATAACTTTAGACTTGAACTTGCGGCACATCAGAATTTTTACCCAGATCTGACTTTTATTGACAATGAAACAGGCGAAAAATATGCTGTTGATGTAAAGACAACTGTTCGAGACGAACAGGGGAGAATAAAGAGTATGACCCTTGGCGCATTTACAGGTTACTTTAGAAATAGGGACTCAAATAAGAATATAAACTATCCATACAACGACTACTCAGGTCACTTCGTTCTTGGCGTTTTGTATTCGCAAATAGTTGACTCAGTTAACGAAAAAGAGAGGTACTCTATTGACGATATAGAGAAGATACAATCTGTAATAAAAGATTTTCTATTCTTTGTGCAGCCTAAATATCGAATAGCTACAGATCGTCCAGGTAGCGGAAACACTAAAAACATCGGGGCTGTATCAAATATGAATGACCTGATAAACGGCAATGGCAAATTCGCAAAGTTGGGAGAACAGCTATTCGACAACTATTGGATGAACTACTTGACAAAAGATATGGCAAAGGATATTGATCTGCAGAGCCCGCCATACAGTAACATAGAGTCATATTTAGAGTATAAAAAGAGAGAGGTAGAGATTATTAAGCCACTGATAGATAGAGATGAATAAGTTATTTGTTCCACCAATCAAGAGCCAAGGGATCAAGACTAAGTTAGTCCCTTGGATCAACGATACAATAGCACGATCAGGAGTAGATCGTGCTACCTCAACGTGGATCGAACCATTCTTTGGAACAGGTGTAGTGGGCTTTAATGCTGGTTTTAAAAACAATGTTGTTGGCGACACCAATCCTCATATTATAAATTTCTATAACTCAGTTAAGAGCGGAGAGATTAATCACTATATAGCTAGAGAGTATTTTACAAAACAAGATGTTTTGCTGCAAAATGCAGGATATGACCATTACAGATATATCCGAGATAGGTTTAATGAATCATTTTCGCCTCTTGATTTTATTTTCTTGTCACGTGCTGGCTTTAATGGGATGATGCGATTTAACTCAAAAGGGAAGTGGAACATTCCTTTTTGCAAGAAACCAAATAGATTTGCACCAGCTTATATAACAAAAATATGCAACCAAATTAAAGGTGTAGAGAGCACGATAAGTAACTATGAGTGGGAGTTTGAAACGATCAACTACATAGATACAATCAATAGAGCTAAACCAAATGACTTTATATATTGCGATCCACCATATTATGGTCGATACGTAGATTATTACAATGGTTGGACAGAGCAAAATGAGGATGATCTATTCAAAGCATTAAGCTCTACAAAAGCTAAATTTGTGCTCTCTACTTGGCATCACAACAACTATCGTGAAAATGAGATGGTTGCAAAATATTGGAGTAGATTTAATATAATTACAAAGGATCATTTTTATCACAGTGGCGGTAAGCTAGAGAATCGACAATCGGTTGTAGAGGCGTTAGTTTTTAATTTTGATTTAAAGGATATTGATAACAGCGAGAGAGATCTATTCTCTCAGATAAATATGTAATAATGATAGCAATAATTGATTACGACACGGGCAATCTTCGCTCGGTTATGAATGCGTTGGAGAGGGCTGGCGTGGAGTATGTTGTCACCTCTGATCACGAGACTTTGCGCCGTGCCGACAGGGTGATTATGCCTGGCGTGGGCGAGGCTTCGAGCGCTATGGAGAAGTTGCGTGAGAGGGGTCTTGATAGGCTTGTGCCCACCTTGACACAGCCTGTTTTGGGTATCTGCATCGGTATGCAGCTTATGTGTTTATCGAGCGAGGAGGGCGATGCTCAGTGCCTCGGAATCTTCCCCACTCGGGTGGTTAAGTTGCCTGCTGAGACTGATTCGGGCGAGATGCTTAAGGTGCCACACGTTGGTTGGGACACAATCGAAGAGCTGCAATCGCCTCTCTTTGAGGGAGTTAACGAGGGGGTTCACCTCTATTACGTGCACTCGTTCGCTGCTGAGCACTGCTCTCAGGCTATCGCAACGACAACTTATGGCGTGAAATTTAGCGCTGCACTCCATCGTGATAATTTCTATGGCGCACAGTTTCACCCCGAGAAGAGCGGTGCGGTAGGTGAGACGATCATCAATAACTTCTTGAAAATTAAATAGATATGATTGAAATAATTCCAGCAACAGATATAATCGGCGGCGAGTGCGTCCGCCTCTCACAGGGCGATTACGACCGCAAGACAACATATTTTTCTGATCCATTAGAGGCTGCAAAGGCGTTTGAGGGTGCAGGAATCAAGCGTCTGCACATTGTCGATTTGGATGGCGCAAAAGCATCTAACCCGATGAACCTTAAGGTGTTAGAGAGGGTCGCCACACACACCTCGTTGGTGCTGCAGTATGGCGGTGGAATCAAGAGCGGTGATGCACTTCGTGATGTATTCAACGCTGGCGCTGCACGTGCGATTGTCGGCAGTTTGGCGGTTCGTGAGCCTGAGACTTTTGCAGCGTGGTTAGATAAATTTGGTGGCGAGAAGATGGTGTTGGGTGCTGATCTTAAGAGTGGCAAGGTGGCGATTCAAGGTTGGTTGGAGGAGTCACAAATGGGTGCTGCTGAGCTATTTAACCTCTTCATTCCGCACGGTCTTAAGCATATAATCTGCACAGATATTTCTCGTGACGGAATGATGTGCGGCTCGGCTGTGGAGCTATACAAGCAGCTTGGCGCAGAGTTCCCAACGCTCAATATAATCGCCTCGGGCGGTGTGAGCAAGATGTCGGACGTGGAGGATCTCGATCGTGCAGGTGTAGAGAGCGTTATCGTGGGCAAGGCGCTCTATGAGGGCGGCATCTCAATGTGCGAATTGGAGTCATTTTTAAAGAGTTAGAGTATGCTTGCAAAGAGGATTATTCCCTGCCTAGATATTAAGGAGGGACAGACGGTTAAGGGTATCAACTTCTTGGAGTTGCAGCAGGTTGGCGACCCCGTTGAGCTCGGAGCGAAGTATGCTGCGGAGGGTGCGGATGAGTTGGTCTACCTCGATATTAGCGCAACGTTGGAGGGGCGAAACACCTTCACTGACCTTGTGACACGAATCGCTGAGAGGATCAATATTCCCTTCACGGTTGGTGGCGGAATCAGTTCACTTTCGGATGCTGAGCGGCTGTTGAGCGCTGGTGCGGATAAGATCACAATCAATAGTTCGGCTGTGGCTCGCCCCGAGTTGATCGATGAGATCGCATCGAAGTATGGTTCGCAATTTATCGTTGTGGCGATCGATGCAAAGAGGATTGACGGGGTGTGGCGAGTATGCACACACGGCGGTAAGCGCCCAACGGATGGCGAGCTATTTAGCTGGGCACGAGAGGCTTACGAGCGTGGCGCAGGCGAGATTTTGTTCACCTCGATGGATCACGACGGCACAAAGAGCGGTTACCCGTGTGAAGATTTTGCACGATTGGCTGAGCTGCCGATCCCGATCATCGCCTCGGGCGGTGCTGGAACATCACAACATATTGCCGATGTATTGACGCTTGGCAAGGCTGATGCAGCGTTGGCAGCGAGTATCTTTCACTACAACGAGATCCCGATTCCCGTGTTGAAAGAGGAGTTGCGCAGACAAAATATTAGCGTTCGATAAAATCATTAGTGTTTGATAAAATAATTAGCGCTCATTAAAATAATTAGTGTTCATTAAAATAATTAGCGTTCGGTAAAATCATTAGTGTTTGATGAAATAATTAGCGTTCATTAAAATAATTAGTGTTTGATAAAATCTAAAATTACAATATAATGGAGAGTAAAATGATAAAATTCGGGGAGCTAGACCTCTCGAAATATGCAGATGGATTAGTGCCTGCAATCGTTCAGGATGACCGTACGTTGGAGGTGTTGATGTTGGGCTTTATGGACGAAGCAGCATTCAACAAGACAGTCGAGACAGGGTTGGTTACATTCTATAGCCGCACTCGCAAGACGCTCTGGACGAAGGGCGAGACGAGCGGCAACAGCCTCAACCTCAAGAGCATACACATCGATTGCGATGCTGACACGCTATTGGTTCGTGTCGATCCAATTGGCCCAACGTGTCACACAGGCGCACGTAGTTGTTTCTATCAAGAGGCTGATTCAGCAGAGGGCTTCATCAAGAAATTGGAGGGTGTCGTGCAGCAGCGCCACAGAGATATGCCCGAGGGTTCATACACAACAAAACTATTCAATAAGGGCGTAGGCAAGATCTCACAAAAAGTTGGCGAAGAGGCGGTCGAGACAATCATCGAGGCATCCGCTGGCAACTTCGACGCAATGATCCCCGAGGCTGCCGACCTAATCTATCACCTATTGGTGCTCCTTGAGGCAACAGGCAAATCACTCTCAGACATCGAAGAGGAACTCGTTAAACGCCACTCGTAAATGTCTGTCAATCCTCTAGCCAAATATCTCTCGCAACTCGCTATTGCTCAGCTCGCCGATCCACTTTTCGCCTGACGAGACGGTCATATTGGCTAGGTGGCGTTTGCTCTCGATCATATCGTTTATCCGCTCCTCGAAGCTATCCTTCGTGATGAACCGATGCACCACGACATTACTGTGCTGCCCAATGCGGTAGGCTCGGTCGGTCGCCTGTGCCTCAACAGCTGGGTTCCACCACAAGTCGTAATGGATGACGTGAGTCGCTGCCGTTAGGTTGAGACCCGTTCCTGCTATAATACTTCCCCTACCTTAGACAGCATTCTCTTAACAAATAAGATATATCCCTCTCCTTGTGTCGGTTAATATGGTTCTACTGGGTTTTGTGTGGAACCTGTTTTTAAGGTGTTGAGTCATTCTCGACACTCCATAATATGGCATAGTTGTATAGGTGCAATCGATCATCTCCTTTATCTCTAACTCCCTGCTGTGGCGAGGTTTACCCTTGCTGGTGTAGTACAAACCACTTCGGCACAGCCCAAGCAGAATGCACTGCTGTACAAGGCTGAGTGTCGGGTGGTTAGGCTCAACAAGCGCACGCTTATCGCTTAGAGAGACTTCAAGTGTTCCCACTTTTTTTTAGAAATTCGTTCTCGACCTCTAACTGTCCAATCTTGCGATATAGATTATCTACATCTGCTTGATTATTAGACTCTTTCTTCTGCTTTGGCGCTTTGAATGTTTCGGCAGATGCCTCCAGGAACTGCCTCTTCCAAGCTGATACCTGTGTTGGCGCAACCTCAAAGTGCGCTGCAATTTCATTGATAGTCTTTAACCCTTTGATTGACTCAATGGCTACCTTTGCCTTAAACTCGGCGGTGTGTCGCTTTCTCATTCTTCCCTGTTGTTATGACACAAAGATACGAATTATTCTATCTTAACTTGCTGTCTTAATTTGGGGTAGTATTATATAGATCAACCACTGCTCAACATTGCGGCAGTGGTCGATTTTTCAAGTTGTATTAGTGCTCTTTAACAAGTTGTATTAGTGCTCTTTAACGTGTTGCGTAGCCTACAGTCCAACCGCTACCCTTGAGTGCTGCCCAGAACTTCTTCGTATCTTTTGGATCGGGTTTGAAGTCGGTGATCGTCTGTTGCAACCCTAGCTCCTTGTTCACCTTCATCCACGTTTTACCGCCATCCAACGATAGATATGCACCGCAATTTCCATCGGTGTTAGCCTTGCCGTACGCCGTTGCAGTGATGATATTTGAATCCACGGGTGAGGTTTCGCACTGCGTCATATAGGGCAAGAAGAAGATCTTTGTCCAGCTCTTACCGCCATTGTCGCTACGCCATACACCGCCAGCCTCAGCTGTGCCGCCTGTCGTTCCGCACGAGATGTATAGTGACTTTGTGTTGCGATCTTGGAACACATTATTCACCGAGATAATCTCCGATGGAATCGCCATCTTTTCCCATTTATCACCCTGATTATTAGTCATATATAGTCCGCCACCGACCTTTGCACCCTTCGGCAAATTGAGCGCTACATAGAGCCTATTCGGGTTGTCAACATCCATCGCCAAACGTGATGTGCTGCAGAGCTCAGGCAGCCCAGTGTTGGCAAGTTCCCACGTGAGACCACCATCACGGCTACGGCTCATACCGAACAGCGGGAACTTCTTATGGTCGAAATTTCCACCCGGCACCGCCCACTGATCGTTCTGTGTTGTGAGGAAGTAGATGTTCTTCGTCTCCTTATAGTCGACCAACAGCGAGTTTTGGAAGATGCGATCGCCCGACACCGACTTCTTATTCCACGGCAGCGGCTCAGAGAGGTTCGCCCACGTCTTACCGCCATCCTTTGAGCAGCGGAAGTGACCACGGTGCTCCTGACGGAACTGTAGCGTGTAGATTATGTCGGGGTTCTTTGGGTCGACCGCCACCGATGCAGGTGATGTTGCCCCACCGTGATTCTTCTGTCCCTCGATCTGAGTGATCGCCACCTGACGCTTATCGGGATAGTTCGCCTCGGGTACATTCATCCACAATCCGTGCTCACCGCTACAGAAGAGGTGACGACCCTCAACACCCGTCTCCAACAAGATCTGTCGCCCCGGAAGGTTACTCGCTCCACGTCCAACCCACACATTTGATCCCTCGCCAACCTCAACATCATCGAACTGCTCCCAGCTCTCGCCACGATCTGTCGAGCGCATTACCTGCTGCTCAAAACCACCGTAAACCGTGCCGTCAATGTTGATAACCAAGAATCGATTTCCGAAGATCGATACCGCCTCACGCACGTGTGAATCGAGGTGAGCAAACTTAGTGTTCGACCCCTTAGGTGTCTTGCGTGAATCCCAATAGGCTTGGTCGGGGTTGTCGATCCAATACTTACCGCTACGTGCCGTTACAAACCACGTCTTACCACCATCGTTACTCTTCACGACCTCACCTGGAGCGAAGCCGTAGTCGTGTCGTTGGTTGCCGCTGATGTAGATCTCGTTAGGGTTCTGAGGGCTCACCGCTATACGATTGTACACCGACAAAACGCTCTCTGGACGCTTGCTGTACTTCTCGTTGAACTCCTTGCCGGTGATGTCGAACCAGTGTGTCACGGTGCGTGGATATTGATACGACTGGAAATTTCTAACGGTGATCTTCGTCATATCGACCGCCAAATTGCCTGTGATGTCGACCCAACTCTCCGCCGAATCATCACTACGGAATACACCGCCCTCGCTCCTGATCGACCCCTTTCCATCGGGCAGATATGATGTTTGGTCGAGCAGGAAGAGTGTAAATTTGCCGCTCCTCTTGTCGAAGTGATAATCCAAATCACGCACAATGCAGTTTGGAATCCCCTTGATCTTCAATGCCCAGCTATTTCCGCCATTTTGGCTACGGAACACTCCGTGATTTGTGGCGATGAATATCTCCTTAGGCTTTGCAGGATTGACGATGATACGCCCCACCTCGATACCCTCGGGCAGACCCTCTCTCTTTCTTGTCCACGTCACACCGCCATCTGTACTCTTAGCGACGTAGGTAGCCCCCTTCACACCGATAGCTGGATTCTCCAACGTCTTGATGTTGCGGTGGTTCTTCTTCACGTCCCAAAAGTTACCCGTACCAGCGTACCACACCCTTTCATCAGTTGGGTCGACCGCAATGGCGGAGATCTTGCCCACCTTCACATCCGATGCCTGTACCCAGCTACGCCCCCGATCCTTTGTGATAGCGGCAAAACCTGTAGATGACATCGCCACACCATAGTCGGGTTTAGTTGGTGAAAACGCCAAACACTTGATACGCCCAAGCAGCTGAACATCAGCGCCCATCGCATCGCAATCCTTTATAGTTTGCCAACTCTCGCCACCGTCCCACGATCCAAATGTGTTGTACATATCGGGCGAGGTGATGAGTGTCTTAGAGTCGGTTGGATGCACCCACAACATCTCGTTGTATCCCGAAGTACCGGGGCTCACCTGCACCCAGTCGATATAGTTCGAGGACTCTACTCGTTCGCTTTGCAGTTTTTTGAAGTAGCTCTTAGCCGCCTTGTCGCTAGGCAACGCCTGTGCCGCAACGCCCACGATGGAGGCAGCAAGCAGCGTAGATAAAATTACATTTTTAATCATCATCTCTATTTAGTTTAGGTTATTTAGTTAGGGGTTAGGGGTTAGGGGTTAGGGGTTAGGGGTTAGGGGTTAGGGGTTAGGGGTTATCCAATATAATCTATATCACGGCAACGCCCTCTGAAATAATCATTCAAGAAGTAGATGTTATCTTGCATCAGCTTATGACCGTGCTCCTCGCCTTGCTGGCTAACCATCTGAGCATCAGCGAGTAATCCCTCGTCGATCATCAGAGTTGCTACATAATATGGAACTTCGGCATCTAACAGCACCCCGTGTGCATACTCTTTAGCATCTTCTCTGTCATACATAGGGTTATCGGTGTGTTTGAAACAGCTACATATATCAAATTGAGTATAGATTCCTCCCTTGGGATTTGCGCATACGAACAGATCACTGCCTTCAACATCCGCAGGAAAGAAATTTGCTTTATCGCCTTGAAAGCCGAGAGTTTTGCGAGCAAATTTTACATACTCGTCCGTATTCTCGAAAAACAAAACTCGGTTGCCTTTAGTGTTCTTGACAAATATATCATTAGCCGCTTTTATCATCTCCTTATCTCTCTCATCCTTTGAGGCCTTCTCTTCTAATTTGGCTGCATCATACTCCATCATTGCTCCTGAGATCCACCACACACCGTCAAAAGAGAGCAGCGAAACTAATGCGCACTTTCCAAGGTATATCTCTATATTTTTGGGATCGAATGATTCAATAGTTATCTTTAATGGCTCTCCATTTGAGCCAACCTCTCTTGCATAGACATACTCATCGTCGGCACTATCTACATAAATTCCCACAAATCGTTTGTAACGGATCTCGCTGAGCAACTCCTTTTTAGCGGAATCTTTAACAACCATTGCAAGCCATTGATATGAGGTAAGAGCAAGGGTGTTACGAGCCGACAAAAGGTGATCTACACGAATATTATAAGTCATCATATTAAAATATCGAGCATCCCCCTTATCCATATCTTGCTCCTCGAAGAAGTCCATTGTTATGTCATATAGCTTCTCTACGTTATAAATATTAAGATAACAACCATAACAGAACCACTCCATAACGCTGCGTAGAGGATAGAATGATTTTGTGCTAACATCTAAATTTGCGAAGAGATTTCGTAGCGTTTGGTTCACAGGAGCCTCTTCATACTCTCGATCAAATAGGAAATACACAACCTCGGCCGCCATCTCAAGTCCTATATTTTCAGGATTTATCAGCTTTTCGCCCATACTATCTTGCTGCACATAGTGCCACAAAAGAAACTGAACATCAGCTAAGTTTATCTCATCGGGAAAATAGTTATCCTCCGACGTATCATAAAATGGAAGGTATGAACCGTAACGACGTTTGCACTCTGCGGTAAAGGCTCGCCAAATACCCAAATCCGACATCACATCCTCAAACCACGAAGTGAGAGCCAAGGCTACACGTCTTGTCTTATCCTTGTCTAAAACTTCATCAAACTGCGTTGACTCCAAAGCTACTAAAACTCTATTGGCGATTTTTGTATAGTATAAATCTGATGGGTCAGAATTTTTGTATGGATGGGTCTCTTTCCACTCTTTTGGGTATATTTTCTTTCTCATATTGTCGTTTTTTTATTTGCATTTTTTTAATTTAGTTATGCAGATCAAGGTTTAAAAACAGGTCAAAATAGAGGATGAAGAGCTGGTTAATTCGCTCATTTTACTATATTGCAGCACCAACAACACTATGATTAGACCAGTGAACAACCATACAAAGATAAGCAAAATATATGAGTTTATATGCGATATTTACGAAAAAAATCGGTTATTTCACGTGCATCGCTTTTCCAATAACAGTCGCCCCAAATTCACAGGTCAACAGACAATGACAATATGGTTCTACTGGGTTTTGTGTGGAAACATCTCTAAATTTCCGTGAAAGAACAATATTGCGACTCTGACTTTTGGTTAATAGTAATGTCTCTATCGTTTTTTTTCGAGAAGTTCGGTCATTCTGTCGTGAATATCAGCCCACGGCACATCGATCGAAACAACCTTATTGTCAATTGTATAGCGTGGTGTGCGTGCACATATGTAGGTTTTATACTGCCACAAATCGAGGTGCCGCCACTCCCTGAGCGGACGGTGGTCATAAATGCTATAATGGGTACCATTACGTAGAACATCTATGCTCGTATAGTGAACATAAACATAGATTCTGTTGATTCATCAACCTTGACTTTTGTTACTTCCCACTCGCTCGACATCGGTAGCAAGATGGATTGGAGGATCTCTTTATCACACATTCTGCAAAGGTACTATTTTTTCCTTTCCACACAAAACCCAGTAGAACCACCAATAGACAGGATGACTTCTTTATGTGGGGGCCGACACATGCCAAAGTGAGCAGCATCACCAAGCTCGACGATGCCGACCAGAACAACTACTACCCATCCACCACCCTTTACGAGTGCTCATTCACCTCGCGCTGGGAGAATTATTAAAGCACAAAAAAGATCTGTTGTAGGGCATTGCATCAAAGCCAAGCAACAGATCTTTTCTATTCATCGAACGTCACAACACCAGTGTGAATGTCAAAGACACCGCCAACTATTTTGATCGTCCCCTCACGCTCTAAATCGGCAAGAGTGGAGCTGCCCTTGCGGATATTGCCCACCATCACAGCGACATTATTCGCCACCGCACGACTCTGAAACTCCTTCGAGAATGGATCGCCACCATCGGCTGCCGTGAGCTTCACAGCTGGCTCAATCTTGTGCATCAGCTCCGTGAGGTTGCCATCTTTGAGACCTGCGCACGCTGCATTGACCGCTCCGCACGACTCGTGCCCCAAGACCACAACAACCTTGCTGCCGATATATTTGCAGGCGTACTCCATACTCGCTAACATATCATCACTCACCACATTACCTGCTACACGAGCCACGAAAATATCCCCGATACCCATATCGAAGATCGTCTCAACAGGTACACGAGAGTCGATGCACGAAAGGATAATAGCCTTGGGTGCTTGCCCGATCTCAGCGGACTTTGCGAGTTGAGCCTGAGCATCACGAGTACGAGTCGATTTGGTGATAAAATTTTGATTGCCCTGCTTGAGGAGTAGCATCACGGAGTCGGGCGTTAACCTTTCGAGTTCCGCAGATTTGAGAATTTTGCTCTCGACCTCCTGCACGGTCTTGGTGTTTCGAGATATGCACCCAACCATCACGAATAGTGAGAGGGTGATCGCAGCTAACTTTTTCATATTTATAAAATTTTAGTTAGAGATGTCGCTGCAAAAACTCTTCCAATTGCATTTTTTTTCATATCTTTACACGGAGTAAAAAGATATTAACCGCAACACCAACCTATAATGAACAGAACAACATCCCGAATAGATATAGCCGATGTGCTACGTGGAGTAGCCGTATTGGGCATCATCCTGCTGCACTCAATCGAACACTTCAACTTCTACTCATATCCCGATACTGCCGATCAGTGCGCATTACTGAACTTCACCGACAAGGCGATATGGAACGGAATGTTCTTCACATTTGGAGGCAAGGCGTACGCCATCTTCGCACTGCTATTTGGCTTCAGTTTCTTTATTCAAGACAGCGGGCAACAACTTAAAGGCAAAGATTTTCGATTGCGATTCTGCTGGAGGCTGATCCTGCTCTTTGTGATTGGAAATTTGAATGCCTCATTTTTTACTGGCGAGGTGCTAGTACTATACTCGATTGTCGGGTTTATTATGCCACTCACTTGTCGTATGAGTGATCGTAGCCTATTGATATTGGGAGCTATACTCCTGATGCAACCACTGCACATTGCATATGCATTTATCTCTATTTTTAATGCTGATTTCGCACTTCCCGTGATCCAAACACGTGAGCTGTGGGGTGCAGCACGTGAGATGCAAACAAACGGAAACTTCCTACAGATGGCAACTGTGAACCTCTGGGAGGGGCAGCTCGCAAGTCTGGCGTGGGCGTGGGATAACGCTCGATTCTTCCAGTCGGCAGCACTCTTTATCTTTGGTATGCTTATAGGTCGCAAGGAGCTATTCAAGGTCGAGAATCTTACGTTTTGGTATCGCACTCTGTCATGGAGTCTGCTGCTATTCTTCCCTCTATATGGATTGTCGGGGATGATGACATCGGAGTTCATAGCAAACGAGGTGGCAATGAAGTCGCTGAAACTCATCATCACATCGCTCTCGAACTTTGCATTTACGATGGTGCTTACAAGCTCAATTGTACTACTATATTATAATAATGACAAGATAAAAAAGCTGCTCTCGAAGTTGATTCCATACGGACGAATGAGCCTCACGAACTACCTAACACAGAGTGTCGTTGGTGCTTTCATCTTCTATAATTGGGGATTGGGGCTGCACGACACACTTGGGATCACATACAGCATCTTGGTTGGTGCACTACTCTTTGTACTTCAATATTCGATGTGCCGAGTGTGGCTGCGCAACCATAAGCAAGGTCCATTTGAGTATCTTTGGAAGCGTGCTACTTGGATTGGGAGATAGAAGTGACATATGAATATCGAGCGAGAGAAACGCATTGTAGCAAAGATGATCGAGCTACATTGTCGTACAAAACACAATCCACCAACTCTTTGTGATGATTGCAAAGAGTTGGTGGATTATGCTTTTATGAGGTTGGATCGGTGTCGATATGGCGAGAACAAACCCGTATGCAACAAATGCACGACCTACTGCTATAAGCCTCAAATGCGCACCAAAATCACCAAAGTGATGCGCTACTCTGGTCGACGAATGATCCTACGCTCACCCCTCGATGCTGTATGGTAACCTGCATTTTGGAAAGCGCGTGCCATTGATGGTGCATCTGCATCAAGATAATCACGTTGTTCACACTGCGAGTTATGCTTACGACTCGACAGATAGGTGTTTATCCCATAGTTAATAGGAAATTGTCCAGTTGTTATGGCAACTCTCGAAGGGGAACTGACCAGTGATGCTGAGTAATATTGGGTAAGTCTAAGCCCCTGTGCTGCAAATTTATCAATATTGGGAGTCGATGTTATATCTCCCCCGAAGCACCCTAAATCACCTATACCCATATCATCAATATAGATTACGATAACGTTTGGTTTTTGAGCAGCACTTGCGTGGCTAACGGCGACACACGATGCGAGTGTTAAAATTCCTGTTGTAATAGCTCTCATAATATCTATTTTTTCTATTGTGCATTTAAAAAGACCTCTGTTCGACCAGGTGTATATAGCTCCCATAGCGAGGCTATTGCCCACGCTGGTGCAAAGAGATTGTTATAATACCCTTTGCCATTATGCCCATAATCCCACATTGTATGCTGTACTACCTCTGGATTATAACCCACCTTTGCGATTCCACACATATTGCCCTCAATGGGTATTAGTTGAGACATCGAGCTGCTTATGACATCGGCAAACTCCCCAAATCTATACTCATCATAGTTACAAGATAGCCACCTCAATACCGATGCAAATTCAAAAATATATACATCTATATGGTTATTCTCAACCGACACATTGCCCCATCCACGACTCTTGAATCCCATATCACCTAACATCTGACCCTGAGCAAAGGGCACATCCCACAGATAATACCACGACAAGGTAAAGTATGCCGCCTCACGACAGAGGTTGCCATAGTGGGCTGCCTTTTTGCCTTTGGTCACCAACGAAAGGTAATACATCGCTGTTGAGGTGTATAGAGCAGCCTCCTTATCTTCGCAATTGGCATCAAGTGTCGATGAGAAGTAGTCTGATTTATCTATAATCTCTCGCTCAATATATGAGGCTGCCCGTTCGGCACTCTCCAAGTAGCGTTTGTCTTTAAAATATCTATATCCCATAACGAGTGGCAATATAGCGCAAGAGGTGCTTCCTCCGCTTGAATCGACTATTGATAGGTCATCTTTAAATTTGCGACTAAAGCTGCCATCGCTGCTCTGCATATTAATAAATAGGTTCAAAATATTTCGCAACTTATCCTCCCACTCTTTGTGTGTGCGACCACCTTCTGTCTCAAACTCCAAGAAGTGAAACATAGCATATATACCTTCACTCTGGCGTCGTATGCTAAATATCGAGGGCCATAACTTATCACTCTTGCTATAATTTACATACTCTCTAAATAGTCCGCCCTCGGTGAATCCGTTATTCAGATAGCTTTCAAATATATCGTACGAACCGTTGATAAGTTGTTGCTGATTGGTCTGAACCCCATACTCCAAAGCATTAAAAGCATTGAGCAAAACTCGTCCTATAAAACCAACCTCTGCAAAGGGTCTATTCTCGCACTTATTTGTTTCGAGGTGTATTCCTGACGTGTATATCAAGTCATAGTCACGCACTATACTCTCAACGAAATAGTTGCTTAGACTGCTTTTTATTTGCGCAACTGTATATTTAGAATCAATCATCTGAGGAGAGTAGCTATCATAGCTATATCTCCATAGTCTCTTTAGCTGTTGTGCAAAATCAGAGGCCACCCCCTCTATAATATCCCAATGCAGAGTGATACTCTCGCCTGCATTGAGCTTGTGATACGATATCACCTCGGGCATTAGCCTCCTTTTACGTTGATAACTATAGGGGCTCTCTTTATATGGAAATCCAAACACTAACGCCGCCTGTCCATTAACGTTCTCAAACCCTATATGTCCTATCGAGCTATCACCCGACAATATTATCTCGCCTTGAGAGTGTGTTGATAGTGCATCACAAGCAAATATATCTCGTCGCATAATTGCAACATAACGCCCCTGCTCTGGTGAGTAGATTGATGTTAGCGGGGCACTGAGTCGATCTTCGCGCACCGTCCAACTATCGCTGCTTTGAAGGGATGGAGCACTATCGGGAGATCTCATATTGCCACGATACCAAAATCCAGGCATATAGAATTGAGCCTGCGAATGGTCAAAATAGGTATTAACCATTTGTGAGATATTAAAAAATATATCCTCCTCCTTGGCGGTCAAGGTGAGGGTAATCTTTACAACTCCACCCTCCAATGTATCTATTTTATTGTAAACTTCTACAGGCAACTCATCCATCTTGTTCGTTTTCCACTCAATGCCACTGTCGGTCGCAGATATTTGATCGGGATTTAGCCTAAAATATTGAGCACTATTCCCACCTCTTTTTATGCTCAATGTTGAACTTATGGCCAACGATTGAGCTGAAAGCTGTGTTGAGCCGAGAACCAACGCTACAACGGAGGCAAATAGTTTTACTCTTTTCGTAAGTATCATATATGGTTTATCTTTTAAGGAGGGTTCTAATTTTTCATTTTTTACTCCAAAATTTAGGACAAGAACCCGTAACGTCCTAAATTGAAGCGTTTATCTGACATCAAAGTTAAATCAAAAAGTTCTGAAATCCAAACCTTTTGAACAAAATCTATCTATCTATCAGCGTATTACCTCAAAGCGATTTTCAATCTCACAATCTGCTCAAAGCGACACAGATTGTAAGTTAAGTTGATAAGTCCAATAATGCCACTAGCTCGTTCAATACCAATCGAACGCAGGTGCAGACCCTGCATCGTCTGTTCCATAAAACCGAAAACGTGCTCAACCCTCGCTCTAATTTTTGACTTTTCTCGATTCGATGCCTTCTGTTCATCGGTAAGCGGATGACCACGATAACCCTTCTCGCACACATTGTTAACCATCTCATATTTGGCAATCGTTGCATCTTGATTTTCTCCTGTGTAGGCACTGTCTGCATACAAATCTTGCTCCTTGTCCCTATCGTCAAGTAGATCATCAAGAGGCTGAAAATCGTGTACAGAAGCATCCGTAACTACATATTCATCAAGAAGTTTACTCTTGGCATCTACCTTGGCATGGTTCTTATAGCCGTAGAAAGTCTCCTCGTTTTTCTTTGTCCAACGAGCAGATGTAAAGACGATTTGTACAGATATGTGGGAGCCATATATTTACGGTTCAACTACATATTTTCCCAACGCATTAAGTAGTGTAAAACAATTATTGCCATATTTTTAAAAGCACTCTTGGAGCGATATTTTTCACTATTAAACCTCAATATATAATAACTATATTTTCGATTTAATAGTAAAAAATCTCATCTCCAATAGCACTCTTAAAAATACACCAATAATTATTTTACCCTACTTACACTGCCATGATAACTTTCATTTGGTCGGTTATTTGAATAAAGCGGTCGATAAAGTTCGCAAGCGTGAAGTTAAATACCACTATTCCTGAAATAGATGAGGTTGTTGATATGTTTGAACGTCATCAAAATGGGATAATCAACGCTATTCAGACAGGGGCAAATAATGCCAGAGCCGAAAGGTTGAATGGCTCGATTCAAGAGCTCAAAACCATAGGGCGTGGCTATCGAAAAGTCGAGAATTTCAGAGTCTCAATATTGTTCTTTCACGGAAATTTAGAGATGTTTCCACACAAAACCCAGTAGAACCAAAAAAAGAGATAGAGAGAGAATGAAATCAGAGGAGCAAAGAGGAGCGACCAACCTACACACCTCGCCACCCTCAACCCCTCCGAACAATAAGCAACGATATGCACCCACCACGCACCAAAAGAAAAGGAGGCACAACCGCACCTCCCATCGAGACCTTTTCGTCCCTCATTTTTCTTTTCACTGTAAACTTACTCTACTATATTTTTTAGAAATTCATCATACACTCTGTTTATTAGCTCTACAAACCTAATATGATAATCTATAACTTCATCTATAATTTTATCAATATTATTTAACCTTAATGTTGAATGTGAATTGTACCCACATTTCGTTGTTATCCTACGAGTATTATAACTGAAATCTTCATACCTCATACCTCCTTTGTGCTTTAGCTTATTTGCGTATTTGGCTATGTTAGTACTACTTCTAAATTGTTCAATAAACTTGTATGATTGTAATCCTCGAATAGCAGCCAAAGAGCTGAATTCAACCTGCAAATGCAACTGAATTGAGGTCAAGAAACTATAGGGACATAAGAAAAGGCGAAACAAATCGGAGCCAGGCTCAAATTTATTCCGCCTAAGCGATAAAATTTT
>JBCQUE010000018.1:0-36446 GCA_047174325.1 Rikenellaceae bacterium | reverse complement strand
TGTAGTTCTCGGGGGTCACTAGCTCGATCACGCTGTTGTCATCGTTTATGTCCCTCAAAACACCCCTCTTCTCGAAGCAGTAGATCAACTCCGTATCTGCGATCCTCGATGCTCCCAACGCCACCGATGAGGCTACCGTATCTGCATTGCAATTCAACAAAACACCCTCGCCATTGTGCATAATCGCCGAGAACACAGGTGTGATACCTGCCTCCAACAGAGTCTGCAACAGCTTGCTATTCACATCTTTAGGGTCGATGTCCCCCACGAAACCGAAGTCTATTGGGTTCGCCTTGCGCTTAGTAGCCTTGATAGCGTTTGCATCCGCTCCCGACAGCCCAATTGCATTGCAGCCCTCCGCCTGCAAAGCCGCCACAACCTGCTTATTCAGTAGCCCTGCATAGGTCATCACAACCACATCCAACATCGCCTTATCCGTAACCCTCCGCCCCTCGATCATCGTCGTCTGCAAGTTCATATCCTTCGCCAAACGTGTGGCGATCTTGCCACCACCGTGAACCAAAATCTTCTGACCCTCCAACTTAGCGAAGCGCTCCATAAAGGCTGTGAACGCTGCCTCGTTATCAATGACGTTACCGCCTATCTTTACTACTTTTATCATCTTTTTTTCTCTTTTTTGGCTTGCTACCTCTACGCAAATTTCGCCGCCTTGCGGCATTAACGCAAACTCTCTAAGATCTTCTTCATCACCACCATAGCCGAGATCTCACGGTTTGCCGCCTCCGCAATCACCAACGACCTCTCCGACTCGATCACATCATCCGTCACAATCATATTTCTGCGCACGGGCAAGCAGTGCATAAAGTATGCGTTATTGGTCAACGCCATCTTCTCCGTGCTCACCGTCCAGCTCTTATCCATCGACAATATCTTGCCGTAATTTGGGTCGCTGTATGCTGCCCAGTTCTTTGCGTAGATGAAGTCTGCACCCTCGAACGCCTTGTCTTGGTCGTACTCGATAGTCGCCCCCTTGGTGAACTTCTCGTCTAGCTCGTAACCCTCGGGGTGCGTCACAACCACCTCATAATCAGCCGCTACCATCCACTCCACAAATGAGTTTGGCACAGCCTGAGGCAGCGCCCTCGGGTGTGGTGCCCACGTCAAAACAACCTTTGGGCGAGCCTTTGTCTTATGCTCCTCGATGGTGATCAGATCGGCAAAGCTCTGCAGTGGGTGACCCGTAGCCGCCTCCATACTGAATACGGGGCGACCCGAATATTTGACGAACTGCTCGATCACCTGCTCGCTATAGTCCGCCTCCTTCGACTCGAACTGAGCAAACGACCGCACACCGATGATGTCGCAATAGCAACCCATCACAGGGATCGCCTCCAACAGGTGCTCGGGTTTGTCGCCATCCATCACTACCCCACGCTCCGTCTCCAACTTCCACGCACCTTGGTTCACATCCAGCACCATAACATTCATTCCCAAGTTCATAGCCGCCTTTTGCGTACTCAAACGTGTGCGCAACGATGAGTTGAAGAAGATCATCAGGAGGGTCTTATGTCGCCCCAACTCCGTGAATCCATACTTATGTTTCTTGACCTGTAGAGCCTCCTTGATCGCCTCCTTGAGGCAACCTATATCGGCTACGCTTGTGAACTTTTTCATCTTATATCTATATTTATTAATGAGTGCTTTTGAGACACCCGAATTACAACATCGTTTTGAACACCTCCAAGAATCGATCCGCCTCCTTGCGCCCAACGTTCAACGCTGGCAACAAACGCACTGTCGTTGCACCTGCTCCGCCTGTGAAGATCTTATGGTCGAACAGTAGCTTTTTACGGAGCTCCGATGCCGACCCCTCGATCTCGATACCGATCATAAGTCCTTGACCTCTAACCTCTTTAATCCCCTCGATCTTGCCGAGCTCCTCGATCAAGTAAGCACCAATCGCCTCAGCATTCTCCACCAACTTCTCCTGTGCGAAGATGTCCAACACCGCAATCGCTGCCGCACACGCCAAGTGGTTTCCACCAAATGTTGTCCCCAACATTCCGTACGAAGGTTTGAAATCGGGCGAGATCAACACACCACCAATCGGGAATCCATTCGCCATTCCCTTAGCCGTGGTGACGATGTCCGCCTTGACCCCTGCCCACTGGTGAGCGAAGAATCGACCCGTGCGACCGTAGCCCGACTGTATCTCATCCAAGATCAGCGCCACATCTGCCGCCTTAGTCGCCTCACGGAGCTGCTGCATAAACTCGGGATCAGGCGTGTGGATACCTGCAACGCCCTGTATTCCCTCGATTATCACAGCGCAATACTCGCCCGTAGCGAGCTGTGTGCGCACCGCCTCAATGTCGTTCAGCGCAACGAACGTTACGTGGTCAGTCTCATTGAATGGCGAGACGATCTTTGGGTTATCAGTCAAAGCCACAGCGCCCGAAGTACGTCCGTGGAACGCCTTTTTAAACGCCAAAACCTTAGCCTTGCCCTTAGCGAACGATGCAACCTTGATCGCATTCTCATTCGCCTCAGCCCCTGAGTTACAGAGGAATAGAGCGTAATCATCATAACCCGACAGGCAGCCCAACTTCTCAGCCAACTCCCCCTGCAGCGAGTTCTCCACCGAATTTGAGTAGAACGCCAACTTAGTGAGCTGATCGGTAAGCTTCGCCACATAGTGTGGGTGTGCGTGACCAACCGAGATCACTGCGTGACCGCCATAGAGATCGAGGTACTCAACCCCCTCGCTGTCATATACATAGCTACCCTCGCCCCGAACTGGTTCGATTGCGTAGAGTGGATATACATCAAATAGATTCATAGTTTAATACTTTAGTGGACTTCTAATTTCGTCCTTTTTTGAGAGCGTTGATAGGTGGATGAAATTTTAAAGATGGCGTAGAGGTCTGTGAGGGAGCGTACTTCTGTACGTGACCGATCAGAGCTCTGCGGTATCTTTGAAATTTCGCCGCCTTGCAACGCTCTCAGAGTTAAAATCCTGATGGTTTCAAGGACACACCCATCTTCTCATCCAAACCAAACATCAAATTCATATTCTGCACAGCTTGACCCGATGCGCCCTTCAAGAGGTTATCTATCACGCTCACAATGTGCAACTTATCCCCGTGCTTCTTCACCGAGATGATACCCTTATTCGTGTTGACCACCTGCTTTAGGTCGGGATACTTCGCCACCGTGTGCGTAAAGGCTGCTGCAGCGTAAAAGTCTGAGTAGATCTTCTCCGCCTGCTCCTGTGTCAAGTCGGTTTTGATATACATACTCACGAAGATTCCACGGGCGAAATCACCCCTCATCGGCACGAAGTTAATCATCTTATCGAACGATGGCTGCAACCACTTCAAGGTGCGACCAATCTCCAAAAGGTGCTGATGCTCAAAGGATTTGTAGACCGAAATGTTGTCCGTCCTCCAACTGAAGTGTGTCGTAGCCGCTGGCTTAACACCTGCGCCCGTTGAGCCTGTCAACGCCTGTACGTGAAGCTCATCCTTCAACTCACCTGCAGCCGCCAAGGGCAACGCCGCAATCTCGATAGCCGTAGCGAAACACCCTGGGTTAGCAACCTTTGTAGCCGCCTTAACCCTCTCTCTATTGATCTCGGGCAATCCGTAGACAAAGCCGTTGCTCTCGTCACGGAAATCCTGCGCCAAATCGATGATCTTAACCCTCTCAGGGACTACATTCTCCTCCAAAAACTTGCGGCTCTGACCGTGTGCCGAACACAAAAAGAGTGCATCAATCGCCTCAAAACTATACTCCGATGCAAACTCCATCTCCGTCTCACCAATCAACCCACCGTGTACATCATAGAGCTTATTACCTGCATTGCTCGACGAGTGCACATACTCAATCGCCACCTCAGGGTGGTTCACCAAGATACGCAACAACTCACCTGCCGTGTATCCTGCTCCGCCTATTATTCCTACTTTTATCATTTATTTTCTTTTTTGGCTTGCTACCACTGCCCCTTCACTCTCTACGTCGCAGCATTCGTTGCAGCTCTTCGAGCTGCCGCCCTCTGGGAGATTTTTTTTGAAAATCTCCTTTTATGAGGGAGGGCGGTAAACCCAGCGATGACTGCCTTTCAGGCGGAGCAGGGGGAGCTCCCCCTGCACGAGCTAGGCGATACTAACGTATCGCCCTACAGCGATGGGCAAGTATTTAAAAATTCTTTTTTTGGTTATTATGGTAAATCTTCATCTGGTTGCCCAAGATCTTCGTGAATCCTCTTACATCGTCCGAACTCCACGCCTTGTTAACCTCGCCATACTCACCAAAATCAGTCTTCATCAAGTCGTAACTAGACTCAACACCAACCAACGTGTAACCCAATGGACGAAGTGTAACCTCCACAGTACCCGTTACATTGCGCTGTGACTCGTTCAACATAGCCTCGATGTCACGCATTACAGGCTCCAAGTATTGCGCCTCGTGGAGGAACATACCGTACCACGTCGAGACCTGATCTTTCCAGTACTGCTGCCACTTTGTGAGTGTGTGCTTCTCCAACATCTTGTGTGCAGCGATGATGACGATAGGCGCTGCAGCCTCAAATCCTACACGACCCTTGATACCGATGATCGTATCGCCAATGTGCATATCACGACCGATACCAAACTTAGAACAGATCTCCTCCAACTTAACGATTGCATCGACCTTGGTAGCGAACGCCTCGCCATTGACCGCTACAATCTCACCCTTGTCGAAAGTGATCTTCAACGACTCCTCACCCTCGGCTGTAACCTGTGATGGATAGGCGCTCTCGGGCAGTGTCTGCTCCGACTTCAAAGTCTCCTTTCCGCCGATGCTTGTTCCCCAAAGACCCTTGTTGATCGAGTACTCCATCTTGACGAAATCCGCCACGTAGCCTCTCTCCTTTAGGTAGTTGATCTCATACTCACGTGTGAGAACCATATCACGTGTTGGCGTGATGATCTCGATCTCAGGCGCAAGGATCTCAAACGTCAAGTCGAAACGAACCTGATCGTTACCTGCACCTGTCGAGCCGTGAGCTACAGCCTCAGCACCGATCTGCTTTGCATACTCGATGATGGCGATAGCTTGGAAAATACGCTCCGAAGATACCGAGATTGGGTAGGTGCCGTTACGCAATACATTGCCGAAGACCATATACTTAATGCTCTTCTCGTAGTACTCGTGTGTAACATCGAGAGCCACGTGTGTAGTAGCGCCCAACGCCAAAGCTCGCTCCTCGATGCGAGCGAGCTCCTCAGCGCCAAAACCGCCTGTGTTAGCTACGGCTGTGTGAACCTCGTAGCCACACTCGTCGCTCAAATATTTTACGCAGAATGATGTATCCAATCCGCCACTAAATGCTAAAAGTACCTTTTTCTTTCCCATTGCTTTATTGTTTTTTTTGTTTATTTTAATCTAAAAATCTTGTTTATCTTATTCTTCAAGAGCATCATATATGGCTCAAGGCTTGCATCATCTTTTGATCTCTTCTTAGGCTTGCGCTTAGGGTCGAACAACATTCCTGTGCAGAGACACATACGGCGCTGATTGCGCTGTAGCACATCGAAGTTTATACACCCCTCGCAACCCTTCCAATACTCCTCATCATCCGTGAGCTCCGAGAATGTCACGGGAATGTAGCCCAACTTCGAGTTGAGTTTCATCACGGGCAGCGATGTTGTGATCGAGAAGATCTTCGCCTCGGGGAACTTTTTGCGAGCCAACTCAAAGGTCTTATTCTTGATCTTCTCAGCTAGCCCCAACTGACGATACTCGGGGTCGACAATAAGTCCCGATGTAGCGACAAAGTCACCGTGCCCCCACGTCTCGATATAGCTAAAGCCAACAAGGCGATCGCCATCCAACGCCACAACAGCCTTGCCCGAGCCGATCTTCTCAGCGATATAGTCGGGCGACCGTTTAGCGATACCTGTGCCTCGCTTTAGAGCCGATTCGTAGATCAACTCACAAATTGTCTCTGCATACTTCGTGTGCTCTGGAACAGCGTATAGCACCTTTACACTCTCTTTACTCATCTCTTTTATATCTTTTTTTCTTTCTTTTTTTTGCTGGGTAATACTGAGTATTGCTGAGTAATGCTGAGTAACACTGAGTATTACTGAGTATTACTGAGAGCAAGCCCCAACTCATAACTCATAACTCATAACTCATAACTCATAACTCATAACTCATAACTCATAACTCCTAACTGCGGAACGCTTTCATTACTCCTTTTACTCTTAGTATTGAGTGGATTAGTGTGTCGACCACTCCTGTGCTGGGCACCTCCACCGTTACCGATCCTACAGCTGTGCCGTCGGGGCGTGAGTTGATCGCTATGTTGCGTATCACCAATTTCAGATCTCGGCTTATCACCTCCGTGATCTGATTCGTCACGCCGTTTCGATCCTTCGCCACTATCGCTATGGTCACACGGAACGCCCCCTGTGTCTGCACCCTCCACTGCGCCTCCATCACTCTGTATGGGTAGTCCGCCATCAACTTCGCTGCATTGGGGCAATCCATCCTGTGTATCGTCACGCCCGATGATACCGTCACGAAACCAAATATATCGTCACCCTTGATCGGGTTGCAGCACCTCGCCAACTTATAGTCGAGCTTGCCAATCCCCTCATCGATCATCAGTGCATCGGAGCTCTGTGTCGGCTCGCTCTGCTTTTGGCTCGCCCGCTCCATCTTCTGTCGCTCCACCTCTGCCGCTGCTGCTCTTCGCTCCTCTGCCGCCTCGCCACTCGCCAATTTATTGAGGATCTCTTTCACCGAGCTGATGTCGACCCTCTCGGTGGCGATCATCTCATAGACCTGTGTACCTGTGCGAACCTTGAACTCCTTGACGAGGTGCGCCACCGCCTCCTCCATCGAGAGCTGTAGTTTCCAATTCTTCAACTTGCGCTCCAGCTCCTCACGACCCATATTTGCGCTCTGTGCTCGCTCCTCACGCAAGAAACTCTTGATCTTATTACGTGCCTTGCTCGTCACCACATAGTTGACCCAATCCGCCTTGGGCGTTTGGTTCTTCTGTGTCAACACCTCGACAATATCGCCACTCTTGAGCACCTCTCGTATCGAGCCCGAGCGGCTATTGATACGCCCACCGACACAGGTCGACCCTACGTTGGAGTGGATCTCAAAGGCGAAATCGAGTAGCGTAGCCCCCTCGGGCAGCTTGCGAATATCGCCATTGGGCGTGAATACAAATATCTCGTCATTAGCCTGCTTAGCATCGAACCTGTCGGCGATCGATTGTGTCGTGGCATCCAACAACTCACGCAACCTGCCGAGCCACTGCTCCGCACCCTGCGCCCCTTGGTTCACACCCTTATATCGCCAGTGTGCCGCAATACCTCGCTCAGCGGTTAGATCCATCCTCTCGGTGCGGATCTGTATCTCGACCCACCGACCGCCACCAGCCGCCACGGTGGTGTGCAGCGACTCGTAACCGTTGGACTTAGGTATGGTGATCCAATCCTTAAGTCGCTCAGGGTTAGGTGTATAACAATCGCTCACCAACGAATAGGTCAACCAGCACTGCTGCTTCTCCAGCTCCTTCGGGCAGTCGACAATGATACGTATCGCAAAAATATCATAGATACCCTCGAACGGGATATTTTGGTTGTGCATCTTGTTCCATATCGAGTAGATCGACTTGGTGCGCCCCTTGATGTGATACTTGATGCCTGTCTGATCCAACTTCTCCTTGATCGGCTCTATGAAGCTCTCAATGAAGGCTTTACGCTCCGCCTCGCCTGCCGCCAACTTATCGACAATATGCTGATACTCCTTTGGTTCGAGGTACTTAATCGAGAGATCCTCCAGCTCCGATTTGATCTTATAGAGACCGAGTTTATGAGCGATCTGTGAGTATAGGTTCAAACTCTCCCAACTCTTCTTGTGCCACTTCTTCTGAGGAAAGTGATCCAAATTGCGCATCACCTCCAGGCGATCCGCCAACTTAATGAGGATCACACGAGGGTCAGCCGAGTAAGAGATAATGAGCTCACGGAAGTTATCCGCCTGCTCCGACTCCGTCTTAAGTTTGATTTGCGAGATGTTGCACAACCCCATAGCGACACCCAACACCTCCTCGCCAAACTCATCCTTAATGGTTTGGCTCAGTGCCGTAAGCTCCGCCCCATCATCGTGGAGGCTGTATGCGATTCTGATTGTGTCGTGAAGTATTGCAGCGAGGGTTGAGTTGATACCTAACCCCACCTCAGCGATTACGATTTGAGCTACACCCACGCCGTGCGAAAGCATTGGATCGCCATCATATCTTGAGTGACCCGACAGTCGCTCTGAGGCAAAACCCAACGCTTTATCAACAAGTTCTTGGCTAGCCTCAGAGAAGCTATTTGTAACCAACGCTCGTAGATTATCGTAACGTTCTAGTATCATACGCCTCAAAAGTACATAAAATTTTATGGATTACACCATAAAACAAAACTTTTCCACAAAAAATTCTCACTTTCGCCCAACTTTTTATAAATTGCGCCCCAATTAGGGATCATTATATAAAGGGGACTTCTAAAAAACGTATGGATGTATGGATATTAATATTGAGGAGAGGGTCTCGATGGCGAGGGCGAATTTCGCATCGGGTTACAACTGTGCGCAATCGGTGGCGCTAGCCTTTGCAGACCTATATAAAATAGAGCCGAGTTTGATGGCGACCATCGCAGCCCCCTTTGGTGGCGGCATCGGTCGTTTGCGTGAGGTGTGTGGCACGGTTAGCGGAATGGCGATCATCGGTGGTTTCATCGCCCCCTCGACCGACCCGAAGGATCAAGCCGCCAAAGCCCTCAACTACAAATTAGTCAAGGGTTTCGCTGAGGAGTTTCGCAGCGCAAATGGCTCGGTAGTCTGCCGAGAGCTGCTCGCCTCGGGCAAGCGACCCTGTGCGGAGCTTGTCGAGATGGCGGCACGAATCGTGGCGAGCGAGTTAGTTATGAGTTATTAGTTATTTGGCTAGTCTGTATGAGCTGAGTAGCCAAATAACTTATAACTAACTCATTGTCGAGTAGACGTTTACCACATCTTCGTCCTCCTCAAGTCTCTCGATTAGTTTCTCCATATCTTCGAGCTCGGTACCGCTGAGCTCCTTTGTGTCGGTTGGGATGCGTACGCCCTCGCCCGAAACTAGCTCGTAACCCTCCTGCTCATCGATCCACTTTTGGATAGCGCCAAACGCCTCGTAAGGTGCTGATACGTGGATCGTTGTCTCCTCAGCCTCGAACTCGTCAACGCCTAAGTCGATCATCTCCAACTCCAACTCCTCGGCATCCACGCCCGCTGGAATCGTGAAGTTAAATGTGCACTTATGCTCAAACATAAACGCCACGCTGCCGCTCGTACCCAACGAGCCGCCACACTTATTGAAGTGCATACGAACATTCGCCACAGTGCGGTTTGTGTTGTCGGTAGCCGTCTCGACCAATACAGCGATGCCGTGAGGTCCATATCCCTCATATACAACCTCTTTGTAGTCGGCCGTATCCTTCGATATTGCTCGCTTAATTGCACGCTCGACATTCTCCTTAGGCATATTCTCCGCCTTAGAGTTCTGAATCAAGACACGCAAGCGAGTGTTCGATGATGGGTCGGGACCACCAGCCTTCACGGCGATCTCGATCTCCTTACCGATCTTGGTGAATACTCTCGCCATATTTCCCCAGCGCTTCAACTTCTTCGCCTTGCGATACTCAAATGCTCTTCCCATTTTACTTGTTATTTTTATTTATTTGCTTTTTTACTGATACAAAAGTATAAAAAATAATTTAATATCATATCTTTGTACCGTAAATTAATACGAATAACTATGCAGATCAAATCATCACTCGACCACATCAACATCAACATCACCAATATCGAACGCTCACTAGCGTTCTACACCGAGGCGTTGGGGCTCACCGAACACCACCGATTGAAGAGCGAAGATGGCTCATTTGAGTTGGTCTACTTGACCGATGGTGTGCAGCCTATATGTTTGGAGCTCACCTACTTAGCCGACCACACTGAACCCTACGAACTGGGCGAAAATGAGTCTCACATCTGCTTCCGTGTCGAGGGCGACTATGACGCAATCCGTGAGTTCCACCGATCACGTGGTTGGGTCTGCTACGAAAACCTCGAAATGGGTCTCTACTTCATAAACGACCCCGACGACTACTGGATCGAAGTTTTGCCTAAAAAATAATAATATTGTCGAGAGTAATATGGAGGAGATGGAGCTATTAGCGCCTTTGGCGTTTGTGATTGTATCGCTCATTGCTGGGGCGCTGCTTAAGTTGGTTTTGACACGTGTAAAGTTGCCTTACACGGTGGGGCTTTTTGTGTTAGGAATGGTGGTTGGGGTGTTGAATATGAATGGATGGTTAGAGGCTACACCTGTTATATCTAGCTCTATATCAATGGTTTGCAACCTTGACCCCGATATGATACTCAACATATTTCTGCCGATCCTGATCTTCTCGGCAGCGTATGAGCTCGATGTTCACATCTTCAAAAAAACGCTCGTTAACTCCACGCTGCTCGCTGTGCCCGGTCTGATTATAGCGATGCTGCTCACGGCAGCGGTGATGATGGGGATCTCGATTGTTGCGCCTGCTTACGCTGAGTGGAACTGGACATTTGCGCTGATGTTTGGCGCTCTGATTAGCGCTACTGATCCAGTGGCTGTTGTGGCGCTGTTGGGCGAGTTGGGCGTTAGTAAGCGCTTCTCGACACTCATTGATGGCGAGTCGATGTTGAATGATGGCACGGGTATCGTCCTGTTTATGTTGATGTTTGCGCCCTTTACTTCATCTGTCGAGGCGGCCGATCCGTCACCCGTCATCTCCTTTTTGGTTGTGGTCTTTGGCGGTTTGGTCATCGGTTACTTGATGGCTCGGGCGTTCCTCTTTTACGCTACACGGCGTAGTGTTCGGGGTGATGCGCTGCTGCAGACTAGCGTTATGATCCTGCTCTCGTATATAACCTTTATCTTGGCGCAGGATATATTCAAATTGTCGGGCGTTATTGCGCTGGTTATGTTTGGGTTGGTGGTGGCTTATAGCGGCTACTCACGGCTAGATGAACGTGCACAGCGCTTTATGAAGGAGTTTTGGGGACTGCTTTCATATATTGCTAATACGCTGATATTCATCATTATGGGTATCATCATTGCCGAGAAGGTCGACTTTGCGTGGAGAGACCTTGCGGTGTTGTTGGCGGTCTATGTTGGTATCAATGTTGTGCGCATTGTGATGATTGGGCTGCTCTATCCGATTATGCGTCGCAACGGCTACGGAATCAATAGGCGTGAGTCGATGATCTTGACGTGGGGCGCACTTCGTGGAGCGTTGGCGCTCACCTTGGCGTTGATGGTCTCATACACCGAATCGATACCCGAACCCGTTAGGCGACAGGTGTTGCTGCTCACCGCTGGAATCGTCACTATGACGCTGGTTATCAACGCTACGACCATCAAGTGGCTGCTGAAAAAGTTGGGTCTACTGGAGCAGAGCGCCTCACGACAACTCATCGCTGCCGAGGTGCGAAGTAAGCTGCAGAGTAGGGGTCGGGAGTACATCGAGAGGCTACGCAACAGTGGCGAATTTGAGGGTGTCGACTGGGCGAAAGTTGAGCCGCTGTTGCCTAAATATGAGCAGGAGAGAGCAGCAGCCGAGAGCCTCAATGTATTGGCTGGATTACGTATGCAGATCATCTCGGCGGAGCGACAGGTTATGACACAGATGTTTACCCGTGGCGAGATCGAGATTGCAGCGCAGCGTAAATTGATCGGGGCACTCGATGCGCTGGTCGACCAAGATGGATTGATGGCGCTCGATGATAGACTGAGCGGCTTGGGGCTCAACGGGAGCAGCCTAGAGGTTGTGAGGCGCAATAAGTGGCTGAGGTTCATATCGTTGCACTATATGCTCACAACCCCGATCGAACGCTATCAAATGGCGTACGGCGTACTCAAAGCTCAGAGCAGTGCACTAGAGGTGCTGCACAACGCAACGTCCGTGGATAGCGCAACAGCGGAGCATATCGACAGCGCAATGATGGAACAATTAGAGAGCGAGATAAAGAATATAATGTCGGCAGCCAAGGAGTACATCACCAAGTTCAAAGAGGAGCACAGCCAACCCTATAGCCAAGCACTAACAGAGCGAGCCCAAAGAGTGGTGCGCCACCACAACCGTGAAACAATAGAGGCGCTAGTCACCGAGGGCGTGATAGACGAAGAGGAGGCTACGGAGCTACATAAATTCCAAAATTTGTGATGTTGTCGTCCGCAATATCGACCACTGCCCTAATGCTGGGCGGGCAGCCAGCTAGCTGGCTTTTAGCAGGCTTGCGTTGTTGGGCTTAGAACTTTTCAAGTTCTAAGATTTTGATTCATAATTATTTATGCAAATAAATTTGCCTAAATAATTCCGTATCAAAATTTTATTAAAAGCCTTTGGCTTTTAAACCCAACACGAATTTAATGCTGTGAGGCAACTTAAACTAATAAGGAAGGAAAGTTAACAATTTATAATTAGAAAAGGAATGAGTCCAATGATGAGCGAGGCTGTGCAGCAAAGCCTAGAGGTGCTGCGAAAGGGCGGCTTGATACTCTACCCAACCGATACGGTGTGGGGCGTAGGGTGCGATGCAACGAATGTGGAGGCGGTGCAGAGGGTCTATGACCTTAAGAGGAGCGAGAATAAAAAGGCGATGATCGTGTTGTGCGGCACGTTGGATATGGCGGCACGTTATATATCTCGTCCGCCAGCGATCGCCTTCGATGTGATGGAGGTTACGACCAAGCCGCTGACGGTGATAATGCCCGGTGGGGTGGGTGTAGCGGCAAATTTGATACCCGAGGAGGGGACGCTGGCGATCCGTATCCCTGACCACGAATTTTGTAAGGAGCTACTTAGGCGATTCGGCAAACCGATTGTCTCGACTTCGGCAAATATCTCGGACGAGGCTACACCGCTCTCGATCGATGGGGTTTGCGAGGCGATTGTTACGGGTGTTGATTATGTTGTGAACCCAAAACTTAGCAAGGGGGCTACGGGGCGACCCTCGTCAATTATGCAATTTGACCTCGATGGAGGGTTTAAGATTATCCGTGAGTAGGGGAGTTAGCTCCCTTTTAGCTTTGGCTTGCCTGTATGAACTGTGTAACGCTGAGTATTGCTGAGTAACGCTGAGTGTTGCTGAGTAACGCTGAGTGTTGCTGAGTAACGCTGAGTAACGCTGAGTAACGCTGAGTATTGCTGAGTAACGCTGAGTAACGCTGAGTAAGACTGGGTGGGGCTGAGCGACTGATGAGGTTTTCGCAAAAAAAGACAAGGTCGAAGATAAACTTCGACCTTGAAAAATGTGAGCGAAAAACGAGACTCGAACTCGCGACCCCAACCTTGGCAAGGTTGTGCTCTACCAACTGAGCTATTTTCGCATTATTTTTAGAACTTTGCAATCTGCTTTCAACCTCGCTGTTACCGACTTTCAACCTCGCTATTGTCGATTTCCAACCTCGCTGTTACCGATTTCCAACCTCGCTATTACCGCTGCTTTCTATCTCTCACAAGCTCCGTTTGCTTACTCGCACGGGCGCTGTTTGCTGTTGATTGCGTTGCAAAGATAGGGCGAAAAAAATTAACTTGCAAATATTTTTGCGAAAAAATTTCAAAAAAAATCATTTTTCTCCGAAATGCAATCTTTTTTGCATCATAATACCTATTAATTGTTATTTTTTTTCTATCTTTGAGGTTTTAAAACGAAATCGAAAATTAACGCAAAATGGCTAACAACACCGCTAAGCAATTCAAACGAGAGCTTGTAACATCGGCTCTGCCGTACGCTAATGGTCCTGTTCATATCGGACACTTGGCTGGGGTATATGTCCCATCAGATATATATGTACGCTACCAACGTGCACGTGGGCGTGATGTGATTTGGGTCTGCGGTAGCGATGAGCACGGTGTACCGATCACCATCAAGGCTAAGAAGGAGGGGGTTACGCCTCAGCAGATTGTCGATAGGTATCACGCAATAATAGGGGAGTCGTTCAAGCGCTTCGGCATCTCGTGCGACATCTACTCACGCACATCCTCTAAGACACACGCTGAGACAGCATCGGAGTTCTTTAAGAAGCTGCATAGCGAGGGTAAGTTTATCGAGCAGACCTCGGAGCAGTTCTTCGATCCCGAGGCTCAGACGTTCTTGGCGGATCGTTACATTACAGGAACGTGCCCAAAGTGTGGCAACGAGAAGGCTTATGGCGACCAGTGTGAGAAGTGCGGATCGACACTCTCGCCCGAGGAGTTGATCAGCCCGAAGAGTGCATTGTCGGGTGCAGCGCCTGAGCGTCGAGAGACGAAACATTGGTATCTGCCGCTCGATCAACACGAGCAGTTCCTCAGAGAGTGGATCTTGGAGGGTCACAAGGAGTGGAAATCGAATGTGTATGGTCAGTGTAAGAGCTGGATCGATGGCGGTTTGCAGCCTCGTGCGGTGAGCCGTGACCTCGATTGGGGTATCCCTGTGCCTGTAGAGGGTGGCGAGGGTAAGGTGCTCTATGTTTGGTTTGATGCTCCGATTGGCTATATCTCTGCAACTAAGGATCTTACGCCCGATTGGGAGAAGTATTGGAAGAGCGAGGATACGAAGATGGTGCACTTCATCGGTAAGGATAATATAGTGTTCCACTGCATCGTGTTTCCAGCGATGTTACGTGCTCACGGTGACTATATTCTGCCTGAGAATGTTCCAGCGAATGAGTTCTTGAACCTTGAGGGTGACAAGATCTCTACATCACGTGGCTGGGCTGTTTGGCTGCACGAGTACTTGGATGAGTTTGCGGGCAAGGAGGATGTGTTGCGATATGTGTTGTGTGCCAATGCACCTGAGACTAAGGATAACGACTTCACGTGGAGGGATTTTCAGGCACGTAATAATAATGAGCTGGTTGCGATCTTCGGCAACTTCGTCAATAGGACGCTGGTCTTGACACAGAAGTATTACAGTGGGGTAGTGCCCGAGTGCGGTGAGTTGAGCGATTATGACCGAGAGGTTATCGCTGAGGTTGCGGCGGCTAAGGGTGCTTTGGAGCGAGCTATTGAGGGTTATAAGTTCCGTGAGGCGCTTAAGGAGGCTATGAATATCGCTCGTATTGGAAACAAATATTTGGCGGACTGCGAGCCTTGGAAGGTGATTAAAACGGACGAGGAGAGGGTCAAGACGATATTGAATGTGGCGCTGCAGATCACGGCTAATTTGACGATCGCTTTCGAGCCATTTATGCCGTTCAGTACAGCTAAGGTGCTGAGTATGATGCAGTTAGATAAGTTAGCGTGGGATTCATTGGGCACGATGTCGTTGGTTGCGGCTGGGCACACGATCGGCAAGCCAGAGTTGTTGTTCGAGAAGATTGAGGATGATGTGATTGAGAAGCAGTTGGAGAAGTTGCGCTCGACACGTGAGGCGATTGAGCTATCGGAGGCAGCACAAAACGTTGAGCCTCAGAAGGATATGATCTCGTTTGACGACTTTCAGAAGATGGATATTCGAGTCTCGAAGGTGTTGGCTGCGGAGAAGGTCGCTAAGACTAAGAAGTTGTTGAAGTTGACGATCGACACGGGAATCGACACACGCACGATTGTCTCGGGAATCGCTGAGCAGTTTACGGCTGAGGAGATTGTTGGTCGTCAGGTGTTGGTTTTGGTTAACCTTGCGCCACGAGAGTTGAAGGGTATTGAGTCTCAGGGAATGATCCTGATGGCGGAGGATGCAACGGGTAAGCTACAGTTGGTTTCGCCCGAAAATGAGGTAAATAACGGGGCGATGGTGGGGTAGTGCTCACATTATGGTCGCTGGAATAATTATAAGAAAATCTAATAAAGATATGAAAAACATTGACTGGAGCAACCTTGGTTTTGGTTACATCAAGTGTAACACGAACGTTAGGGTTGAGTGTAAAGATGGCGTTTGGGGTGAGATCACCACACACACCGAGGATACTATTCCGTTGCACATTTCGGCTGCGGCACTACACTATGGTGCTGAGGCATTTGAGGGTCTAAAGGCGTTTATGGGCGAGGATGGCAAGGTTCGCTTGTTCCGTCCTGAGGATAACGCTCGCCGTCTGATTTCATCGGCACACCGCTTGTGTATGGCTGAGCCGCCTGTGGAGCTGTTTATGGAGATGGTCAAGATGGTTGCCTCTCAGAACATCGAGTTTGTTCCGCCTTACGGGACTGGCGCATCGTTGTATATTCGCCCTGTGTTGCTTGGATCGGACGCTACGTTGGGCATCAAGCCTGGTCACGAGTACACACTGGTGGTTTTCGTTTCGCCTGTTGGAGCATATTTCAAGGGTGGAATGGATATGATTGATGTGATTGTAAACACCGATTACGACCGAGCTGCTCCACGTGGAACGGGTGCAGTTAAGGCTGGCGGAAACTACGCTTGCAGCATCTATCCAGGCGAGGAGGCGCACAAGAAGGGCTACTCAAACGTGTTGTATTTGGACGCTGTTGAGCGCCAGTATGTAGAGGAGTGCGGAGCGGCAAACTTCTTTGGAATTAAGGATGGTCGCTACGTCACACCCGAGTCGCCTTCGATCTTGCCTTCAATCACAAATATGTCGCTAAGGACATTGGCTGCGGAGCTCGGTTTGAAGGTTGAGCAGCGACCAATTCCTTTTGAGGAGGTCTCTACATTTGACGAGTGCGGAGCTTGCGGAACAGCGGCTGTAATCTCGCCAATCGGCACGATCTTCGACCCCGAGACCGAGGAGACATTGACGTTCGGCACTGAGGTTGGAGCTTACTGCAAAGCGATGTATGATAAGCTGCAGGATATTCAATACGGACGCTGTGACGATCCATACGGATGGACTGTAATCGTGGAGTAACAAGCAAAACAGGGGAGCTACAAACCACCCAAAACAGAGAGAAGAGCTGCCTAATCGGTGGCTCTTTTTGCAAAAAGTATTGTTATGGATATATTTGATATGGCGCTGACGTTGGTGCAGGGGCTTGGGGATCGAGGTATTGCTAAGCTTATCGACAGTAGCTTTAGTGCTGAGAGGATTTTTTCGTACAGTTATGATGAGTTGATTAACCTCTGTAAGCTGCGTGAAGGTGTAGCTACGGCGATCGCTACACGGAGCACCTTTGCTGAGGCGGAGCGTGAGTTGAAGTATTGTGAACATAACAATATTCGCCCCATCGCTCGTGTTGATTTGGAGTATCCAACACTGCTGAGATCGATCTCGAATCCACCTCACGTGCTCTATGTGCAGGGCGACCACACGCTGCTCACGAAGAATCTAATCTCGATGGTTGGAACACGAGAGAGCAACGAGGCGGGGTTTATGGACTGCAACACGATTGTTTACGACATTGCGGAGAAGATACACAACGCTGTGATTGTGAGCGGTCTCGCCATTGGGGCTGACAGCTATGCGCACCGAGCGGCTTTGGTTGCTGGTGTGCCGACCGTTGCAATTGTTCCAACGTCGTTGCCAAACATCATTCCTGCATCGAATAGATATATTGCTGATGCAATTTTGGAGCGAGGCGGAGCGCTAGTTTCTGAGCTCAATTCGGCACGTGGAAATGCTGCTGGGCGTGGCTACTTATCACGCAATAGAATCATCGCTGGAATCTCTAAGGGGACGATCTTGATCCAATCCCCACGCAAGGGCGGAGCGATGTCGACAATGGAGGCGGCTCGTGAGATGGGTCGTGTGACGATGGCGATACCGGGGCGAATTTCGGACTACTGCGCCACGGGTTGCAATATGCTCATCGGGTTGAATTACGCAACATCGATCTCATCGGCGGAGGATATAATTCGGGCGCTTGACTGGAGAGAGAGGCGGCTGGATAACCAGAGTGAGCTCACAAAGTTGGGCAAAGAGTTTGACTTCAGCGGCAAGGTGTTGGGCGGTGAAGTTGAGTTTATAAAGAGAGCCGAAAGGGGCGAGAGCGCCAAGCCCTACAGAGCCACAAATAGCGAGAGCTACAGCGTTAGCGAGCTCGAACAAAATGGCGACACAAACGTAAATGACGAAACGGGAGCGAACAACGGGGCGAGCAACGGAGCGAGCAACGGAGGGAGCAACGGAACGAACATTGGGGCGAGCAACGGGGCGAGCAACAGAGCGAACAACGGAGGGAGCAACGGAGGGAGCAACGGAACGAACATTGGGGCGAGCAACGGGGCGAGCAACGGAGCGAGCAACGGGGCGAACATTGGGGCGAGCAACGGAACGAACATTGGAGCGAGCAACAGAGCGAGCAACGGAGTGAACAGCAAGAGGATTGAGGGCGAAAGGGTGGAGGTCGATCTCTCGACACTGAGCAAGGATCAAGCTGCAATGCTTCGATCATTTGCGAGCACCGACCGTTATCACTTCTCGACAATCGAGAAACTGAGCAAGATGCCGACACAGAGGGTCAACGTCTTGTTGGTCGAGTTAGAGCTGCTCGGGATGATAAAAGCGCTCCCTGGAGCTATTTTTCAGCGGGTTGTAGCGATCAACGATATTGGCAAGCGATAATTTGATGATTTTTATATCAACTAAAACTTTAAGTAACAAGGGTTAACAACTTATGATTTACATAGATACACACGCACACTTAAGCGATGAGCAGTTTGGCAACGACATCACCGACATCATCATTCGGAGCAAAGAGGCTGGCGTAGCGAATATTCTTATGCCTGACGTTGGGATCGAGGGTCGAGATGAACTCTTAGCGCTTTGCGATCGTTATGAGGGTTACTTGATCCCGATGGTGGGGGTTCATCCACTCACGCTCAATGACCGAAGTGTCGATTGGCGGCGTGAGGTCGATGAGGTGGAGCGACTTTTGACGGAGATGCCCAAGGGTTACTTTTGCGCAGTGGGCGAGATCGGACTGGATTACCACTACACGACTGAGTTCAAGGCTGAGCAGCAGGAGGCGTTTGTGGCGCTGTGCGAATTGGCTCTGCAACACGATCTTCCGATTAATATACACACGAGAGAGGCGTGGAGCGATATGTGCGACCTATTGGAGGGTTTCAAGGGTCGAGGCTTGCGAGGGGTGTCACACGCCTTTTGCGACACGGAGGAGAGCTATCGGCGCATCAGTGGGTGCGGTGACTTCCTCTTCTCGATTGGCGGCGTGGTGACCTTCAAAAAGTCACAAGTAGCGGCTGTAGTGCCTCATATTTCGCTCTCGAAGTTAGTCTTGGAGACCGATGCTCCCTACCTAACTCCAGCGCCTCACAGGGGCACGAGAAACGACTCTACAAGACTAGAGCTAATCTGCAGAAAGATAGCCGAAATAAAGGGTCTAAACGTAGCCGCAGTTGCAGCCGAAACCACCGCAAACGCAAGAAGAATATTCTCGCTAAAAGAGATCCTGTAACACAACCCAATACTCAGCAATACTCAGCAATAATCAGCAACACTCAGCAATACTCAGAATTACTCAGCAACACTCAGCAACACTCAGCAATACTCAGAATTACTCAGCAATACTCAAAATTACTCAGAATTACTCAGCAATACTCAGAATTACTCAGCAATACTCAAAATTACTCAGCAACACTCAGCAATCCTCAAAATTACTCAGCAACACTCAGCAATCCTCAAAATTACTCAGAATTACTCAGCAACACTCAGCAACAGAAAAGAAAGATATGAGACTAAGATACGACACAATAATAATAGGCGCAGGACACGCAGGCTGTGAGGCAGCGATAGCCTCCGCAAGATTAGGCGCACAGACGCTGCTGATAACTCAGGATATGACGAAGTTTGCGAATATGTCGTGCAATCCAGCGGTGGGCGGTGTGGCTAAGGGTCAGATTGTGAGGGAGATAGATGCTTTGGGTGGCGAGATGGGGCGCATCACCGATCTGAGCGCTATTCAGTTTCGTATGCTCAACCTCTCGAAGGGTGCAGCGATGTGGTCACCCCGAGCTCAGTGCGACAAGGCGAAGTTCTCGGCTGAGTGGCGGCGCACGTTGGAGCTGCAGGAGGGTCTCTATATTTGGCAGGGGAGTGTCGTGGGGTTGCTCTTCAGCGACAAATCGGAGGCTGAGCAGCAGGGTGTGAGGCGCTCAATAAAGGGGGTGAAAACCGAGATGGGCGTAACATTCTCAGCCGATAGGGTAGTGCTCACAAACGGCACATTCTTAGGCGGTTTGATGCACTGTGGCGAGGCGCAAGCAAAGGGCGGACGTGCAGGCGATGCAAACTCTGAGGGGGTGACTGAGTCGCTCACAGAGGTGGGTTTTGAGGCAGGGCGTATGAAGACGGGCACACCCGCTCGTTTGGACTCACGAACGATCGACTTCACAAAACTTGAGCCTCAGCAGGGGGACGAGAATCCTCAGAAGTTCTCATACTTATCAACCACACAACCCGTTGAGAATCAACTGCCTTGCTACCTAGTCTACACATCTAAAGAGGTGCACGACACACTCCGCACAGGTTTCCACCGCTCGCCACTCTTCACAGGCGTGATCCGAGGAATTGGACCTCGCTACTGCCCATCTATCGAGGATAAATTGCGCACCTTTGCCGACAAGGATCAGCACCAACTATTCCTAGAGCCCGAGGGTCGAGATACAACTGAGTACTACCTAAATGGTTTCTCGTCATCGCTACCGTGGGAAGTACAGGTCGAGGCGCTGCAGGGGATCGTCGGCTTTGAGGATGTTCACATCTTCAGAGCTGGTTACGCCATTGAGTATGACTACTTCCCACCGACACAGCTGCAACCATCACTCGAAACAAAGCTCATCAATGGACTCTACTTCGCTGGTCAGATCAACGGCACCACAGGCTACGAAGAGGCGGCTGCACAGGGGCTCATAGCGGGTATCAACGCCGCACGTGCCACCAAGGGTCTCGACCCTCTGCAGCTCTCACGTGATGAGGCTTACATAGGCGTTTTGATAGATGATTTGGTCAACAAGGGGGTCGATGAGCCCTACAGAATGTTCACATCTCGGGCGGAGCATAGAATCCTCCTCAGACAGGATAATGCCGATTTGCGCCTCACGCCCAAGGGTCGGGAGATCGGTCTTGTGAGCGAGCAGCGTTGGGCGGAGTTCACAGCGAAACGCTCAGCTGTAGAGGCACTTATAGAGCTACTCACCACCACAACCGTCAAAGCTGCACAGAGTGCCGACTACTTCAGAGAGTTGGGCGCTGAACCGCCTGCACAGGGTCGCAAAGCAATCGACCTAATCGCTCGCAACGATGTGACAATCAGCGCAATAGCGCCATACATCCCTAAGCTTTCACGCCTCTTGGAGCGCCCCGATATGAGCCGTGAGGTGGTGGAACAGGTCGAGATCCAAATCAAATACCGAGGCTACATCGAACGTGAAAAGGGTGTCGCACAGAAACTGCAACGCCTCGACTCAATCAAGATCCCCAAAGGTCTCGACTACACAGCCCTCACAGCCCTCACCATCGAGGCAAGACAAAAGCTACAGCGCATAGCCCCCGAAACAATCGGTCAGGCTAGCCGAATACCAGGGGTCTCACCATCCGATATTAATGTGTTATTGCTTCGATTTGGACGCTAACGATGAGCCGATTTCTCGATATTATTGTTATCCGGCAAATCGACCACTGCCCTAATGCCGGGCAGGCAGGCAGCTAGCTGCCATTTATCTGGCTTGCGTTGTTGGGCTTAGAACCTTGTTCTAAGATTTTGAAATATAATTAGTTATGCAAATGAATTTGCCTAACTAATTCTTTTTCAAAATTCATTAAAAGCCTAACGGCTTTTAAACCCAACACGAAGATTAACATCAAGCCCCAATCGACAAAACACCTGTAACAAACTGACAATGTGAATATTATAAGCATTTGCAAATATTTTACCAGACGACGATTTCTCGCTATATTACGCCGCCTCTCGATAGCACCACTAGTGGGGTTAATTTGGCTCTACCGCAACTGCATATCGCCACTAACGCCCCCAAGCTGCCGCTACACACCAACCTGCTCAGAGTACGCCCTAACCGCCCTAAAACGCTACGGAGTGCTCAGAGGCAGCTGGCTCGCCCTAAAACGAATAGCCCGCTGTCACCCGTGGGGCGGCAGCGGCTACGACCCTGTTCCATAGTGGTCGATTTGACGGGCGACAAGTAAGCATTAAAATCGTGCGCCAGCGTTGAAGATGTTCCACGCCTCGTCAAGGGTCTCTTTGTCGGGCTCTTCGCCACACTCGATTCTTGATATTGAGCAGATTAGCTGTTTCATATCTTCGGGGTCGCTGGTGTCGACAGAGCCTGTGATGGTTCGCCCTAGGCGCTTGGCTACGGCTTTTGCGTAGTCACCTATCGGCAATACATTCTCACGTCCCGACATTGTGCACCAGCGGCTTATCAACCCGATGACCGTGTTATCTTCGTAGAGTTCCGAGAAGTTGTAGAGGATTAGGAACATCGCTCTGCACCCCAAGTCGAGTGTTCGGAACCATTTATAACGCCCCAAATAGGCGAGATCTCGGGCGAGCAAACCGCTGCCCAACCGCTCGGCGTTATCGAATAGATACTCCGCCTCGACACCATCTCTAGCGATCTCGCCACGTATGTGTGATACCCGAACGGGTATATTTCCCGGATTATTCCACTCCATTCCATTCTGTGTCATAGACTACCTCCTTCGATTTTATGATGTATATTGTGATGATTTTCGTGACGATTTTCGTGACGATTTTCGTGATGATTTTCGTGACGATTTTCGTGACGATTTTCGTGACGATTTTCGTGACGGCAATAGAGGTAGCTGCACCCTGCCGAAGAGAGCAGGATGCAGCCGAGGCTAACGATGCTGAATAGTTGCTCCATAAAGCCTCACCTTTCCGAGGATGTTATCCTCTGATTTGTACTCCGTGAACTCCGCTGCATTCTCCTCGATGTAGTCGCTCATACGGCGACCCAGCTGGCGTGCTTGGCGAAGGATTATCTTGCGATACTGATCCTCGGCAGGGGTCATCTCGACACGTGTGTAGTGCGCCAAGGTGGGCTCTACGTACTCTTCGAGGAACTCCTCATAATCACCCCCGACCATCGCCTCGATCATCGCCTCGCCAATGACGGGGAGGATGAATCGGCGCTGTGCCGAGATTATTGAGGCTGAGGTCACCATCGCCTCAGGGATGTAGTCGCAACCCGTAAAGGCTAACTCGACCACTTTTGCTGCTGTTATTAGTTGATTTTCCATTAATTGATTCTGTTTTTTCTGAGTATTTCTGAGTATTGCTGAGTATTGCTGAGTATTGCTGAGTATTACTGAGTATTACTGAGTATTACTGAGTAATCGAGAGCTCCTCAGCAACACTCCGTCAAACTCTAAATTTGAGACAAGAAAACTCTCTGCAAAGGGTCATCCATATCATACTCCAGCCCATCCGCCTTACGTGCCTCCCACACCATCATATAGTTAGCCTTAGCCTGTGTGGGTGGTCGGTTAACGATCGCAATAGAGCCGCCAGCAACCCCCAACGAGATGTTCACCAAGTCACGTATCGGCTCCAAGATCTCCTCCTGCTCGCCCAAGATAACGGTGTTGAGCGCCACTTCATACTCATTCAAGATACGCTCGGCACTAAATCCCGTGGTGTAGTCCAACCCACTGAGCGACCTGAACCACGAGTGCGCCACGACAATATCGTTATTAGCCTGTGTGTGCAGCGCCTCCCAATCGCCATCGGCTGAGGCAGTTAGCGGAATGAATCGTGAGTTGTCGTTCTCCGTTCCATCCTTCAGCACAAAGAGCACCTGACCCGGTTTGCCTCCAAATTTATCTTGTGCTGTGCGGATGATACTCTCCGCCTCCGCCTCGCTCTCCACAGCATCGTCCAAGACCATCACGCCCGACATCTGAAACGAGTTATCGAGCCGAGAGATGTTCCAACGATCGGTCTTATAGGCGATCGATGAGACCCCCAGCCCAGCGATATAGTTCGGCACACCGTAGTGGGTAAAGGTCGGCTCATAATCTTTGTAGTGGATCATCGAGCGCTCCGTGCCGTCACTCTGCAGCTCAAAGAGCGGATAGATCGGCAGCTGTTGCGCCTCATTGATATTGAATTGACTCCAATCGGGGTGCATTATGATGTGTTGTGAATCCCTCGCCACACGACACGTAGAGCCGTCGTGATGATAGAGCGATAGGGTGGTGTGAGCGGCATCACGCACAACCTCAACAAAGGCGTTTGCGAAGAGCATCTTGTCGAACGCCACCCTGTTGATGATCTGTCTCAGTGTCTCGCCCTCGCCATTTACACGCTCCACGAATGAGGCTAACAGCGGTTGTGATGTGTCGTAAGTGATCCCCTTGCCTGTGATGTAGTCCGCCTTGTCGTTGATTATTCGGCGGTGTGTGACGGCACGGCGAGAGAGTGCCGATAGGAGCTGAGGGAAGAGGTTATCATCGCCCCATCTCCAATATTTGTCGCTCTGCACAACCCTCGTTGCGGTTAGAGCGTATGGGTCGCTTTGGCTATTTGTGACCCCGATCTTTCTGTTTGACATAATGGTTTTGTTTTGTTGGGGATGCGCCTGCCGCTCCCCTAGATTAATGAAGAGGTATCTGTCGACTCCAAGACCCACCGCTTAAGTGGATAGTCGAGCCTCTTTTCGCCCGTAGCCGTCTCGCTGGTGATGAGCCTCAGCGGAGCGGCTGAGCCATACTTCACACTCCACCCGACACGTATCACCGCCCCCGAGTTGAGCCTCACATCGGCAATTACACCGCCCTTAAGCAGCTGCTGCACTGCCGCTTCACTATCCAATCCCTCGCCCAAGTAACCCACCACAGTGAGCTGATGCCGAACGCTATACATCCCGTTGGTGCAGCTGCGCACCTCGCTATAGGTCGACCCCTCGTGGTGCAGCGAGAGCGAGAGGCTATCATCGGTTTTTGTGAGCAACTCATCAGGCAGGGTGGAGGGAGTGGGGTGCATCACCACCTCGGCGATGCCCCCCGTTAGTTGATTACTACTCCTTAGCTCCATCGCCCCTACTGCTTGATTGCGATTGAGATCAACGCCTCGTCAAGCACCATACAGCCGATTGCGAAGATTGCACGCTGACGATTCTCCATCTCGTCTGGATTGTACCACATACGGATCTCCGAACCTGGGAAATCGGCCGTGTTGACACCCATCACAAAGTTACGGCGGTCGGTCAACATTGCGAATGACTCCATCAACGACAACGCCTTAAGATATGAGCCGATGCGAAGATCGATCACAGGGATACCGTGATACATCAACCCCGAGCGACCATTGATCGTGTCGTTGTACGAGGCATCTACGCCCGCTGCATCCAACGCCTTCTCATAGAGGTTGTAGATGTCCGAAGTGACGAAGAATGCAAGATTACCCTCGCCCTTTGAGTCCTTCAAACGCTCATCAGCACCCTCCCACAACTGATCGAAGAGCGTCAAGACGTATGCAGCCGATGTGATGTCGTCATCCTCGAACTCGATAGGTGTGATCCCCTCCGAAGTGATCGACTGATTGATCGACTTGATGAGACCATCAAAGGTGTCGTAACCGCCACTTGTGCGATCTGTGTCACCGACCCACATCGTCGCACGGATCGACTCCGAGATAGAACGACGGAATAGCTCAGTCTCGGCAGTCTCCAACTGAGTACCGCTCAAATCGTCAAGGTTGACCTCAGCCTGTAGGGCAAGGTTCTCAAAGACTAGCGAGTAGTAATCTGAAGCCGAGAAGCCCAACTCAGCCTTAACACGATTCATCGCTAGCGTCTTTTGCACCTTAGTCGATGCGTTAGCGCCACTCCAGCCGCCTGTTGCGTTGCTCTTAAGGATGTCGCTCTGACCGTCCCAAAGGTGCACTGTCGTAGGCACAGGCATATTATACAACACCCTGATACCCAACTCCTCGGCTGAAACGCCTGTCAACATTGGTCGGAAGAAAACTGTCTCCAACTCTGATCCTGTGTAGCTCTTGCTTGATTCAATGTAATTCATAACTGTTTGATTTTAAATGATAAATGATTAATGATAAATGAAAATTGAAAAGTGAAAAGTGATTAATTGTAAATTGTTAATTATAGATGGGTTTGCTCTTTAGATCGCCACTCATTTTTAGGGGGGGGATCTTTGAAATATCGCCACCTCTAATGATCGCTCGTAGGCGGATGAGATTTTAAAGATCGTGCAAAGTGATGTGAGGGAGCGTACTAATGTACGTGACCGAATAGCGCTTTGGTGGATCTTTGAAATATCGCCACCTCTAATGATCGCTCGTAGGCGGATGAGATTTTAAAGATCGTGCAAAGTGATGTGAGGGAGCGTACTAATGTACGTGACCGAATAGCGCTTTGGGGGATCTTTGAAATATCGCCACCTTCGTGCGATCTATCTTTGGAGGCGGCGTGCGTCACTCCTGTACGCCTCCTCGTTTGCGGTGCGCCTCACATCATTCAGCGAGGGGTCGTCCGTTTTTGCAATCTCTGTGCGAGCGATCTGCTTTTGACCCTCCTCAAAGGCTATCACAGATGCTGAAGATGCTGAAGATGCTGCCGTGGCTGCCGATGCTGCAGAAGATGCAGAGAGAGCCGATACCTCCGATACCTCCGAAACCGCTGAGGCTACCGAGCCCCCCGAAAGTGTTGAGGCTACCGAGCCCCCCGAAAGTGTTGAGGCTACCGAGCCCCCCGAAAGAGCAGCCGAACCGATAGCCAGCGCCACTTCGCTCTGTGTAGCGCCGCCATCATAACCCTCCTGAAGTATCGCTCCACGGATCTGAGTCATCACCTGTGTCGCCACATCACGCACCCTCTGAACAGCTCGCTCCACGAAACTCTCCTCGGTCGTCTCAGCTCCTCCAGCCTCGCCAGCATTTTCTGCCTCGCCAGCCTTTTCAGCCTTTTCAGCCTCCAGAGCCTCCTCGCTCACCACCGTTGCCGCCTCAATAACACAATCGGCCAACCCCAACTCGATGGTCTCCTTAGCGTTGAGCCAACGCCCCTCGCCACTCTGCTCAGCCATCAACTCACGATATGTCGCCACCTCACCACCGCTACGCTCCGCATAGATCTCAGCCAACCGCTCATCGCTCTTCGTGAGCAGCTCGATACGCTTAGCGAGCGCCTCAGCATTACCCTCCACCGAGCATTGCGAATTGTGCACCAAGTAGAGCGCATTAGATGAGATCTCACGCTGCCCCTCGCTAGCCGCCTGAGCTATCAACGTTGCAGCACTCGCAACGTAACCATAACAGCGTGTAGTGATCGATGCCGTGAGCGAGCGCAAAGCGTCATAGATAAGCAGCGCATCATTGACATCACCCCCCGTGGAGCGAATGTTGACCACCACCTCTTTGGCGTTGAGTTGTTCGATCTGCTCCACCGAGTGGCGGAACGTTTCGTAGGTTGCAACCCTCTGCTGCGGCTCGTCAAATTGCCACTGCTCGGGGATTCCGATTGTGCCCTCAATGTCGATTGTGACACAATCCTGTGAATTTGTAATTTTAATTGTCTGTTCCATATAAAAAAGTATCTATTTAATAATCAAAAACTTACACCTCGCCACCGAGTCGCCAACACGCTCCACGCCAGCCTCCATCTCCACACTCTCCAACCTCGCCAAGCAGCTCTCGCCACCGAGTGTCAACCTAAATGTCGACAACATCGAGGCTCGCCCCTCAACGGGTGACGTGAGCCCCACAACCTCGCCAGCGCTAAGCCTCAACGTGAGCTCTACATATTGACCCGAACTCAACCGCTCGACCGCCTCGCTGTAATATTTATTGAGCCCTCTCACCCCCTCACGATCCTCAAAACAGAGATTAACGCCCTGCTCCTCAGAGAAGAAAACAGTGTTGGGAACCCACTCATTCTCGCTCCACATAAAGCCCTCAAACGACAATACTCTGGGCGAGAAGTCGAGCGTATCAACCATATCAGGGTTGTCCCGATCTCCAACAATAGGCACACCCACCGTATCGTTAATCGTTGGCGAGAGCATCGGATTGAGCTCCGTAGCAACTCGATAGTCCGCTGCAAATGAGAGTGTATCGACTAGCCACGTCCCGTAATTGGGTGACGATGAGTTCTCAACACTCTGCACGGGGTCGCTCTCAGGAGCATCGGGATAGGTCTCACCAGCCTCATAATAGAATCCAGCGATACGTGTCGTGACACCATCATTTGCTTGATAGCCCCACTTACGCTGCCGAGCCCCATCGATCGCCACATCGCTAAAGGTTATCGGTTCGCTCTCGACCACTCTGTCGCTCCAGTCCCACACGCTGCCTAGAGCATAAATATCCTCCTCAGGCTCAATCAAAACCCTCTTTCCCTCAACATCGCTAAATATCGCAAGGTTAAAGAGTTGCCGCACCGACTCCACAAACTTTGAGGCGTAGACCCCATCATATTGCGAGAGCTCCGAGAAGTCGACATAAGAGCCGTAGCCAGGGTAGCCAGCGAAGAATGGCTGCAGGCTAGTCTCCGCCAAGAGGGTGAAGTTAGCCCCCACTGCCGCACCGCTAATAAATGGTGCAGTGAGCTTGATTGGGCTCGATGGCGAGGCGCTCTGAGGCGGTGTGCGGATTGTGATGTCAACCTCGACTTCGCCCTCCAGCTCCACGTAACCCATATACAACGCCCAGTCGCCACTATAAGCCGCCCGACTTCCGCCCGATGGTGTAACATAGAGCTTTGGCGAGTTGACCGTGTCGCTATCGGTGAATCGAGGCGTTGTAACCTCGCCCCAGATTCCTGTCCACGACCCAAGCGATGTCTCCACACCGTTGACCATAATGGTGAGGTCATAAGTGGCTGTAGAGCTCCCGTCAAAGGCGACAACCTTATACTCAAACAACATCTCCAGCGCCTCATCACGCTGATCGGTGAACCTATTCGCAACGGTGTAATCATAGAGCATCGACCCCTCCAAATAGAGCGTATCGAATGTCTTAAGGGCGGTACGAGACTCGACCGTGTAGTCGGCAGTGTACTTCAACCTCACCTCGAAACCGACACTCACCGCCTGTGTAGGCGTAAAGGTCAACACGCCCGACTCAATGGTGAGCGCACCACCCAATGAGTAACACTCCGCACGCTCATCAATAGAGTCAAAATCGACCAAGTAACCCACCGAATTAGAGCTATATAGAGGCGAGATATTGACCCGTCCCCGATAGTCCGCCACGGTCGATTGACCCGCCAGCTTCACAGCGTAAAAATCCATCGCCGCCTTAGCCTCCGAGCTACTTTGCGAGGCGTAAGCACCGCTGATGTAGAGCCGCTTAAATTGGTCGCTCTCCATAAAGTCACTCTCCACGGTGTAACCCTGCTCGTCAAAGATCGCCACCATCAACTCCCGAATATTGATAAAGGGGTGATAGTCGTCGACCGATCGCAACCGCTGCACGGTGTCAAACGAAACGGATGAGTAGGTCGCCTCGTAGCTATCACGATGCACAGGGAAGTACTTCACCACCGAGTTGTCGCTCCAGCTCCCCTCCATCGTCTCCATATCGAGCCGCTCATAATAATCCAGCTCCACATCGTGCACCAAGGTCTCCTCGGCAGCTTGCGCCCACTCCGCACCGCTCTGCCTGAGGCGAATTGTGTAGCTCACGCTCTCGGAGCCAACAACCGTTGAGAGGAGCACCACACGCCCCGAGACCATCACTTCGCCCTCACACCTCACCTCACCCCAATGCTCCACGCTATTGAATGGCTCGCCATCGTGAAGGAAGCCATCGCCCGAGAAGAGCGTGTGAGCAGCACTGTTGTGAGACTCGATGTCGAGTGTAAATGTAAAGTCGCAATCGGCGGCAGCCCCCTCGACACTACGCATCCTCTCGGCTGAGAGGGCGAGCGATAGTGTCGTAGGGCTCAACCCCTCGATCTCAACTCCATCAATTGCAACACTAATCACAGAGCGAGATTTTAATCTTCACAACGGCAAGATCCTCTTCGGGCGAGAGCTCAATCTCATCATCAATGATCTTCACTTCGGAGTACTTCTCATCAGCAAAGTTGTAGACCCACACCGCCTCGGAGCTCACCATCTCTGCAAGTATATTTCTCACCTCATACTCCTCCAAGGCGGACTGCAGAGTGTAGACCCTCTCGCCAGTACGCTGCAGAGCCTCCGAAGCGATATAAGGCATCGTGTAGTTCTCGATCACGCCACGGCTCGACACCCAAGCCAATCTCGTTGGATTTGCTGGAGCGTCAATCACCTGATAGTTGATGGTCTCGACCATACCTGTAGCATAGAAGGCATCGCTACCGCTACCGACAAGGGTCTTGTTATAGATCACTAGGTCGTAACTCGCCACCTCTGTGCCGCTATCGGCTAGCGTTCCGATTGGCTCAGCCTTGAAGTTGAAGATTGCAAGACCATTACCAGCGGTGTCGATCACATCAAATTCAACTGTAGATGCAGCTGTAGAGCTGATTTCTGAAGTCGCCTCATCATAGAGATACTGCTTAACGGCAACACGAGCTCCGCCGTCAGCGCTGCATCGAATCGCCAAAGTGTCATACTCGCCATTGGCGATTGTTCGGCTGTTGGAGAAGTCCGAGACCACACCTACAGTGCTCTCCACGCTGCGTGAGAGGACAAATTGCACAGCCTCGCTATCGACCTCACTGCTAAACGAAGTCGCCTGTTTCGAGACGTATAGGCTGATAGCGCCCTGCAAAGCATCCTCCACAAAGCCCGTCTCTGAGACGTGTGGCGAAGGGATGACAAAAGGTCTCACGATTGGCGAGATGTTGAGCTCGGCGGTCGATGTTTGATAAAATTTTTTAACCCCGAGAATATCACCCGTAGAAGCCTCTTTCACCTCGAAAGTTAGATCTTCGATGTAGGTGCCTTCAAATTTGAAAATTTGACTCTCATAGAGCGAATTAAATGATTGTGGTGTTGATGTAAACATAATTTTAGTAAACGTATTAAATGGTTAATAATAACAAAAAAGGATAAATTCGATATAACAAAACGGCAAGCGGAGTATTTCAAAAGCGACCGCCCAATAATCAGCCTCGCCACAGAGCCCCAACAACTCGACCAACTCGACCAACTCGACCAACTCGACCAACTCGACCAACTCAACCAACTCGACCAACTCGACCAACTCAACCAACTCGACCAACTCGACCAACTCGACCAACTCGACCAACTCGACCAACTCACCGCCAGAGTCCAAACAAATAGGGATAACCCGCCGCCACAGAGCCCAAACAACAGGGCTAACTCACCACCTGATCGCCGCAGTCAAACTCCGCACCGACAACCAATTCGACGTGAACATCAGCAGCGACACAGAGACGAGGCGTTCGCTTATCATCGACCATCTTCACAGTCAGCTCCTCCACATCGACCACCCGACCATCCAGCTTAAGCATCGTCACAAGAAGGATAAAATCCTCACGGATCGTCTTGTAAACTGCACTAATCTCATCATCGCTCGCCGAGAGACAATTTTTCATCGCCACCAAATCCAGCGCAATCGTCATCCGAAGATTTCCACCACCCGTGACCGCAACAATCTCTGCAGGTCGAATCACAACCAACGGCAACTGGCTAAATTGAACACCTCCCGTAGGCAGTGCGCTACGCTCTGTTGCATAGAAGAAAGCGTGTGCGTAACACCCTATAAGCTCCTCAGTAAACCCCTCAAAACTCTCCATAGTCTCATAATATAATTAAGTTAACAAATATCGTTTTCGGGTCTTGCTTAGCGTATTGATAGATAATTTTCAACAGAGATATTTTAGCCTTATTTCTCGCCTCCAGCCTCTCGTGTCACCTCCTCACCCACCCAACACAAAAACTAAAACAATGAGAATAAATAGACCGACAAAACGTCCGTTGAAAAGAACCTGAAACAACACGAAGTAACAACCTCCGACACTGCAAATATACATAAACTTAACCCCATTTGTCAAGCTTTTGATCAATTATTTTTCAACTTTTTTTCAATTTTTTTCCTAACTAGCTGAGTATCCACCAATTACAAATCGATGAATTTTGCAACGAATTGAGAGAAATGAGGCAACAAAGGCGAGATTTCCGAAAATTTTAGCTACCTTTACAGATCGAAAGCAACCGACAAAAATTGGCAAAAGAGAGCCAAAAGAGGGGCTGCAACGAGTTATAACAGTCGCCAAAATCTACCTCGGGAAAGAGCCTCAAAGAGCTCTCAACACCCACGTAAAACGTAGCACAAAGCGACCCCAAGAGCGCAAAGGCGCAAACGATAGATATGAGTAAAACAAAAGCAAAAATCGCCTCCGTTTCCTACCTGAACTCGGTGCAGTTCATCCACGGACTACAGAGCTCCAACCTGATCGATGCCGAGCTAACGCTAGCCACACCAGTCGAGTGCAGCCAAATGTTGCGCAGTGGCGATGTAGATATTGCGCTCGTGCCCGTAGGTGCGCTCGATACGCTGGAGGCGGACGGCGTTGATTTTGAGATAGTTACCTCACACTGCATAGGCGCAATAGGCAGCGTACGGACGGTGGTGATGCTTAGTGACGAGGAGCCACAAAAGATCCAGCGAATATGGTTAGACCCACACTCACAAAGCTCCGTCAAGTTGTTGGCACACCTCTGTGAGCACCACTTCAAGATCTCGCCTAAGTGGCTGATCCTAAACGATATGAGCAGAGTTGAGCACCCCCAAGATGGTGACGCATTCCTACTCATTGGCGACAAGGTGTTCGACCACGAGGGGATCTTTGAATATAGCTACGACCTAGCCGAGGAGTGGCAACGACTAACCACGCTACCCTTCGTTTTCGCTGTCTGGTGCGCACGTAGCGGCGATAATGGGGTTTCAGAGGAGACGATCGAGGAGCTAGAGGAGGCGCTAACGTGGGGCGTGGAGCGAACGTTCGAGGCGCTGCAGGAGTTACGTCCCGAATTTGAGATGGAGGATGGTTACAGATACCTAACCGAGAGCATCGACACACTCTTCGACAGCGAAAAGCGTGAGGCGTTGCGACTATTCAGAGCATCGAAGAGCCGAATAACACTATCGAAAGAGTAGACAAAGAGCAACCAAAAAGAGTACGGAGCAGCAAGTGCAGCAAAGGGATGAGACGAGAGAGCAGCCAAAAAGAGTACGAAGCGGCAAAACGACTATAAAAACAGGCGAGAGGAGAGATAGATACTCACGCCAAAACAGGGAGGAGATATGATAACACTTTACCTCAAGCAGTATAATAAGATCATCCGCAACGCTGATGTAGCGCTAATCAAGACGTTGCGAGTGGAGGATGTCCTCTGGATAGATCTACTCAACCCCACCTTCAAGGAGCAGAAGGTGGTGGAGAATTTTATGGGCGTATCGCTACAGAGTCGTCAGCAGATCGAGGAGATCGAGACGACATCGAAGTACTCCGAGACAAAGAGCTCGATCATCTCCAACTCCAACTTCTTCATTCCGCAGGAGGACAACTTCACCATCGAGCCCGTCTCACTCATCATAACCGAGGGCGAGGCGCTCATCTCGATGCGCACAGCTGAGATGCGCACCTTCCGTGATGCCGAGCGCAGACTGCAAATCACACCCAAGAACTATCCAACGGGGTATCATATCTTCACAACGCTGCTGGATGTAAGAATCGACTATGACGCTGATTTAGTGGAGGTTACCGCCAAGATGGTTGCGGCACTAAGCCGAGACATCGCCCAAGAGGACAACATCGACAAGGAGTTTATCCGCCGCATAGGTCAGCTACAGGAGAACACGATGATGTTGCGAGAGAATATCTTCGACCGCCAGCGAGTGCTCTGGATGATACTCCGCTCGGATAGGTTTCCAGCGGCGCTCAATCCACGTTTTCAGCTGATGGTCAAGGATGTTAACTCACTGATTAGCCACGCTGATTTCGCCTTCCAGCGGTTGGATTACATCCAAGCCTCAGCGTTAGGACTGATCAACATTGAGCAGAATGAGATCGTGAAGATCTTCTCAGTCGCCTCGGTGATCTTTATGCCTGCGACCCTGATAGCCAGCATCTACGGAATGAACTTCAAATTTATGCCTGAGTTAAGTTGGGCGTACGAACTAGAGAGTGGTCTCACGATTCCGCTAGGCTATATGTTCGCCATCTTCCTGATGCTGCTCTGCTCAGGCTTCACAATATGGTTCTTCCGCTACAAAAAATGGCTCTAAATTAGTTATGAGGGGAGCTAGCTCCCTTTTAGCTTTGGCTTACTTTCAGCCCTGCTCAGCCCTACTCAGCCCTACTCAGCCCTACTCAGCCCTACTCAGCCCTACTCAGCCCACACAAGCAAGCCAATAACCAATAACTAACTAAAGATTACATTTATAACGAGAAGGCGAGCAACCAGTATGCTGCTTGAAATACTTGCCAAAGAAAGATTGCGTAGAGAAGTTAAGCTCCGAGGCGATCTGCTGAATAGACATCCCCGAGTAGAGCAACAGCGATTTAGCCTCCAATATAACCGACTCATCGATCCACTTAGCGGCAGTCTTACCGCTCACATCCTTCACAACGGCCGATAGATATTTAGTGGTGATATTGAGCTTCTCAGCATAGAACTGAACATTACGCTGGCTCTTGTTGTACTGCTTGAGCAGCAACATAAAGTCGTCAAATATAACCTCACCACGCCCCAATTTACCCTTATCGCTCTGCTCGCTCTGGTTGAGGTCGGAGAGGATGTAAAAAATGGTTGTGAATAGTGTGCGAATGATCTCATTTTTGTATCGCTCCTTGTTGCTGCCGATCATCGTCTTGATCAGCTGAAAGAGCTGGCGAATCTCCTCAACATCTTGCTGCGTGACGTGCAGAACGGGGTTACGCCCAAAGCGCATATAGATCGCCAATGAAGTGGAGAGGTCGATCTGCACCTCATTCATAAAGCTCTTAGATGACGACAAAAGATAAGCGGTAGCGTCCGAAGTACACTCCACGGTTCGGATGATGCTCTCAGGACTGAAAAAGACAATATCACAGGGCTTAACCACATACTCGTGCATATCGATCGAGACGGTCGCCTCACCACTCATCATAATGATTGCGGCAAAACCGTTGATCGAAACGGGCTGCTTAGCGGTACGGTTCGTATCGGGTGTCAACACTGTGATTATCAAGTCATTGGATAGATAGCTCACATCCTCAAACTCACGTTTGATCCTGTTGATAGAGACTCTCTTGGGTGATTTACGTTTGATCTTCTCTGGCTCCATAGCTCTTTGAATTTTGAGGGGTAAGGGACTACACTTTATGATTGACTGCTGCTGGCGATATGATTCTCAGCTCACGATGCAAACACTCGATGTTGAGCGGGAAGTCGACACCACGCTCGCCATCGGCATCTGTCGGCTCATTTTGGTTGCAGAGTATCTGTATATTCTTGGCTCGAATCTGCTGCACGGCGCTGGGCTTGCCGCCCATCAATATTCGCAACATAGCGATGGTTGAGAAGAAGAGTGTCCGATCCTCAAGTATGAGACAATCGAGCAGACCATCCCTCACGTTGGTGTTGTGCACCAACCTAAATCCGCCAGCGGTAGCACCATTGAGTATCAAGACCAACAGCGAGTTGATATTGATGTGTCGTCCATCCGCCTCGATCCTGAGCTTGATATTGTGGAGGTTCTGCAGATCCTGAAACGCTTGAATGATATATGCAAATCGCCCCAACTTATGTTTAAGCTGGCTCGGTGTGCGTTGTGATGTTGTTGTGAAGATACCGAAACTAAAGATATTGACGAAGTAGAGCCCATTGACATAACCGCAATCGACCCGCTCCTCCGTACCAAAGGCGATCTGTTCAGCCGCCTTCAAATAGTTTCGATTCATCCCCAAGGCAAAGGCAAGGTCGTTAGCCGTACCTGCAGGAATAACACCCAGCGCAGCATCGATTCCACGGCTCTTCATATCGTTGACAACGTGGTTAACCGACCCATCGCCGCCAGCCACCACCACCAAGTCGACATCTTCACGCCCATTGAACGGGTCATAAGTTGCATCGGGCGAGAAGCTCATCACCTCACCCACAGCATCATAACCCCCACGGCGCAATATCTCCAAAATCTGCTCAGCTTGAGCGGCAACCTGTTTCTTACCCGATTTAAGGTTGTAGAAAAAAATCGCCTTTTTACGTCTGCCCTCTTCGTTCATATCTCTATCTTAGTCACTAACTGGAGCCCCGAAGAGCTCCCAAATTTGTTTAAGGGGACTTCTAATAATTCCCCGATTTTAATTTTTGGTTAATAATTGCCCATTTTTGATTTTGCAAAAGTGGGTTGTAGTGGCTCTACCACCTATTTTTGTGAAATCAAAAAGGTGTGGTTAGTAGCCTAAAAGTAATTTGGGGAATTATTAGATACTGTCTTAAAATCCAAATAAAATTAGATCTTTTTTGTTAGTACAAATTTATTCCCTATCTTTGTGGTGACGAAGGAAGG
>JBCQUE010000017.1:0-38462 GCA_047174325.1 Rikenellaceae bacterium | reverse complement strand
ACTTCTCGTGGATAGCAACAGGTGGCAAGAACGGCTGTTTGAAAAGTGAGAACATTGAGGTGCTAAAGGGTCGCAAAGTAATGTTAGTCCCCGACCTCGGAGCAACCGAATATTGGCAGTCGAAACTACCACTCTTCGAAGCCCAAGGAGTCGACGCAACAATCCTCAATCACCTCGAAGAAGTAGCAACTCCAGAGCAGCGAAAAGAGGGTTACGACATAGCTGACTTCCTACTCGATGGTCACTCACCGCAGGTAATTTTGGAGAAGATGATCGCCAAGAATCCAGCTCTCAAAACTCTCATCGAGAGGCTTGATTTGGAGTTGGTAGGGGTGGAATACGAACATTAATAGTTCCTCGAAATTAAGGTAGCAAGTTTATGTTGTTGCTTTACAACAACTACTTGCAGCCCGATGGTTTGAATTAAAAATGAAGATATGAAAGTTAGAAATAAGGGTGGGCGACCCACAGTTGAAGAGTCGCAGAAACGGACTCACGCAATCAATATTCGACTCAATTTGCAGGAGCTTGTGATGCTGGAAATGAGTGCAAAATCGGCAGGGATAAGCAACAGCGAATACGCTCGGCAAGCTATAACCAACGGTAAAGTTGAGCCACGTATCACCCCCGAAAGAATGGAGTTAATCCGCAAGCTTTGCGGTATGGATAACAACATAAATCAGATCGCTCGGCAGGCAAATTCTGTGGGATACGTTCACATCCATAGAGAGTGTTTGAAGTTAACGGATCAGATTGGAGAGATCATAAATGAGCTACGATTATGATGGCAAAAATCACAAAAGGCACATCGTTCAATGGGCTTGTAAAGTATGTGATGGACGACAAAAAGAGTGCAAATATGATCGACTCGAATGGTGTTCGAATTAGAGATTTGGCAGCGATAGCGCAAAGTTTTGATATGCAGTCGGAGATGAATCGGAGGGTCACAAAGCCAGTCGGTCACATCTCGCTCGACTTCTCGCAACAGGATTGGAAGAAATTGAACGATGTTCTAATGGCGAAGATTGCACGAGAGTATATGATGAAGATGGGCATACTCGACACGCAATATATCATCGGTCGTCACCACGACAAGATGCACCCACATTGCCATATCATTTTTAATCGAGTGAATAACTATGGGCGTAGCATTAGCGACTCCAACGATCAATATCGATCCGAAAAGATTTGCAAGGAGCTGACTCGAAAGCACGGATTGTATTTTGCCGATGGTAAGGAGAAGGTGAAGCGACAGCGATTGCGAGGCAAGGATCAGACGAAGTATAAAATCTATGACTCACTCGTTAAGAATGTGCCATTGTCGAAGTCGTGGGCGGAGCTTGAAGATAGGTTGCGAAGAGATGGAATTGAGATTGGTTACAAAACTAAAGGCTCTACATCGCAGATTGAGGGTGTGAGGTTCACGGCTGACAACACTACTTTCAATGGCTCAAAGGTCGATAGGCAGTATAGTTATTCGAAGATTGATTTCGCATTGCGTCAGAATCAGAGAGAGGAGCAACGAGAGTCACAGCAATCTTTTGCCCCTCAATGGAATATTGAGCAGTCGAAGCCTCAAGAGCAGAACGAGAATCTATTAGGCGGAGCGTTGGGACTCCTCGACTTCACCGACAACCCAGCCATCGACACGGAAGAAGAGGCATTCCGCAGGTCGATGCAAAAGAAAAAGAAGCCTCAGAGAAAAATGAAATTCTAAAACCAAAGTAATATGAACGAGAGTTTATTGAGAGACCTCCACGAAACAGAGATGGAGGGATTAACAGAGCTAAAAGCAGCCATCAAAGAGTTGGCAGAGAAGCCCACTGCATCGCCTACCGACGTTGCGAAAGTGCAGATGATGCTTGCCAATATCAAGCTACCAGCGCAGGATTATTCGGAGTTGAAGCAGTATATCTACAACACCATAATGGCGACTGCATCGAATACCAATACGCAAATTGCAGGGGTTGATAAGCTTGTGCGCAGTTATAACAGCAATCTGGTTGGTATCTATAATTCGATAGATAAGCGACTTGCAGAGTTGGCAGAACAGCAACAGCAGGACAAAAAAACACAAGTGTACATCCATAAATTAGATTTTACTTCGTGGAAAGTTTTTGTAGCAGTTATCTCATTGGGTGTGATCGCATTCGGTGTAACTTGCTATGCTCTAAAGCAGCAGGACGAGATCGAGGGGTTGCGAGCTAATGATCTGAAATATCGTTATATCAAGATGATCGGCGACATAGATGATCGGTTAGTCTACGACCTCGAAGAGCTACTACATAAAGATAAAAGCGGCAATGTCCTCAAAGAGATGAAGAAACAAATCGAAGATTACGAGCGAGCCATCGAGCTGAAAATCAGAGCCGAGGAGCAGGCAAGGCTTAATCAAGCGGAGTCCGCAAAGCTCGATAAGCAGATCAAGGAGCTTCAGAAAAAGTAACGCAATGGGGGTTTCGAAAATGTAACCCCTCCCCCTTTGTGCGCAAAGGTATCACAACAAATCCAACCATTCAAGAGTATATAAACTGCCTACGGCAGCTCTTGAGTGGTTGGATTTATTGTTAAATGCTAGTCGCTACCAAATGTGAATGGGTTGGTGTGGGTAGGACTCGATCAAATTATACCAAATTTAATATGTACCTATAATTAATGCAATATTTTTTCTATCTTTGTAGACAAGCATTAAAGTAATAGAATAAATTTATATATGGCAAAGACCCCAGAGGAGATTAAAGAGCTTTTGCAAGCAGAGCTTTTTCAGAGAGGTATTCAAGATAAGTACATAGCTGTCATAGGCGATAATGTGTCACTACAGTATAATTGTAAGAACAAAACTAAGCGCAGACTTCAAAATCCAGAGGAGTTTGTGCAAGCTACTGCATATCTTAAACTTATCTATGACTACGATTATTCACCACAAAACATATCTGTGAACGAATCCGTTCAGATGGGTTCTGAAACAAAGGAGGCAGATATTTTGGTATACTCGCAGAGTAATAGTAAGATCCTTATTGTCGTAGAGTGTAAGGAGTCAAACATTAACGAGCGACAATTTCAAGTTGCCGTAGATCAAGCGTATAGTTATGCCCATGCTAAGGCAGCAACATATGTTTGGGTAACATCGGGTATCAAGGACGAATATTTCGAGATAGCCAAAGTTGCACCCGTTGAGCGAATCAATATTAGCGACATTCCAAAATGTGATGGTGAAGTCAAGAGATTCAAATATACTAAAGGGATAAATGAACCAACCAAAGGAACACAAGGCGATCTAATCCAAAAGTTCAAATCGGCTCACGATGCACTTTGGGGTGGAGGTGCATTAGCCCCAACAACAGCTTTCGATGAGCTTGACAAACTCATCTTCTGTAAAATTTGGGATGAGAGATGGAGAGAGAACTGCCCCAAGACCAAAGGCGAGCCACTCGATTTTCAGATTATATACTACCCAGAGGATAAAGATGACAAACTAAATACCAAGGCAAAAACAGAACTCGAAAAGCGTGTGAAAGCCCTTTATGAACAGGGTCGTAAAAAAGATGCCGAGGTATTCAAAGATGATATAAAACTCGATAAGCATAAGATATTCACAGTCGTTCAATATCTCCAAGATATTAACCTATCAAGAACCGATCTCGATGCAAAGGGTCTTGCATTCCAAAGCTTTATGGGCGAGTTCTTCCGTGGCGACTTCGGACAGTTCTTTACACCAAATAGTATTGTTGATTTCATCGTTAAGGCTATCGGAGTGGAGAAAGATAACAAAGTCTTAGATACCTCTTGCGGAAGTGGTGGATTTTTGCTTCACGCACTCAAAGCCGTTAGAGACGAGGCAAACGAAATCTACGAAGATAGAGGTGGTGACTGGCATAAGTATTGGCACGACTTCGCAGAGAAAAATCTCTATGGCATCGAGATCAACGAACAGATCTCTCGTGTAGCAAAGATGAATATGATTATCCATGATGATGGTCACACAAATGTCATCACCAACGATGGTTTGAAGAACAATAGCACTGTGGAGATCGAAAATCGCAATCTTCACTTCCAAGATGGCACGTTTGATCTCATTATGACAAACCCACCTTTCGGCTCGACTATCAAGGCTGACGAGGTAGATTATCATAAGGAGTATGAGTTGTTTGAGAAAAATTTAGGATTCACCGAGCCTAAAGATCGCATCGCAGACGATAATAATAAAAATAAGTGGAGGCTATCGCAGAGCACCGAAATACTATTCCTCGAAAGGTGTTATAAATATCTTCGTGATGGTGGTTATCTTGCGGTTGTTATTCCCGATGGTATATTGACAAACTCAACGAGCCAATACGTTCGTGATTGGATGGTCGAGAAGTTCCGCATTATGGCTGTGGTGTCACTACCTCAGCATACGTTTTCACACGTCAAGGCTGGTGTTAAATCGTCGGTTCTATTCTTGAAGAAGCACCCTGCTGCACTCACCAAAAAATTTGAGGAGACATTGAGCGAGGTTAAAGAGACGGTTCGCAGTGAACGAGGATTGGACAAGGAGCAGAAAGCCGAGAAGATATTGGCTCTATACAAAGAGCGTATTGCCAAATATTCTGATGATTACGAGGTGTTGATGGTCGAGGTTGAGAATATCGGCTATGATGCTACTGGTAAACCTATCAATGGTAGCGAGTTGAATGATATTGCGGAGCAGATTAGGGCGTTTGTAAATAAAATTGAATAGTTATGACAGCACAAGAGTTTATATTTAACATACCTTTATATAGAAGTGTTTCTTTTGACGATATTTCAGATCCTCAAACCTTAGCTATGAAAGGAGTAAAGATAGACGGATATAATAGTTTCCAAAAAAAAGAATCTACATATATTGTTATAAAAGGGCTTGGGGATTATTACGTTGAAATGCAAGGTTTTTCAATGCATAGTAGTCCTACATATCCAATCACTTATTACGGTAACTATTCAGCCAAATTATTAGAAAATACTTGTCTAAATTCCATTGTTCTTAAATGTGAAAGATACGATGATCGATTCGAGATATTAGTGCATTGGGATGTTGAGAACCATACTATTACTAAGGTTGGTCAATATCCATCTATTGCAGATATGCATATTGGACAAATAAAGCAATACAACAAAGTTTTATCAAAAGAACAGATGCGTGAATTTACCAAAGGTATTGGATTGGCTGCAAATGGAGTTGGTGTAGGTTCGTTTGTTTATCTACGCCGAATATTTGAAGGGTTGATATTTGATACAGCTCAAGAGATGATTACAAATGGTGAGCTTGATAAAACCGAATTCGACAAAAGTAGAATGGATGAAAAGATAAACCTCATCAAAGACTACCTACCCGATTTCTTGGTAGAAAACAGGTCGATTTATGGTATATTAAGCAAGGGGATCCACGAGTTATCAGAGAAGGAATGTCTTGGATATTTTGACGTTATGCGTCAAAGCATAGAGCTTATCCTTGATGAGAAGTTAGATGCCTTGCGCAAAGAGGAGAAAAAGAAAAAGGCAATTGGAGCTATTAGTTTGATAACTGCAAAACTAAAAACGTCGGATGATAACAACTAGAATCAAAATAAGTGAAGCATTTGCAGGTCGCTTAGATCCGCAACAATTCCACCCAGAACGGATGGATATGCTCCATCACATCCAAGCCAGAACAAAATATTGCAAATTGAAAGATGTTGTTAAGAATGTAAAAACGACAACAACCGTATTTAACAATGATGATATTTATATTGGATTAGAAAATATAACAAGCCATACGGGAGACTACTTGCCAACAAATGATAAAACATCAATATCATCTGCGGCTGTTTTTGTACGAGGGAATATCTTATTTCCTAAATTGCGCCCATATCTTAACAAAGTGTATAGAGCTGAATTTGATGGTAAATGTTCAACAGAATTCCACGTTTTTGAGGCAGTAGATATTGACCCAAACTACCTAATAATAGTACTTCGATCTGATATTGTATTGGCACAAACAAAGCATTTGATGACTGGCAATACTCTTCCTCGCTTACAAACAAGTGATGTAGAGAATCTAATCATACCATACCCTGATGTTGCTATCCAACAAAAGATAGTTGCCATATACAAAAAAGCCCAAGATGCAAAGCAGACAAAAGACGCTGAAGCTAAAGCATTGTTGGCAAGCATTGACTCCGAAATATTGGAGCAACTTGGTATATCTATACCAAAAGCAACAGAACGAAGACTTAGTTTTAATGTTGGTGTCTCAGATATAATTGGTAAGAGAATGGATGTGTCATTCTATAAAGATAGGTTTGAGTTGATTTCAACGCTTTATCCGAATAAGAAATTATCGGATGTCGTTATTGTAAATCCATCGGTAAGCTACAAACCACTCTCTACAAGTGATGAGATCTCATTCCTGCCGATGGAGGTGATTGACGAGAAGATGGGCGAAATAGCAGAGTATCGCACCACAACTGTTGCCGAGACAAAAGGGTTTACAAAATTTGAAGATGATGACCTACTATGGGCAAAAATTACGCCCTGTATGCAAAATGGCAAGTCAGCGATAGCTCGCAATCTGCTAAATGGAGTTGGCTGTGGCTCAACGGAATTTTATGTATTGAGACCAAAAGACGCAACAATATCAATAGATTACATCTACTGCCTACTAAGACACCATAAGGTATTGGAGGCTGCAAAGAGTTCATTTGGTGGTTCCGCAGGACAGCAGCGAGTATCTAGTAACTACCTAAAATCAATTTCAATCCCAGTGCCTCCAATCGAGGTGCAGAGAGAGATTGCCGCAAGCATACACTCAAAGAAAGCCAAAGCAAAGCAACTCCAACAAGAGGGCGCAGAGCTACTGAAGGAGGCTAAAGAACATATTGAGAGGATAATATTAGGGTAACTATGGAGGAGGATAACGGCTATAAGGCTATGATGGAGCAGTACTATCAAGGTTTAAAGGATGAAGCTAAGCTGGAATTAGAAAATAATTCTCAGTTAGTTTCTAACTTTGTATCTCAGTGTAACAACCAGGGAATTAAACTAACATCAGATAACATCAGTTACACACGAGTGATAGGCATAGTTGCTGATTATCCTAACTTAACACTTCAATTACTAAATTCGGCACTGGATAAAGATGGTCTTGTAAGCGTTAAATATTTAAGAGAAAACTTTGATCTTTCGATGGTTGCTCGTATTGTATATATGAAGGCGGATAACTATATGTTCTTTCCATCACATTATTTTAGAAGAGGTTATGCAAAAGATAACAATTTTGCACCACGCTTTTGCGAAATATTTCTTGCCCTTAGCAATAATGATATTGATAGCTACATAAAGCTTGACAAAAATCGAGTTAAATTAGACAATAGTATATATTGCGAGAGAGATAGTTGGTATGGAGCAAAATTTAATAGAGATATTTCTTCTCTTGCTGATGGAGTTGTAACCCTACGTCCAAGTTTGGGGCTGTCTGAATTTATTATCTCTTCCTTCTTTGCGAATGTATATTCTTTAGATATAAAATGGTCTACTAAAGATAACATTAAGACTTTCGTAGCGGAAGAAGTGAAAATTGAATCCGTTTGCGAGGTTATTGATGGCGTTACATATTACCCAGCCAGATATATTCACGCTGAATTTGATTTAACTAAGGGATGTTTTAGGCATTTCGATGGAGCTATTCATCTATACACAGAGGATGAGTATTGCCAACGACTCGGGTTTGATATGAATTTTAATTCTAAGAATGATAAACTCATTAAACCCAAGTCTGAAAAGTTATTTAAGATGAATGGCAAAATTGATGTTGAAACGTGGCAGTTATTTGTTAGTCACTTCTTCACAGGTAATCCGTTGGTGTTTGAGTACTTTGAGGGTGAATATCCTGATAATATTAAGCAGATCGTAGACCATTATACAAAACAAGCATAAAGCTATGGGCAAAACAATAACAACATACCTAATAGATGGCGACCCGAACGGAGCGCAGTATCTATTTATCAGCAACAAGATCTGCAAGATGGTGATTGTGCCTCGTGCCAACCTTTCAATTATTAATGAGCGTGATGAGTTGAATACACCTGCATTTTACATTCTTTTGGGTGAGAACGATGCAATGAGTCCAGAGGCGTATATCGGAGAGACTGAGAGCTTCAAAGAGCGAGTTAAGGATCACGACTACAAAAAGGATTTTTGGCAGAAGGCTCTTGTCTTTATATCGAAGGATGGAGCTATGACAAAAGCTGATGTGCAATATCTGGAGCATCGTGCATTTGCTGAGGCTAAGAGAGCTAATAGATACTCGCTTGGCAACAATAAGCAGACTCCTAAAGCTCCGAACCTACCAGAGCACCAAAAGGACTCAATGGATGAGTTCTTCGAGGATATTAAGTTCTTGACATCATTTGTCGGGTGCAACATCTTTGAAGTTGTGGAAGAGAAGGAGAAACATATATTCAACCTAAAAGGGCGAGGCTGTAAAGCACGAGGATTTTATGATGGCTCAGGCTTCACAGTACTAAAGGGTAGTATTATTACGAAAGATTCTGTTCCTTCGTTAGTAGTTGCTAAATTCAAGAGAGAGGCACTACTCAAAGAGCTAAAACCAAATGATAATGGTGATATAGTGCTTGATACGGATAAAACATTTTCAAGCCCAAGTTCAGCTGCAATATTTTGTATGGGTAGCAATGCGAATGGATGGATTGTATGGAAGGACAGCGATGGTATGACTTTAGATGAAGTATATCGCAAAAATATATAAAGAATAATTTATACCTTTGCATTATGACCACAAAAGAAAACTTTATATCACTCCTAACCGAGTTCAAGCAACTCGGCATCGACAAGCAGATAGACTACGACAAGTTCCATCTATACTCGATGATTACACATTCGACCGCAATCGAGGGATCGACTGTGACCGAGATTGAGAATCAGTTGCTGTTCGATGAGGGTATTTCGGCTAAGGGTCGTTCGATGGCAGAGCAGTTGATGAACGTGGATCTTAAAGCAGCTTATGACGAGTCAATCAGCTACGCTAACAAAGGGTTGGATCTATCTGTCGAGATGTTGAAAAAGCTCTCGGCGATGGTGATGAAGAATACAGGCACGACATATAAAACAATGCTTGGTGAGTTCTCATCAGCAAATGGTGATCTTCGTTTACTCAACGTGACGGCTGGTGTCGGTGGTCGCTCATATATGAACTATGCCAAAGTTCCTCAGAAGTTAGAGGAATTTTGCAAGGCTATCAACGAGAGGCGCAAGAGTGTCAATCGCAACGATATTATTGAGTGCTATAAGTTCAGTTTTGATGTTCATTACTTATTGGTAACAATTCATCCGTGGGCTGATGGCAATGGTCGTATGTCTCGTCTGGTGATGAATCAGGTGCAGTTTGAGTTGGGTATCTTCCCGACAATTATTCATAAGGATCATAAGGCAGAGTATATAGAAGCTCTTGTTGCAACTCGTGAGCAGGAGGATATAGAGATCTTTAGAAAGTTTATGTTTGAGGAACATTGTCGCAATATCGAGGGTGCTATCGCCAAATACAAAGCCACTATCGAGAGTGACTCAGATCCGTTTAACCTATTCGGCAAATCCGATGATGGATTAAACAAGATAAATGATGGATTAAATGATGGATTAAAACTCACGCCAAGAGCTGAGCAAATCGTTTCGATGATAGCAAACAACCCAACAATCAATGTTGATGACATAGCGCAAGCAATAGGAGTTAGCAAGCCCACTGCAGAGCGAGAAATATCAGCTCTCCGTAAAGATGGCATCATAGATCGAGAGGGATCAAAGAAGAGTGGTCGATGGGTTATTAAGAAGTAAACTCAGTATTTATTTTGGGCACAACAGCGAAAGCGTGTGCCCAAATTTCATTTTAAAGGCGATTGAAATATTTTCAATGGTGGGGAAAATGTGGGGAAGGATTTTGTATTTGTTCCCATTTATTTTACTTAAATCGGCTTTATATGCGCTGTGGCAGGGATTGTGCGTAGGATGTATGGGCACAATTTGGGCACAAATTAGAAATGAAAAAATCGCCAAGAGTTGAGTTTCAACTACTTAGCGATTTTTCTGGTACCCAGAGCCGGGGTCGAACCGTGTGGTGAAGAGCTCACCCAAATTATCGCCTGCAATGCGAGACGGCAAGCCTGTGCGCTATCGAAACTCAGCATCGATGCCGCTGTGGAAACTCCGCAACTGGGACGAGATGTCGTACACAGTTTCCGAGCGCAAAAATATGGCGGAGGGTAAGGCTGTCTTTTTGGATGATGTCGACATCCTGCCGACCTACAACGGCTCGACCGTAGTCAATATGTATAAGGATGTGATGAAGTTGGCGAATGAGAACTTACCCGACGCTGCACGTAGCGATAGCCGTGAGAATGTCAAGATCTCATTCTCGCTCGGCACGGATTGTTCGATCAGCAATATCGATGTTGTCGAGAGCCCCAACGATCGCTACTCAGAGGCGGCAACCAACGCTGTGAAGAGTTTAACGGGGCGTTGGAGTGCTGCTGAGCTCTATGGCGAAAAGGTGGTTGTCAAGATGAATGTGCTCATTCCATTCCCTGTGAAATCGGAGCTTGGTAAGGCTGGAAGCGCAATATCGAAGGATGGGCAGACGATGGCGAAGTTTGGCGATGGAGGGCTTAAGGAGTTCCGTTCGTGGGTCTTGATGAATATCAAATACCCTGTGGAGGTTGCCAAGGAGAAGATCGAGGGGCGTGTAGTTATTGAGTTTATGGTCGAGATGGATGGCTCAATTAAGCAGACAAATGTGATGCAGTCGCCCGATGTTAGGTTATCTAATGAGGTGATGAGGGTTGTGAAGAGCTCGCCCAAATGGTCACCCGCTACCAAGGATGGCAAACCTGTGCGAATTAAGTACATCATTCCTGTCGATTTCAGATTTCAGTAGTGTTGACGATGTGATAAATTTTGTGTCAAGGCGAAAAAAATTGCAATTTTTTGGTGGATATTTATAATATTTTCCGTAAGTTTGTGAGATAAGTAGTGTAAAACAATTATTGCCATATTTTTAAAAGCACTCTTGGAGCGATATTTTTCACTATTAAATCTCAATATAGAATAACTATATTTTCGATTCAATAGCAAAAAATCTCATCTCCAATAGCACTCTTAAAAACACACCAATAATTATTTTACCCTACTTAAGTGATTTGAAATATTATAAACATTATATATAAATGGAAATTCAAGGAGTAGTTTTTAGAATTATGCCCGAGACTCGTGGTACATCGGCACGTGGTGAGTGGCAGCGTCAGGAGGTTGTTTTTGAGACAATGGATGGTCAATATGCTCGTAAGGTGGCTGTGACGTTCTTCAATCGTCCAGATGATGTGAAGAATCTTAAGGAGGGCGGATCTTATAACGTGTCGGTCAATATCGAGTCACGTGAGTATAACGGACGCTGGTACACAGATATTAGGGCGTGGAGAGTGGTCTCTGCAGAACTTGCTGCTGGTGCGCCTGTTGCTGAGCCTTTTAATTCGGCTGCTCCTCAGAGTGCTCAGCCTGTGCAATCTGCTCAGCCTCAGGTTGTTGCTGCTGCTCCTGTGCAGAGTGCTACAGCTCAGCCAGCTACGGCTGATGATGTTGATGATTTGCCGTTCTAGTCTACAATTCGTTTAGTTATATGAGAGAGGTCACTTTGTGCGCCTCTCTTGTTGTGACTAAAAAAGATATAAATGCAACATTTTATTGCAATTTATACAATATTTTCTTGTAAGTTATAAATCTTTCTGTTACATTTGTAGCGAGTAAGGTTGTGTATGGGTATGCAACCACTTTGCAAACAATATAACTATATGAAGATGAGTAACTTATGTAATGAATCAACGGAGTTTGACCGTATTGTAATCAAACAGAAATCGAAGGATCACACAGGAGTGGATCGAATGAACCTCTCTCGCTACGTCATTGGGATGGTGCTCAATGGCGAGAAGTACATTTTGCAGGATGATAAGATCCTCAGGGTTAAGCGTGGCGAGATATTTTTCTTGGGCTACGGTCACCACTTGATTGAGGATTGCCCATCGGAGACAGCACCTTATGAACAGATCGCTTTTTACTACACATCGGACCAGTTGATACGGGCGTTGACGACATTCGACGAGATCTCAATGATCCTTACAAAGAAGCGAATTTCGGAGAGTAAACGGTGTGGAGTAAATGTTGTCGTTGGCGAGATCCCACGAATTATTCGCAACTTTTTCACCGCCGCAAATGTGCACTATGATTGTCGAGGTTTTATGGATGACAGAGTGTGTGAGGTGTTGAAACTCACCGAATTAGTCCATCTCATCATCAAGTATGATCGGGGTGATCTGTTGAACTCAATCCTCGTTAGCCTCGATGTCGATCGGGCCCGATTCGAGCACGTGATCTACTCAAACATTTTCGAGGTGCGCACGGTCGCTGATCTTGCTGTTGAGACACTTCGCTCCCCAACGACATTCAAGAAGGATTTTCAGAGCTACTTTCGTCTCTCTCCACATTTGTGGTTTCAGCGGCAGCGTTTAAACTACGCCTGTCTGCTGCTCTGCACCACGAACTGCACAATTGCACAGATTGGCGAGGTGTGTAAATTCCCCAATTCGTCACACTTCATCAAGCTCTTTAAACGATATTTCGGCAGTACGCCATCAAATTATCGCCTCAATAATAGTGAGCAGCAGATGGCTGATGGGGGTGAGCGCTGTAGCGAGGAGAATAACGGCGGCTGCGAGAGTTGTAAAGGCAGTGAGGGTTGTAAAGAGGGCGATGGTGTCGAAGGCAGCGATGGCTGCACAGGCGGCGAAGTTGGTGAGGTACAGCTCTTGTCGATGCACGATGTGTACTTCAGAAAGAGAAAGATATAATCGGCTCTATTCTTGGGCGACTGAGAGATTGTTTGGTCGTTATAATTGGTGTTATAAGAGAGATCGACCACTGCAGAAATTAGCGCAGTGGTCGATTTTGCGTACAGCCGTGATGTTCAGTTTGAAAAACAGCGATGAGAGGACTATCGGGCGATCTTGACGGTAGCGTCTCCAGCGTTGACATTGCGCACCTCTTCGCTACGTAGGTCGATTGGGCGGCGGAATGGGTTTCGGTATGGAGGCATTTGATTTCGGAAGTTGAAGTACTCCTTTAGTAGCGAGTGTGTCAATTCGGGGTTCTCCTTCATAACGCTCTTCGTCTCGCCTCTATCGCTCTCAAGATCAAATAGATAGTGGTAGTCGTCATCGATGAGGAGTTTCCATTTGCCCATACGCACAGCCCCCATTCTGTTTGCGAACCAAAATAGTGCCTTGTGTGGTGCATCGTCGTAGCCACCTGTGAGGAAGGGCATCAGGTCGACACCATCGAGGTGTGTATCATCGGGCACTTTAACACGTGCTGCTGAACAGAGTGTTGGGTAGATGTCGAGTGTGCTAACGGGCTCTGTATATGTCTCGCCCTCAGCGAGTTTGCCCTTCCACGAGATGATGTAGGGCACACGTATTCCAGCTTCCCACATTGTCCCCTTGTAGCCGTTGAGACCGCCACGTTGTCCGAGGATGTGAGGCGGAGTGTTCTCTGGCCACCACGTTGGATTTGTCGTTAGGAAGAATGGATTTGCAGGTCCATTGTCGCTCAAAAGCACGATGATGGTGTTCTCACGCAACTTTAGTTTCTCAAGTTTGTCGATGATGAGACCGATGTTGTCATCGACCGATAGAACCATTGCAGCGTAGAGTTTCGCCATCTCAGACTCGATGTGAGCCACACGAGGTTGGTCGCTCTTCTTGGCGTGGAGCGGTGTGTGAGGGGCGGTGAAGGCTAGGTAGAAGAAGAAAGGCTCATCTTTGTGCTCCTCGATAAACTCTATGCAGTGGCGACCGTGGCGATCTGTGAGGTACTCATCTCCCTTTCGCTCGGGACCCCACATTGGGTCGTTGTTTACCTTCGCTTTCTTCTGACCCTTTTCGAGTTCAACGCCAGCGTAGACACCCTCCTCGTTGGGGAAGTAGTTTGCACCGTTGAATGAGCAGGCGTTCATCTCGTCAAATTTCTGTAGGCTCTTGATACCCATCTTGCCTGTCATCGCTGTGGCGTATCCAGCCTCTTTGAAAGCGGTGTGGATCTCTCGGTGGCTCGATGGAATAATATCGTCTGATAGCCCAGGGACACCCCATTGGTCGTGGTTCCACTGCATACCAAAGCGCTGTTGGTAGCAACCTGTGAGTAGTCCAATTCGGCTCACACCGCTCACTGGAGCAGATACATATCCATCGGTGCAGCGGATACCCTCCTTTGCAAGTCGGTCGATGTTGGGTGTCTCGATGAGTTTTCCACCGTAGCACGATGGGTCACCGTAGCCGAGGTCATCAGCATTGATTAGGATGATGTTTGGTCGTCTGTTGTTGTCGCTCTTCTTGGCGAGGGATTGTTGCGGCACGGCGGCGATGGCGCTGCATAACACTAACGATACAGGGATAAGTCTCTTCTCTCTCATATTTGGTTAATTTGGTTATTAAGTAGTGTTAGATTCTAAAAATCTGAGATCCTAAGATCTTGTTTTAGGTCTCGTGTTCTACAAAAATAGCTATTTTTGTTGTAATTCCAACTCTTTCTTGTGGGAAATTTCGGTTGTTGATTCAATTAAGTTCATAAAATATTTGCAAATTTGGTGAAGATGATTAACTTTGTGACGATATAAATGCAATGATTAAAACCAAAACAACTATTAAATGCGACGAATTTTACTATTAAACGCCCTTTTTGTGCTGCTCTCAATGGTCTCTTGTAAGAGGGATGGGGCGGAGAGTGTCGAGGCAACGGGAACAGAGATAATTATCGGGCTGTCAACCTATAGTGTTGATTATACGCCACTTACATCGAGGAGCTTGGATAGTGGCGATTTGGCTGCGATTCAGATCTATGATGTTACCGAGGATGAAGTTGCCTATGCTAAGGGTCTCTTTAGTTCGTTGCAGGATCTTACGTTTGTTGGTCAGGATGGAGGTAGTTACCGTGTTGTGGCTACGGTTGTGAAGAGTGCTGAGACGATGATTAGCTCGACTGTGGAGGGGGTGTATGGCAAGCCTTTTGAGTCGGCTGTGACTAATCAGTTTGAGTATAGCGATGTGGCGTTTGTTCAGATATCGAATGGTGGGGCGAAGCTTGCAATCAATGATGAGGAGTACTCAGTGCCCAATATTGACCGCTACTATTGCGATACTCAGAAGAGTGTGTCGATAAGCGATTGTGTGATTCCGATCTACTTCAAACGAGTTTCGTTTGGTGTCTCGAACACTATCGATGGGCTCGATGGTGAGTTTACACTTAGCGTAGCTGGAGCACCTGCATTGACAATCGATAATGAGAGCGATGACTACTCGATCTATACATTCTCAAATATCATTGCAGCGTACAACTATGATACGATAGGTGGCTCATACTCGGAGAGTTATCTGGTGACGATTAACTATGGCGGCAAGGAGGTCTTCAGTGAGAGTGTTGCGATGAAACGCAATCAGGCGGCGTGGTTGACGGTCGATATTGACAATAGCGTTGGAGGGTCGTTCGATGTGGAGTTTGAGGATGGGTTTGAGAGTGGTGCTGTCGGTGACGCTAATGATGGTCTTGGCGATGGGTCGGGCGATGTTAGCTGCATCACTTTTGAGGATAAGGCTGGCTCTAGCGAGTGGTCGTCAATTGTGACAATCTCGGAATATGTTGTGTATACAGGAGAATTGTTTGTGTGGAGTGATTCGGTGACGAGTCTGAATGGATGGACGAATCTTTATGGTATCTATGATGGTTGTAATTATTATGGTCTAAGGGGAGGCGGTAGCGCCCTGTCGAACTTTTATAAGAGTGCGGATAATGCAACCTCGTCAAATATCTTGTCAGTGCCGTGTGGCGATGAGGGCTCGTATAATAGCGGAAACAATGGATCTGTGAACTTTCTAGTGATGTCGGACGTTACAACAGATGATCCAGATGATACAGCGTTGAGCACGGAGATAGCCTTTGCGGAGGGTGTGGAGGCGACAATCCTCTCGGTGTATGTCGCTAATACATCATACGTATGCAACCAATGGATGAGTTCAGCAACATCGTCAGATGAGTTGAAAGTGACGGCAACAGGTTATGACAAGTCGGGCGAGAAGGGTGCATCAACGACCTTTATGCTCAGCAAAGATGGTGAGCTAATCGATGGGTGGAATAGGTGGGAACTCTCGTCATTAGGTGCAGTACACAGCGTGACATTCACGATCCGCAGCAGTGTAGACGACATCAAACGTTACGTAGCGATAGACGACATCACAGTCTCGATGTAGCGCCTAAGGTGCGGCAATTCGCAACGAAAGCGAGATCGCAACGAAAGCGAGATCGCAACGAAAGCAGTGATTATAATAAAAAAGAGAGCATCTAAGTGTTTATTCGCTTAAGTGCTCTCTCTCTCTTATTTATTGCCTCACCTATTTTATAGTCTCTCTCTCCATTGTTTCGAGGGCACGTGATCAGAAACGTTTCATCAAGCACTCGCCACCGTGTGCAGATCGTGTGCAGATCGTGTGCAGATCGTGTGCAGATCGTGTGCAGATCGTGCGCAAAAAGAAAAAGCACCTAAGTAGTTTGATCTACCTAAGTGCTTGAATCTGTACCCCTTCATTTGTAGCGGGTCCGGGACTTGAACCCGGGACCTCACGATTATGAGTCGTGCGCTCTAACCAGCTGAGCTAACCCGCCATTCCGCTTAATTGCGTTGCAAATATAGGGGTAAAATATGACTTATGCAAATATTTGAGCGAAAAAATCATAAATGAATGTTAGATTTATTTTTATTATATTTGCATAGATTTTGCCCTTATTCGTTAACTTACACAATTACACACATTTATGAATCTTCAGAACATTGACAAACTCAGACGGCTATTCGATTATTTAGTGGTCGTGGCTAGCGTGGTGCTCATCGTTGCAATATCTATCGAGGTGCTTGCTGGCTCGTCGCCACTGCACGTTGATGGTTGGTACGTAAGGCTGCAGCTTGCGATCTGCTCGATATTTATCGCCGACTTCTTTATATCGATGTCGGGCGCTCGGGATCGAAAACGTTACTTTTGGAGCCATCTGCCTATTCTTATAATATCGATCCCGTACCTGTCGCTGCCCTATAAACACCTCTTCACGGTCGAGCACGATGGACAGCTGCTTATCGCTCTGATCCCTGTGTTGCGCTCCTTTGTGGCGATATATATTCTTTTGCGTTGGTTGATTCGTGGCGAGAGTGCGTTGCGGCTGCTTTATGCTTATGTGTTGTCGTTGCTCTCGTTTACTTATGTCTCGGCGTTGATCTTTTATGAGTGTGAGTTGCCGCTCAACGATAGCCTTGCAACCTTTGGCGATGCAATCTGGTGGGCGGCGATGGCTCTCACGACTACCGAACTCACGATTACGCCCGTCACAACTGTGGCTAAGATCCTCGCTGTGATCCTCCCGATGTCGGGTATGATGCTCTTGCCGATCGCCACTAATTACCTATTTTCAATGCGTAAAAGGGGTGGCGAGTGACGATGTGTGGCTCGGTGTAGGGAGAGCGTGTTTGCGTGAGTGGTGTATATAATAATGTCTTAATAATGTCTTAATAAGGTCTCAAATTGTGTCTAATTTCGTTTTTTTATTAAATCTCACCGCTAAAATTTGTTAATTCGAGAAAATATTACTAACTTGCTTAATATTTAGAATCTGCACTAAAGATTCTTAAAACCTGAAACCAAAACCTAAACCTAATAATCTTAAAGTATGAAAAGAGAGGTTCATCGTCTGCTCGCACTCACAATGGCGGTAATTTTGTCATTGAGCGCATTTGATAGTAGCGCAGCGACAAAGAAAGATTCAAAAGAGGAGAGCCCAAAAGTTACCGCAACACAGGGCAAAAATGCAGCAAACAATGGCGCTGCAAAGAAGGCATCGCCAGCAAATCCTACTGCAAAAAAACCTGCTGCAAAGAAACCAGTTAAAGTAGTCGAGGAGAAGGAGCCTAGCAAATTTGCTGAGAACTTCAGATGGGGATTCCACAATGGTGCGATCTTTAGCCATATGGCGGTCGACACAAAGGTTCGTGTATCTTATGTGGCTGGTATCTTTGGAGAGTTGGCTATCAATGATAAGTGGTCATTTGTTGCTGAGGCGCAATACTCAGATCAAGGTGCACAGGTCTATGTACTCAAAGATGATGGAATGACTAAGTATCGCCATTTCAACGGTTTGAAGTATATCAATGTGCCGCTGATGTTCCAGTACAACATCTACAAGCGTTTCAATATTAAGTTCGGAATACAGGGTGAGTACCTCGTTTCGGCTAAGTATAAGTGGCGCAATATGACTCGTTTTGAGAGCTGGATTATCGAGGAGGGTTACAACTCGTTTGATGTGGGTATTCCTGTTGCATTGTCTTATAACTTCCCATCGGGTATCTTCTTCGAGGGTCGCTTTGCGTATGGTTTGACCGTCATCACTTGCGAGACATCAAACCCACTCGACATTATGCCTGACTATCGCAATAGAGCATCGTCGCTCACTATTGGATACAAATTTTAATGTCCAGTAAAGCAGCTGTCTGTATTTGTAACATCAGAATTATTTATTTGTTACATATTGTTTTATTGTTAGTGGGCTCATTAAGTATGGCATTAGGGCAGTGGTCGATTTGACGGACAACAATAAAATTTTAATGGAGATTAGATTAAACAAATTTATTAGCGACTCTGGATTTTGTTCACGCCGTGAGGCTGATCGTTATATTGAGAGTGGAAGTGTTAGAGTAAATGGTCACATCGCCCAAGTTGGAACTAAGGTATCACAGGGCGATGTGATTAAGATTAATGGGACACTCATTGAGTGTGAAGGGCGTGAGACGGTCTATCTTGCGCTCAATAAACCTGTGGGGATTGTCTCCACCACAGACCCTTTGGAGAGGGATAATATTGTTGACTTTGTCAATTTCCCGTCACGAATTTTCAATATTGGGCGATTGGATAAGCCATCGGAGGGTCTTATTCTCTTGACGAATGATGGCGATATTGTCAACAAGATTCTTCGTGCAGCGAACAATCACGAGAAGGAGTATGAGGTGGTTGTCGACCGCAACATCACGGAGGAGTTTTTGCGGAGGATGGCGGCTGGTGTGCCGATTTTGGGGACGGTCACAAAGAGGTGTAAGATTATGCAAGAGGGAGCAAATCGCTTTCGTATCATCCTCACGCAAGGGTTGAATCGACAGATTCGGCGAATGTGTGAGTATTTGGGTTATGAGGTTGTGCGGCTCAAGAGGGTGCGCATTATGAATATCTCGCTCGGCAGATTGCCCGTTGGTCAGTGGCGAGAGTTGACGAGTGAGGAGGTGAAGGTCTTGACCAAGAACTTAGAGAGTTCGGACAATAGCTCGGCAGCATCAAAGGGCGCTGGGGCTGGCAAACGCACAACACAACCGAGCGCTCAACACCAAGGCAAGCAGCAGCGAAGGGCGGGAATAGAGACGAAAACTACACCTCGAAAGGGGGCGGCAAAATCAGCAAACCCCAAATCGCCAACGAAAGCAAAAGCTCCAATCAAGCCAAAAGCTCCAAGAGCAGCCAAGCCGACCACCCCAACCAAACCGACAGCAAAGAGAGGGGGCGCAAGCTCACGCCGAAGATAAACGGCAAAAAGCTGCACCCCCACAAACGTTGTAACCTTTAGCTCTGCAGAATTATTAGATACTGTCTTAAAATCCAAATAAAATTAGAACTCCCCTCCATAACTATGCAAAGCGGCTGATAAACAGGTGGTTAGCTTTGAGAGAGGCTGTAGGCGTTAGCCTTAGCGAGAGCCTCTTGGATGTTGTTACAAATTGCATCCTTGCCGACAAGGTCCTCAAAACCAGCACGTTGTAGCGTTATGCGCACATCGGGCAACACACCCGAAAGGATCACCTTGATTCCATTCTCTTGTGAGCTACGCACCAACGCCTCAAGGTTATGCACACCTGTTGAATCCATAAACGGCACTCGGCGCATACGTATCACACGCACGTTTGCCCTCTCGCCAATCTCAGCCATCACCGAGTCAAACTTGCTCGCCACACCAAAGAAGAATGGACCATCGATGCTGTACACCTCCACGCCCTCGGCAACATCCAACACCTCATCATCGTGCGCAACCTCACCATCGTGCGACAGATCGAGTGACGACCGCACCACTGAGACCTGTGTAACCTCCATAATTCGGCGAATGAATAACACCATCGCCATCAATAGACCAACCATTATTGCAACGGTGAGGTCGAAGAATATCGTCAGAAGAAAGGTCGTAACCAAGACCAAAACATCGCTGTGTGACCCCTTCAAAAGGCGCTTAAATGTCTTTTGCTCACTCATATTCCACGACACCACAGCCAAGATTCCAGCCAAGCAAGCCATCGGAATATGACCCGTCAACGACCCCAAGAAGAGCAGTATCATCAGCAGCACAAAGGCGTTGATGATTCCAGCTACGGGGCTACGACCGCCATTGTTGAGGTTAGTCATAGTGCGAGCTACAGCGCCTGTGACGGGGATTCCGCCAAAAAATGGAGTGGCGATATTTGCAACGCCAATCGCCACAACCTCCATATTTGAGTCGGTACGGTCGCCCGAAACACCATCCGCAACAGCTGCCGAAAGGAGCGTCTCGATCGAACACAAAATAGCGATCGTCAAGGCTGCTGGGAAGAGGTCTCGCACCATCTGAAACGAGAACTCCAACATCTTTGGCGTGGGGAGTGACGCATTAATTGTGAAGCGATCGCCAATGGTCTCAGCGAAGTCGATTCCCATAAATTTACGCAGACAGACCGAGACCGAGGTGACGATGACAATAGCGACCAACGACCCGGGGACACGTTTCGAGATCTTGGGCGTAAGCACCGTGATAATGATCGTCGCCACACCAAAAGCAAACGCCAATGGGGTCATCGAACCAAACGAAGATATATAGACTGACCACTTGCCGATGAAGTCACTCGGTAGCGCTGCATTGCAGCTAATTCCAAAGAGATCAGGCACTTGCGAAGTGAAGATCGTGATAGCGATACCGCTCGTGAAACCAACGATGATAGGGTAGGGGATGAATCGAATCATACTTCCCAACTTCAGCACACCCATAATGACAAGCAGAACGCCCGACATAAAGGTGGCGAGCAGCAGCCCCTCGATACCAAACTCAGCGATGACACCGCTAAGTATAACGATGAATGCACCTGTTGGACCACCAATCTGCACCGAGCAACCGCCAAGTGCCGAGATGAAAAATCCACCAACAATTGCTGTGATGAGACCCTCCTCAGGGCTAACACCCGAGGCGATACCAAAGGCGATTGCGAGCGGCAGTGCAACGATACTCACGATGAGACCCGCCATAAGATCGGCGGCGAAACGCTCCTTTGAATAGCTGCGTAGTGACGAGACGAGCTTTGGCTCAAAGTGTAGATTGAGATCCATAATTTTGTTATATTTATGAGAAATTTTAATAACTGCCCAAAGGTACAAAAAAGTGCGTGATGTTGTTCACCACGCACTAATTATTTTCAAATTTTATTCCATTATATTGCTGTTAGGCAAATCGACCACTGCCCTAATGCCGGGCGGGCAGCCAGCTAGCTGGCTTTTATCAGGCTTGGATTAAGTTCCTTGGATGACAATTTCGTCTCTATATCCGTCTCTATCTGTGGCTCTAAAGCTCATCGCTCTCAACCCTCGTGGGCTGCGGTTCCATAAACTTCTTGATCGAGAATTGAAACTCCAAACCGCCCTTCTGTGCACGTTTCGCCACAATATCGCCACCGTGAAAGATCACAGCATTCTTCACAATCGACAGCCCGAGCCCCGTGCCGCCAGCCTTGCGAGAGCGACCTGCATCAACTCGATAGAACCGCTCGAAGAGATGAGGCAAGTGCTTATCCTCGACCCCAATTCCATTGTCAACAATCGAGAATGTATAACGCTCGCTATCCTCCGAAAGCAGCGAGATAGTAACCATACGACCGCCCGAATAGGCGACAGCATTGTCGATCAAATTTCTAAATACTGAGTAGAGTAACGTGTTGTTACCCACCACCTTAATCGGTTTGTTGATGCGGCTAACCACAGCGATGTTTTGCTGCTCAGCCTGAGGAAGCGTATCATCCACAACGGTCGAGATCAAGATCCCCAAATCGACATCTCCACGCTCCACCATCGATGCCGCCTCATCAATTCGAGTGATTGTCGAGAGATCCATCATCAAGCGCCGCAATCGCTCCGCCTGATCGTAGCTCTTCTTGACGAAGCTCATCATTGTCTTTTTATCGAGCTTATCATTGCCGAGCACCATCTCAAGATAACCCAAGATTGAGCAGATCGGTGTCTTGAGTTCGTGGTTGATATTGTTGGTCAACTGTCGTTTGATGCGTATCTTCTCGTGCTCCTGTTTGAGTGCCGCCTCGTGTTCGTGTTCGACACGCATAAGTGTCTCAAGCAGAGTTGAATAGAGGCGTGTGACGATGAATCCAATCACGCCAATCAGCACCGTGATAACCCCCGAGACAAGGAAGAATAGATCGTCAAAAAGCGCCAAATGTTTAGGAGATGTAGTGAGCAGATCGTCATCCACAAAGAGCCAATAACGAAACGCCACAAAACCAATCACAACGAACCACAGGAGCAGCAGCACAGCGGCAAAGATCCGCCCCTGCTTAGTGAGTTTATTCATAAAAGCCGTAGCCATAACCCAATCTTGTTACAATATGTTTACCCTTTTCACCGATCTTTTTGCGCAGACGTGTGATGAATACATCGATGGTGCGATCGAGCACAACCACCTCATTTTCCCACACTCTGTCGAGAATATCTTGGCGTGAGAATATCGTGTTGCGATTCTGCAGCAGCAGCGCCAAGATCTCGAACTCCTTCTTAGTCATCGCCACTGGAGCGCCCTGCAGCGTACACTGCTTGCTGTTGAGATCCAAAACCAAACCATCAAACTCCACCGTCACAGCGTGTGATACATTTGAATTTGAGCCTGACCTACGCAACACACTCTTGACACGAGCGACCACCTCACGAGCTAAAAATGGCTTGGCGATATAGTCATCCGCCCCGAGATTCAGCCCCGTGATTGCATCATCCTTAGTATCCTTTGCCGAGCAGAAGATCACAGGAATATCCTTCGTTGCATCATCGCCACGCAACCTCTGCAGCAACTTATAACCGCTCATCTCACCCATCATAATGTCGAGCAAGAGCAGCGAATAGCTCTTAATATCTAGCTTCAACGCCTCCTCAGCGCTATACGCTACATCAACATCATAACCCTCAGCGATGAGATTCAATTGAAGTATCTCACAGATACTCTCCTCATCATCGACAACCAAAATCCTGTACTTACTCATACATCGAAGAAAATAAAATTTACACTCAGAGCCTCTGCAAAAACTTAATTAAATCAGATTCTCCGCCACAAATGTAACACAATTTTCACCAATATAATAAAATATAGTCACCCCTGCAAAAAGTTTAACACAATTATAACTTTTTCATAACAAAACGTTAGTAACGGGAGGTGTAAAACGACCAAGCCCCCCACCATCTTGGCGAGGACTTAAGGGGCTCTGTAAGGTGTGAAACACTCTCTGAATGGTTCTCGAACGGCTCTTGGATAGCTCTTGGATAGCTTTTAGATAGCTCTTGAACGGCTCTTGGATAGCTCTTGGATAGCTCTTAGATAGCTCTTGAACGGCTCTTGAACGGCTCTTGAACGGCTCTTGAACGGCTCTTGAACGGCTCTTAGTGGCTCCTTAAAGAGGGGCGTTGCGGCAAAGATTAATACTCCTCCTCGTTGAAGAAGAAGTCATCTTTCGATGGGTAGTCTGGCCACAAATCCTCAACGGATTCGTAGACCTCGCCCTCATCCTCAATATCTTGAAGATTCTCTAACACCTCCAAAGGTGCGCCTGAGCGAACGGCGTAATCGATAAGTTCCTCCTTTGAGGCAGGCCAAGGTGCATCCTCCAGCTTTGATGCTAACTCTAGTGTCCAGTACATATTTCTATTTTTTTAGTTTCATTTTATTAGAACACAAAATTAGAAAAAAAAAATTAACCACAAAATATTATTGCGGTTAATTTTTATCTTTTTTTTACTTTTGCTCACTGCTTGCTCATCACTCGCCTCTTGCTCACTGCTTGCTCCTTGCTCACTGCTTGCTCACTGCTTGCTCATCACTCGCCTCTTGCTCACTGCTTGCTCACTGCTCGCTGCTCGAACATCTTGGTGAGCTACTTGTACGGGCTCTTTACACTTCGTCTATTTCGATTCTGGAATCCAAAGCTGCTCATCTACACCGCACTCCTTGCTCATCGTGCGACCCAAGAGATAGAGATAGTCCGACAATCGATTGAGGTACATCACAACATTGGGGTGGATTGTGTGGTTGTCCGAAACCTCTACAGCTCTTCGCTCTGCTCTTCGACACACCGTGCGGCAGATGTGGCTCAGCGAGTTGAGTTTGCAGCCCCCCGGTATCGTGAACTTCGTGATCTGCTCCACCTCACCCTGCATCCTGTCGATACTCTGCTCCAGTGCCTCTATGCTCTTGTCGCTCACCTCAGGCATCGGATACTCCAAATCAGCCCCTGCGGCTAAATGCGCCTCGACACTCATCAACATCGAGTTTATCGCTGTGATCTCACTAACGTAACTATCCAGGCCGCCCCTGTCACACATCTTGTCGCCCAACAGAGCCAAGAATGACGAGAGCTCATCTACAGCGCCATAAGCCTCGACCCTCATATCATACTTGCTGACCCTCTCACCACCGATGAGTGATGTCGTTCCGTGGTCGCCCCCCTTTGTATATACCTTTGTCATAGTGTAAAGTGTTGTTTCGGTAGGTGATTATTAAATATCATTAAGTATCCTCGTCTCAGCACCGTTGTCGATTGGTGGCTCTCGACTATCTTCGTTAGCCACTCTCTGCTCCAGCGCCCTTTGCGAAGTATCACAACTGTTGTGCCACACTCTCTAAAACGGGTTAGTAACTCATCTGAGTGCTCATCTGAGTGCTCATCTGAGTGCTCATCTGAGTGCTCATCTGAGTGCTCATCTGAGTGTTCATCTGAGTGCTCATCTGAGTACCCATTTGTGAAGATCGCAAAATCGACACATCCGCTGAGCCCCTCTGTGCCGCTTGGGTCTACGGCAAAGCTCACGTATCCGCAGTGTATATATATATTGTATAGCTCCTCAGCCGTTCGCCTCGAAACAACACCCTTCAGCACCGTGAGTAGATTGGTCTTCTTGTCGCCATCGCTACTCCTGTCTGCATCGCTACTCCTGTCGCCATCGCCATCGCTGCCGCTGTCGATCGCACCTCGTCTCATAAAGACATCACGTACGATCCTATATATATAAGGTGAGTGAACCCCGTGACCACGGAGGTGTCGCAACCGCTGCAACGCCCTGCCGACCGAACTCCTTATGATCAATCTCTCTCTCATCTTCTGCACCCTCTGCATCGCCTGTTGTTTTATCGTGCGCCTTACTTCTTGAGCATTCCAGCCAAGCGACCTGTCGAGAAGGCGATCTGTAGATTGTATCCTCCCGTGTCGGCATCCAAGTCGAGCACCTCGCCAGCGAAGTAGAGACCCTGCACCATCTTCGACTCCATCGTGTATTGATTCACATCCTCCAGAGACACACCGCCAGCCGTGACGATCGCAAAGGGGAATGGAGCGTAGTCCGTGATGGGCACCTCAAAGTTCTTGAGCTCCACAACAAGTCGATCAATATCCTCATCGGTGAGCTTCTGAATGTAGCTCTTTGAGAAAATATCCAGCTGCTCACAGAGTGTCACAACCATAGCCTTGGGGACTAACCTGCGCAATAGATCGCCAAAAATATCTGTCGGCTCCATCTCTGAAATATCTCTATGTATTCGCTCCGTGAGCATCTCAGCCGTGAGACCAGGCTTGACATCCAACACGATCTTCACCTCCCTATCATCGATAAGTGCATCGACCGCTTGGCGGCTAAGCCTAAGCACTACAGCCCCCTCGACACCTCTGTCCGAGAAGGTCACCTCGCCAAACTCCTCACGCACCATCTCGCCATCGACATATAATTTAGCGTTGGAGTTGCGCAGCATCAAACCCTGCAATCGTGAGATCTCCTTATGGTTCGACATAAGCGGTGTCAACGATGGGCGCACAGGCTCGATCGTGTGACCAAGATCTGCTGCAAAACCATACCCATCGCCCGTTGAGCCAGTCGCCTCATAAGAGAGACCGCCCGTTGTGATTATAACGTTGGGTGCTTCGTACTTGCGCTCGAAACCCCTCTTATTCATATACTTAACGCCATAGACTTTGCCAGCAACCGCCATCACCTCTGTCACCTTTGTGTCGTAGAGGATCTTAACTCGATTCTCCACGCAATACTCCAACAGTGCATTAGCCACGTCCCACGCCTTGCCGCTCTTTGGGAATGCTCTCTCGCCCCGTTCGATCTCGATCTTGCAGCCCATCTTCTCAAAGAATCGGATCGTAGCCTTGTTTGTGAACTCCGAAAAGGCGACATCAAAGAACTCAGCCCCCGAACGGACGTGCTCACGAAACTCCTCGGGCGGACGTGCATTTGTGAGGTTGCAGCGACCCTTACCCGTGATACGCACCTTGCGACCCGACTTCTCCATCTTCTCCAAGAGCAGTACACTCTTGCCGTTTCGAGCAGCCGTACCTGCCGCCATCATTCCTGCCGCACCTGCGCCGACAACTATTACGTCATAATTAATCTCTTCCATAGCTGCAAAGATAGTTATTTTTTGTAACTTTACGCTCAAATATGTATGGCAATAATTGTTTTACACCACAAATAACGACATTCTTATGTTAAAGGAGTTGATACCCTCAGATTGGAGAGCGGTGCTTGCCGCTGAGTTTGAAAAACCATACTTCGTGGAGCTTGATCGTTTTATAGAGAGTGAGTACTCTACGGAGCAGATATTCCCACCTCGGGAGCAGATATTTAGCGCCTTGGAGTGGACACCCATCGAGAGAGCGAGGGTGGTCATCATTGGTCAAGATCCCTATCACGATGATGGTCAGGCGAATGGTCTATGCTTCTCGGTAGCCGATGGTGTGCCGCATCCGCCATCACTCCGCAACATCTTCAAGGAGGTGTCGCAACAGATGAACCGAGCCATCCCCGTGAGCGGAAATTTGGAGCGGTGGGCTCAGCAGGGTGTCTTGATGATTAACGCTGTGTTGACGGTGAGGGCACACGAGGCTGCATCACACGCTGCACGTGGCTGGGAACAATTCACAGATGCTGTGGTTGAGGCGGTGGCTCGTCATCATCAGGGGGTAGTCTATATGTTGTGGGGCAACTACGCCAAGAAGAAGGGGGCGAAGTTGGACGAGGTGAATAATTGTGTGCTCCGAGCAGCCCACCCATCGCCACTATCGGTGCGACACCGAGCGAAGGATCAGCCTCAGTTCACGGCAGCGAATGACTATTTATTTAGTATAGGTCGCAACATTATCGAGTGGTAAGTTTCTGAGAATTACTCAGCTCTACTCAGAATTACCCAGCTCTACTCAGCAAGAGAGAGTTTTTAGCTAGAATCATAATATTTCAATCGCTAGAATCGTTCTAAAAGCGAAATAAATTTTAGACAAAAAACTCTATGAAAAAGGTACTATTATCACTAGCCGTAGTAGCGGCAGCAGCAGTAGCTGGCGGAGTAACAGCGTACTCCGTAGCACAGGGTGTTGATCTGCACAAAGCGGTCGAAAGCAGCACTACAGGCGATATTCAATTAACAGCAAAATTGGCGGAGGCGAAGCTCGGTCAGGCAGGATCGGTGGGGTCACAATTCACAGCTTTTAACGAGTCGAGTTACCCAGATTTGACCTATGCAGCGGAGAATGCGGTGCGTGCCGTTGTGGGTGTCGATGTCACGCAGCGCATTGAGCTCTCGCAGCGGAGCAATAGTTACGATCCATTTTTGGAATTTTTCGGGATACCTCAGCAGCAGCGAGGCAATTCACAGCAGCAACCACGATACCGTGAGCAGCGAGGCGGCGGTTCGGGTGTAATCATCAGCGAGGATGGCTACATCGTCACAAATAACCACGTGGTGGATGGCGCATCGAAGGTGCGTGTGAAGCTTTACGATGGCGGAACGTTCGATGCAGAGGTTGTCGGCACAGACCCAACGACCGATTTGGCGCTGCTTAAGATCGATAAGAAGAGGTTGCCGACGCTAGTGTTGGGTAGCTCCGACGATCTCCGCTTGGGCGAGTGGGTCTTGGCGATTGGCTCTCCGTTTGACCTGCAGTCGACCGTGACGGCTGGAATCGTGAGCGCTAAGGCTCGACAGCTGGATGTGATCCCGAGCGACTTCCGTATCGAGTCATTCATCCAAACCGATGCAGCGGTGAACCCCGGTAACTCGGGCGGTGCGCTGGTCAATACACGTGGTGAGTTGGTCGGTATCAATACGCTAATCAAATCACAGACAGGTAGTTATGTTGGCTATTCGTTTGCTGTGCCCGAGAGCATTGTGCGCAAAGTTGTCACCGACCTACGTGAATTTGGCGTGGTGCAACGAGCGATGCTTGGCGTGAGCTTCACCCCCGTGACAGAGGAGTTGATCGAGGAGCGAGGTGAGGAGCTTGGTCTTAAAGAGGCAGGCGGCGCATACGTGGCAAGTGTGATAGAGGGTGGTGCAGCATCGGACGCTGGAATCCGCAAGGGTGATGTGATAATCTCTATCGAGGGTATCGAGCTCGACAATAAGCGAAATCTGCAGGAGATCATCGCAAAGCATCGCCCCGGTGACAAGGTGAAAATAAGTGTAAAAAGAGGCGCATCAGTGAAACATTTTGACGTAACTCTGCGTAATAAGTCTGGAAAAGCAGAGCTGGTGACCCGTGAGCAGACTGATGTCGTTGAGGCTCTGGGCGGTAGGCTGAGCGATGCAGCGCAAAAGCTATGCAAGGAGCTAGAGATAGACGGTGGTGTGCAGGTGGTCTCGGTGTCGGATGGCGGAGCGTTGGCTCGGGCTCGTGTGAGACGTGGTTTCATCATCACTCACATCAACGATCGTGAGGTGTTGTCGGTGGCGGATATTAGCCGAATGGATGACAAGATCACATCAATAGATGGAATCTATCCCGACGGCAAAGCGGCAAGCTACCACTTCGTGGAGTAGGGGTTAGGGGAGGGGAGCAAGCTCCCTTTTAACAGGCTTGACGGTAGGGGAGCAAGCTCCCTTTTAACAGGCTTGACGGTAGGGGAGCAAGCTCCCGTTTAACAGGCTTGACGGTAGGGGAGCAAGCTCCCGTTTAACAGGCTTGACGGTAGGGGAGTTGTGGTTGGCTGGCGCTGTGGAAATTTGGAAAGATTGAGAATACATATATATAATTAAATAGAAGAAGAGATGCGTCAGTTAAAGATTACGAAGTCCATCACAAATCGTGAGAGTCCATCGTTGGATAAATACCTACAGGAGATCGGTAAGGAGGAGCTTATCACAGTCGAAGAGGAGGTAGAGCTAGCCCAACGAATCAGAAAGGGCGATCAGGAGGCGTTGGAGAAGCTCATCAAGGCGAACTTACGTTTTGTGGTCTCTGTGGCTAAGCAGTACCAAAATCAGGGTCTGAGCCTACCTGACCTTATCAACGAGGGTAACCTCGGCTTGGTTAAGGCGGCTGAGAAGTTTGATGAGACACGTGGATTTAAGTTCATTTCGTATGCCGTGTGGTGGATCCGTCAATCGATCCTGCAGGCGTTGGCTGAGCAGTCACGTATCGTTCGTTTGCCGCTGAATCAGGTTGGCTCGCTCAATAAGATCAATAAGGCGATGGCGAAGTTTGAGCAGGAGAATGAGCGCTCACCATCATCGGATGAGTTGGCTAAGGAGCTGGAGTTGCCCCGTGAGAAGATCGCCGATACACTTCGTGTGGCAGGTCGCCACGTCTCGGTCGATGCACCTTTTGCTGATGGTGAGGATAACTCGCTGCTCGATGTGTTGGTCAATTCGGACTCACCAAATGCGGATTTCGGGCTGCTCAACGAGTCGTTGTCGACAGAGGTGGATCGAGCACTGGAGACCTTGACAGATCGTGAGAAGGACATAATCAAATACTTCTTCGGCATCGGCACAGCCGAGATGACGCTGGAGGAGATAGGCGAGAAGTTCGACCTAACCCGTGAGCGAGTGCGCCAGATCAAGGAGAAGGCAATCCGCCGCTTGCGCCACTCATCACGCAGCAAACTCCTCAAATCATACTTGGGGTAGCGAGCGAAATAGGCGAGCTAGAGAGTCAAGTTACTCAGAAAATTACTCAGAACTACTCGGAAAATTACTCAGGATTACTCAGAGGTACTCAGTACTCTCTGAGTATTTTTTTTTTGAAAAAATGAAACAAATAGATTTTTTTGTTTACCTTTGCGGCTAAGTAAGTAGTGTAAAACAATTATTGCCATATTTTTAAAAGCACTCTTGGAGCGATATTTTTCACTATTAAATCTCAATATAGAATAACTATATTTTCGATTCAATAGCAAAAAATCTCATCTCCAATAGCACTCTTAAAAACACACCAATAATTATTTTACCCTACTTAGTGTAAAACAATTATTGCCATATTTTTAAAAGCACTCTTAAAAATACACCAATAATTATTTTACCCTACTTAAGTAACGCAATGAACGGAGTTTTAAAACAGAATAAATTCTATTACAATGCTATTCAAATCGTTTGAGTTTTTGATCTTTTTGCCGATTGTCTTTCTGCTCTATTGGTTTGTATTTAACCGATCGCTGAGGCTGCAGAACGCTTTTATTGTTGTTGTGAGCTACATATTTTATGGTTGGTGGGATTGGCGTTTCTTGATTTTGATCGCCTTTACATCGCTGTGTAGCTATTATAGTGGTCTGAAAATCAGCGAGTTGCAAAAATCCCCCCCCACAACTACCGTGCCAAATATTACGCCGCAGCTAGCGTTGTTATAAATTTAGCAATCCTCGGGGTATTTAAATATTTTAACTTCTTTAGCGACAATTTCGAGCGACTATTTCGTCTCTTTGGCGTTGAGTTGGATTGGGTTACGCTTGATGTGCTGCTCCCCGTGGGTATCTCGTTCTATACGTTTCAGGCGCTCAGCTACACGATCGATGTCTACCGTGGCTCGATAAAGCCGACACACTCGGTTGTTGACCTCTTCGCATACATTAGTTTCTTTCCGCAGCTTGTCGCTGGTCCGATCGAGAGGGCAACAAACCTGCTGCCGCAATTCTACAAAACACGCCAATTTGACTACGCCAAGGCGGTGGATGGATCTCGGCAGATCTTGTGGGGTCTGTTCAAGAAGATGGTTATTGCTGATCGCTGTGCATTTGCAGTCAATTCGATTTGGGCAAATTATGAGGATCAAAGTGGCGTGGTGCTAATCATTGGGGCGATACTCTTCACCTTCCAAATCTATGGCGACTTCTCGGGCTACTCCGATATAGCGATCGGTACGGCTCGTCTGTTCGGTATCAACTTGATGCGGAACTTCAACTTTCCATACTTCTCACGAGACATTGCGGAGTTCTGGCGACGGTGGCACATATCGCTAACCACGTGGTTCAGAGACTATATCTACATTCCGCTCGGAGGCAGCCGAGAGGGCAAGGGCAAGGCGTTTCGCAACACGGTGATAATCTTCTTGGTGAGTGGTTTTTGGCACGGTGCAAACTGGACATTCATAGCGTGGGGAGCCTATCACGCACTACTCTTCGCCCCACTGATGCTGCTGGGCAAGAACCGCAAAAACACAAATGTAGTTGCCGAGGGTAGAATCCTCCCAACACTCAAAGAGGCGCTACAGATGCTATCGACATTCGCCCTAGTTGTAATCGGCTGGGTGATATTCCGAGCCGAGAACCTATCGCAAGCGGTGGGCTACATCATCCGTATGTTCGATGTGCGGCAATTCTCGATTGCTGAAATCCTCTCGCATAAAGTGATACTAGCACTATTATGTGTATTCACCCTAGTCGAGTGGCTACAGCGAGACAAGCAACACGCTCTGCAGTTGCCTAATAAGTGGTTGTTTCGATACAGTTTTATAAGATTCGTTTTTTATGTGGTGATGATATTTATCATTCTGTTTTTTCAAGGTAAACAGGGGGATTTTATTTACTTTCAATTTTAGGTGTTATGTGGCAGTATCTTAGAAAAATGCTAATATTGGTTGTGATAGCAGTTATTGCAATCATTCCTTGTGAGTTTTTGATTAGAACAATGAAAGACAATCCGTATAGTTATAAGCATAGTTATATTGTAGAAAATGGCGAGCGAATTACGGAGTTGATCTTAGGATCTTCACACTCATATTATGGTGTGTCACCTCGATTTTTTAATTCGTCAGCATTTAATTTAGGCTCTGTTTCACAGCCATTAAGGTATGATTATGAGTTGTTGAAGGAGTATAAACAATATATGCCAAATCTTAGGAGCGTAATACTTGATGTTTCATATTTTTCTTTACGAGCAACTGGTCTTAGAAAGATGGAGAGTGCAGGGTACAATATAAATTATAAATTGTATATGGATGCAGATATTGATTGTAGTTTTATTTGTAATTTTGCGATCTCGTCACCATCTTACTTTCAAGGAAAGATGAGTGCATATGTTCGTTCTGTGGTAGAAAAACTGAGTTGTGATTCGTTGGGGTGGGGTATGGGTTATGATTTAGAAGGTCGATCCAATGAGTGGGATGATGCAAATGCTGCAATATTGAGACATACAAATGAGGAGACTACGTATCTTGCGCAAAATAAAGCGGCGTTACACAACATTGCTAAATTTTGTATAGATAATTCAGTGGAATTAATTGTTATAACAACGCCAACTTGGCATACGTACTATGACAATGTAGATGAAGTTCAATATCGTGAAATGCAGGGAGTTGTAAATGAGTTGCGATCAGATTTTGATATTAGGTATTTCGATTTTTTTAAAGATTCCCGTTTCGTTGCTGATGACTTTTATGACTCTGATCACCTCTCGGATGTCGGTGCAGAGAAATTTACAAAGATATTGGCAGATACTTTAGCATTGTAGTGAATTGTCAAAAACTCAGCATTACTCAGAAAAAGCTCAGTGTTACTCAGCGTATTCACTTACCGCACCTTAGCGATGTCGGTCGAGTCGAAGCGTTTGCGCAATGCGAGGATTAGCGCTACTACGTAGAGCGCTCCTGCGGCTGGGAGGATGTAGTCCGTGCTGCCCTCTCTGAAGATCACCATCGCTCGTGCGAATTGGTTGCCTGTGAGACCTGCGAATGCCCACGCACTCAATATTATGCCGTGCACTTCGCTCAACTTATCGACACCGTATCTGTCGGATAGGGCGCTTGGCATCGTTGCGAACATCGCTCCGTAGCCACCATTGCAGAGTAGCACAGCAGCGAGTACAGCCATCGACCACCCTCCGACAGCCACCGCATAGCCGCCTGCCGCAACGGCACAGCTTAGAAATGATACCCACAAAATCACTACGAATGCTCGCCATCTATCCCTCATATAGTCCGACCCCCACGAGACACAGAGGCGACCCAGCGTGTTGAACACCGCACAAAACATCAGCGCCACACTAACATATTTCTCAAAACCTACATCGTTGAAGAGCGCCTTTTCGTGGCTAATAATCGCCAACCCTGCCGAGATATTTATATAGAAAATCACCCAATACAGCCACAGATTTGGCAACTTGATGACCTCTTTCATCCTCGTCGCCCACTCCTCGAAACTAAAGCTGCCCGTGATCTTTGCCTCAGTCCCCACGGGCTTGCGTAACATCCTGCTGCCCACCAACATAATGAGCGAATATAACACTCCGTGCGATATGAACATCACAGTGATTCCGTAGTTATTCAGAACATATTCAAAGCTCGGTGTCGCAATAACCTTAGCCAATCCAAAGCCCGAAATCGCCAACCCTGTAGCCAGCCCCTTATTCTCACGAAACCATAAAATCAGCGTCTTAACAGGGCTCAAATATCCAAGTCCCAGCGAGATACCCATCACAACACCATAACCCAAAAAGAGCAGCGCCCGTGAGCCAACATAACACGCCACGCCCGAGAGCACCATTCCAGCTCCAAAGAGCAGAGCACTACAGAGCGATGCACGTCTCACATCTCGCTCCACAAAGGGTCCAAGAAACGCCGCCGAGATCCCCAAGAAAAATATCGCCAAACTAAACGCCCACTCATACCCCGTGCCGATCCTCTCGCTAAGCGCCTCGACCAACATCGACCAGCAGTAGACCGTACCAATACAGCCGTGTATCATAAGAGCAGGTATCGCTCCGTGTATCCATTTGTCCCGTTTCATATCGTCTCTCTTTATATTGTCCCTTTGTATATTGCTCCTCTTTGCAACCCTAAAATTTAGGCATCACCGAACTCTGTGATCGGCAAAAGTTGTCATACTTAACTCTCGAAAACTCAGTGGGGTAGCTCATTATTCGTAGTGTCACATCTCCCGTGTCGGCTCTGTATGGCGTGTGACGGTGATTGTACTCATTCAGCACAAAGCCCGAGCGTTCGTAGAACCCCTGTCGGCGGCGTGTCAACTCATCCTCGGGTGGTTCGATCTCCAACAACATCGGCAGATTTAGAGACTTTAGGTGGTCGAGCGTCTTTGCGCCAAAGCCTCCGTTGCGTAGCTCTTTTGAGGTCGCCAAGTGCTCCAAATATATATACTTTGCAGCATCCTCATCTCTTTCGGTATTCTTTGCCCCCTCCTCATCGCTAAATATCCAGTAGCAAACGATTCCAACCACCTCATCTTCAGCGTTCAGCGCCACCTCAAAGTTGTAGCGATCGTCAGCCATACGTAGCTCTTGATCTTCCAAAGTGCGCCTCTCATTGCGTGGAAAGCTATATTCGTATATCTTCCAAGCCTCAGCAAAGAGAGCTGCCGAAAGATCGGCAGCCCCTATGATTCTCGAATACGTTAACATTGTCGTTACTCCTTTACATCCAACACCTTACGGTCGTAGTCACGCATATATGTTCGCCAAAAATCTACGCCCCACTCAGCGCCATACTCCTGCTCACTCTGCTTAACCAACTCGGCACGTAGCTCCTTGATTAGCGCCTCGTTGTCGGGATTGTTCGAGAGGTCGTTACACTCATAGCGATCGTTTTCGAGGTCGAAAAGCTGCGTGTGGCGCTTGCCATCGACACAATACTCAATGAGTTTATAGCGCTCATTTCGCACCGCTCGCACGTGCTCCATATATGCAAAGTAACCAACTTTACGGCGATATTGCGATCCGCCCATCACCGACTTCGCTTGGCTCAAACCCGTTACGCTCTTCGGGATCTCAACCCCTGCCAAATCACAAATCGTTGGGAAAATATCTGCCGAGTAGCAAATATCCGTTTTGCGCTTGCCCTTGGGGATTCCAGCTCCCGAAAAGACCATCGGCACTCTAATTCCTGCATCATCATAGAGATTCTGTTTGCCAAACAGACCGTGGCTACCCATACCCAAGCCGCTATCTGTCGAGATCACAAAGATCGTATTCTTGTCGAGACCCTTGCGTTTGAGCGCCTCTACGATCTCGCCCACCTTATCATCTACGTGTGTGATAGTTCGGTAGTAATCAGCGATTTGGCTCTTCGTATTCTCCTTTGTGCGTGGATATGGAGCTAGTCGCTCATCACGTACATATAGATCTCCATTGTCGAATGGGTGCTCCTCACGGAAGTTCACAGGCAGCGGAATATCTGCAGGGTCGTACATATCTTTATACTTCTCGGTGTAGTTGCGTGTATCGTGTGGAGCGTGGAACGCAATATACATCAAGAGCGGTTTTTCGCAGTCGTAGCTATCGATGAAGTCGACCGCCGCCTTGCCGAAAATATCTGTCGAGTGAGGACCTACATACTCTGATGTCTCCGATGGTTTGATCTTCTCGTCGTGGTTCTCGCCCCCAACGAAGTATAGATGCTTTTTGTTGTATGATTGATCCTCCCGATAATCTTGGTAAGGCATCCTAAAGTGCGGCTTATAGAACCCTTTCGAGAGACCGTAGAGCTTTGCACCACCCGTAAATCCACGTGATGAGGCATCCTCGCCATTGTGTGATTTACCTGTGAAGAATGTGAAGTATCCAGCGTCACGGAACGCCTCGGGGAAGGTCGTTATATCCTTCGTCCACGGAGAGCCGTTGCCCTTAGGAATACCAAATACACCTCGTCCTGTGAGCAGCTGAGCACGGCTTGCCGCACTTGTCGCCCCTGTGTTTGCGCCCTGCAAATAGGCGTTGTCGAACGATACTCCATTGTTGATGATTGCATCGAGGTTTGGGGTCTTAACCACCGTGCCACCGAGTGCGTGAATTGCATCGTAGCGGTGGTCGTCACCAAAGATGATTATCACATTTGGGCGCTGCTTCTTCTCGCTGGTCATCGGCTTTTGATCGGGGGCTGTTGCCGCCTGTGCAGCCGACATAAATGACGATACGGCTAGCGTTGATAGGAGTGTTATATCTCTCTTTTTCATCTCTTTAATTCAGTTTAGGGTTGTTACTTAACGGGTGTAGGGAACTCATAAGGAACACAATTCACATCGGTGATGTTGCTCACCTTGCGCCCATCATTGCCTGTCAGCCTAAAGCTCACCGACTTCATTGAGAGTGAGTCGATGTGACGAGCATTCAGTCCGTATGCAGGCTGTACACCGAAGTGAGAGAACTCGGGGTAGCGTACCTCATCCTCAGCTACGACACGTGTGCGATCAGCCTCCACGCCTCCGCCAGGGAGCGTAATATCGATCCCCTGTAGGTGTACAAAACCGATGCGAGCGTTTGGCGTTCCTGTGATAACGATACCCGATGGAGGGTTGACACGAGAGGTCTCACGAGAACGTGTAGTTGCTGTTATGCCTTGAATATAGAGCCTATCGATCGAACCCACGGGGCGCTGCTCTGCATCACGATATGTCTTGCGGCGCTCGCCCAAGCGCACGAAGATCGGCATATCGACATCGGTCATCTTGATCTTCGAGATCTTTACATTATATATATTAGCGCCATCCACACTGAGCACCTTGATACCGCCACCCTGTGTGTCATAGATCTCGCAATCTGAGATTGTGAAGTTGCGGTAGTCACCCATCGACTCAGTGCCGAACTTAATAGCGCCCCAGTCACTACGCAAACGGCAACCCTTGATCACCACATTTTCGCAAGGCTTTGGCGAGGTACTCTTGATGCACATTGCGTCATCACCTGTATCAATATCACACCCCGTGATCACAGCTCCCGAGCAGGAGTCGAGGTCGATTCCATCGTTGTTCTTGTTGACGTGAGCGTGGATCGAAATATCTTTGATCGTAATATCTGAACACTCGAATAGGTGACACGTCCACGCCGCTGGATTGATGAGGTTTATATCCTTAAGTACCACACCCTCAGAGCCTACGAAACGCAGCAAGAATGGGCGGATTGATGACTTCGCCTTGATCTGCTCCTCGGTGCAGTTTGCCGCCTTGAGGCGAGCACGTGAGAGGGGTGCTTTGAAGTATTCGCCTCGTCCATCGATCGTTCCGTTGCCGATGATGGCGATGTTCTTAGCGTTAATAGCGCCCACCAAACACTCGCCACGGCTCTGACCCGTTGCATCCACAAACTTATCGATATTGCGATAGAGGAAGAGGTTGATCGTGCCTCGCAACACAGCGCTACGGCGCACCTCTAGTGTTACATTATCTTTGAGCTCAATCGTACCCGACATATAGACACCCGACGAGAGGATCACATTGCCGCCACCCTGCAGCGAACACTCATCGATAGCCTTTTGGATAGCCTTTGTGTTGATCGTCACGCCATCAGCCTGAGCGCCATACTTCTCAACGAAGTACTCTGCTGCCGAGGCTACGTTTGCTACCGTGAGCAGCATTAACAGAGAAAATAGTCTCTTCATTTCTTTCAATTTAGGTAATTAACTTTTGGGTAATCCGCTGCCCGAATAGTCGGGCTTGGCTATACAAAGAACAAAGATAGTAAAAAGATTGGAAAGTGGTGCATATTTTGGAGACTTTTTAGTTGCGATCCTGTTAAGGGGGCTTCTAATAATTCCCCAAATTACTTTTAGGCTACTAACCACCCCTTTTTGATTTCACAAAAATAGGTGGTAGAGCCGCTACAACCCACTTTTGCAAAATCAAAAATGGGCAATTATTAACCAAAAATTAAAATCAGGGAATTATTAGATACTGTCTTAAAATCCAAATAAAATTAGATCTTTTTTGTTAGTACAAATTTATTCCCTATCTTTGTGGTGACGAAGGAAGGTTTCGTGCGATTCGTTGTACTGAAGT
>JBCQUE010000076.1:0-6615 GCA_047174325.1 Rikenellaceae bacterium | reverse complement strand
CTCAGCGCCTATCGACCCGTAGAGCTCAGCGCCTATCGACCCGTAGAGCTCAGCGCCTATCGACCCGTAGAGCTCAGCGCCTATCGACCCGTAGCCCTCAGCGCCTATCGACCCGTAGAGCTCAGCGCCTATCGACCCAAACTCCTCAAGTTCTCTAACCATTAGCTCCATACAACCAAGCCAAATAATTAATCATTAATCATTAATCATTAACTGTTTCGTAAGTTAGTTTCCGTGCCGCAAGCTCCTTAGCCAGCTGTCGCTTAGCCATCATCGCACTGTTGTGCGAACTTGGTCCCGTGATGCAGCCACCCTCACACGCCATCACCTCAATGAAGTTCGCTGGCGCTTTACCCATCTTCGCAAAGGTTCTAAGCAGCGTTATATTCTTCTTGTGTAGATCCGAAACCTGCAGTGGTGTGAGCTTAGAACCATCGGCTCGAAGATAGGACTTAACAGCACCCATCACACCGCCAGCCTGCGCAAAGCCGTGAGCCTCACGAACCGATTCGTAAACCATCTCGTAACCCTCGCTATCCTTAATCTCGATACCCATACCGTCCGCCACAGATGCCAACTCCTCAAAGGTCATAACGTAATCCACAGCCTCGTCTCGGTGCGCCTCCTTGCGCTTCGCCATACAGGGACCCACGAATACAATCTTCGCATCGGGGTGACGCTCCTTGGCGATACGTGCCGTGTAATACATCGGTGAACCTGTCGTTGAGACGTACTTCTTCATATCGGGAATGTGCTTCTCGACCAACTCAATGTATGACGGACAACACGAAGTGGTCATAAAGGGTTGCCCCTCCTCCATCTTCTCCAACAGCTCGTGCGCCTCGTTACTCACCGTATCCATCGCCCCCTGTGCAACCTCAATCACATCGTGGAAACCGATCTCTCGCAACGCCCCGTAGACCCTCTCGATAGTGGTCTCAAACTGACCCAAGATGGATGGCGCAACAATCGCAACCAACTTCTCACCACGGCGTATCTGAGGCAAAATATCGAATACGTGTGAGATCTCGAAGATCGCTCCAAAGGCACACGCATTGAGACACTTACCGCAGAATATACACTTACTCTCATCGATGTGCTCAATACCCTCCTCATCCTTGCTGATCGCCTTTACAGGACAGACCTCCTCACACGGCACAGGAATGTACACAATAGCGTGGTACGGACAGCTCTTTTGACAGATACCGCAACTTGTGCAGATGTTGTGATCGATCCACGCCTTGCCTGTTATTCGGCTGATCTGCACCGCATTACGTGGGCAATTGATCATACAGCTCCGAGCGATACAGCTCCTACAGAGGCTCGTTATTTCGTAGTTGACCTGCACACAAGCCGAGCAAGCATCATCTATGACACAGAGAATTGACTGCTTAGGTTTACCGCTTTTCGAGCGCTCTAGTGCCTTTTGAGCATACGTTGAGAGTGGTGTCAACTCATCGGTCTCGTCGCTCATATCGAGCCCCAATAGAGGCAGCGATTTATACTTCCACACAGCCCTCTCCTTGTGTACACAGCAGCGTCCCTTAGGTGTTGAACCACGGGGACTAAGCTCCAACGGCAGGTAGTCGATCCTCTCCACCAACGAATCTTTGTTCCACAACTTCACAAGCTCCGTCAAGAGCCTGTGCCTCACGATCATCAGGTTGTTTGTATGCGCCATTTCTTTACGTCTATATATATCAATGTATGCAAATAAATTGTAAGCACCGCAAATATACACATTATTCCGCAAATCTACACACCTTTACCGAAATTATGATTAATGATTAATGATTAATCATTACTCATTACTCACCCCCAAAGCCGCAGCCACCCCCTCGCCATAACGGCTATCAGCCTGAGAACAGTTATATATATGTCGCTGCTTGATCATCAGCTCTGCATCGCCCATCGAGCGAGCGGTGTTCTCGAACAACACCTGTTGCTGCTCAGCGGTCATTAGCCTAAAGAGGTCACCGGGCTGAGTGTAGTAATCGCTGTCGTACTCACGTTCGTTGTAGTTGTATCCATCGCCGTGTATCTTCATTGGGGGCTCTTTTGTCTCGGGTGAATCTCGCCACTCACCGTAGCTGTTTGGCTCATAACCGATCCGTGAGCCGTGGTTTCCATCGGTACGCATCTGACCATCACGGTGGTAACTATTCACTGGACATCGAGGCTTATTGACAGGAATGTGCATATGGTTCACCCCCAACCTGTAGCGCTGTGCATCGCCATAAGAGAAGAGCCGCCCCTGCAGCATCTTGTCGGGCGAGAAACCGATCCCGTTAACGATGTTCATCGGGTTGAAGGCTGCCTGCTCCACCTCAGCGAAGTAGTTCTCGGGGTTACGATTGAGCTCCAATAGACCCACTTCAGTGAGCGGAAACTCCCTCTGAGACCACACCTTGGTAAGGTCAAATGGGTTGATCCTGTAGCCCACAGCCTGCTCCTCGCTCATCGTCTGCACCGACATTGTCCAGCGTGGAAACTCACCCCTCTCGATCGCCTCATAGAGGTCTCGTTGGTTTGAATCCCGATCCTTAGCTATGATCGCCTCCGCCTGACTATCGGTCAGTGTCTCGATACCCTGATGAGTACGGAAATGGAACTTGACCCACGTGCGTTTACCCTCGCTGTTGATGAGGCTGTATGTGTGGCTGCCGTAGCCGTGCATATGTCGAAACGAACGAGGAATCCCTCTGTCGCTCATTGTGATGGTGACCTGATGCAGCGCCTCGGGCAGCAGTGTCCAGAAGTCCCAATTTGAGTTTGCGCTGTGCATATTTGTGCGTGGATCTCGCTTGACAACGTGGTTCAGATCGGAGAACTTCAAGGGGTCACGCAGGAAGAAAACGGGGGTGTTGTTACCCACTAAGTCCCAATTGCCCTGATCTGTATAATACTTCATCGCAAAGCCTCTGATGTCTCGCTCAGCATCGGCTGCACCCCTCTCGCCAGCCACCGTTGAGAAGCGCACGAAACACTCGGTCTGTTTACCTATTTCGCTGAATAAGGACGCTGTGGTGAGCCCCGTGATGTCGCCCGTTACGGTGAACGTTCCGTAAGCACCCGACCCCTTGGCGTGCATTCTTCGCTCGGGAATTAGCTCTCTATCGAAGTGAGCCAACTTCTCCAGCAACCACGGATCCTGCAGCAGCAGCGGACCTCTCTCGCCAGCCGTTTGGCTATTCTCATTATCCGCAACTAGGCGACCTGATGTTGTTGTTAATCTCTCTTTCATTGCAATCAAATTTAAATGTTAAACACTGAGTACAAGCTGTAATGCAAAATCCACGCCATTAAAAAGAGCTAACAAGCGTGATTCCCGATTATTTTTTATAACTTTGTATTCAAATGGATACCAACAAACAAAAACCAAAAACCAAAAACCAAAAACCAAAAACCAAAAACCAAAAACCAAAAACCAACAACCAAAAACCAACAATCAAAAACCAACAAACAAAAACCAAAAACCAACAACCAAAAACCAACAACCAACAACCAACAACCAACAATCAAAATGAGAGTAAACCTAAAACGAACAATCGCCACAATGCTTGCTGTAGCCGCCTGTGGAGCGATCATCGCCGAGCCACTCTACAAAGATAGCTCAGCACCATTAGAGCAACGTGTGGAGGATCTAATCAAACAGATGACCCTCGAAGAGAAAGCCGACTACATAAGCGGAATGAGACTAGCGGGACACACCAAAAATGTATGGGACGGCACAAAGGGTAACGATCGACTCGGTATTCGCCCATTCAAAATCTATCACGGACCCTACGGAGTCTCAACCAGCCGCTACACCAAGAAGAACGGAACGTATTACCCATCGTCAATAAATATGGCGACCACGTGGGACAGAGATCTCGTGCGTGAGCTCACAACATCTATGAGCCGTGAACTCACAGCTGGTGGCGGTCAGTCGAGCGCTGGTCCAGCGATGAACATCATCCGTGACCTCCGCAGCGGACGAAGTATGGAGTACTTCACCGAAGATCCCTATCTCAACGGTGAGATCGCTGCAGCATACACCGAGGGCGTTCAGTCTCAGAAGAACTTCGCCATTATGAAACACTTCGTCTGCAACAACCAAGAGCAGTACCGCAACTCGATAGAGGTGACCGTCAGCGAACGTGCACTTCGAGAGATCTACTTACCGGGCTACAAACGCTGTGTGGAGGCTGGAATTATGGGTGTGATGACGGGTTACAACAGCGTGAACGGCAACCACAACTCAGCCTACAAACACCTCGTGCAGGATATTCTCAAGGATGAGTGGGGATTTGAGGGTGTGGTGATGACCGATTGGGCTGGCTCAGCTAAGTCAACTAAGGCGATGGTTGATGCAGGTCTCGACCTAGAGATGCCTCGCCCAACGAGATACAAAAAAGAGACACTACTCGCAGCGATCAAAAAGGGTGAGATCAGCGAGAAACAGATCGATGAGAAGCTCCGCCGACTACTCCGCCTAACCTTTTGGTGTGGTTTGATGGATAAAGCTCCCTCGATCGACCCCAACGGGATCGCAACAGACAAGAGCGTGGAGATAGCAAGGAGTGCCGCTGAGCAGTCGTTGGTGTTGCTGCAAAACAACAACGGGCTCTTGCCGCTAGACCGCACGAAGATAAAGAGAGTAGCTGTGATTGGACCAAATGGAGAGTTTGGTGACCACTTCAAGGAGGGCAAACCATCATATCAAATGTTGCAGGGTGGCGGTAGCGCCTCGATCGTCCCTCCAGCAGGTAAGCTCATCACACCGCTTAAGGGTATCAAGAAGAGCGCTGGCGAGAGCGTCTCAGTAGAGTTTGCAGCAGGGTGCTACGGAGAGCAGGGCTGCACAACGATCGCACCTAAGTTCCTCAGCAGCAATTCGGGCGAAGTGGGTCTCGATGGTGAGTACTTCAACAACGACAAATTCTCAGGCACAGCGACAAAGAAGATCGACAAGAAGATCGACTTCTCGTGGTTCTCCAGCCCCGTGATCATCGAGGAGGGCAGCTCAGCAGGTAAGCCAACCAAAAACTTCTCAATCAAGTGGAGCGGTAAGATCCAGATCCCCGAATCGGGCGACTACACCTTTATGCTCAACACCATTGGCTGCGCAAAGCTCTACATCGATAAGCAGCTCGTAGTGGATCATCAAGCGGTTCAGAACTCGATGCAGTACGCCTCACACCGCCAACACTTCGATAAGGGTCTCCACGAGATCGTTGTGCGCTACAACAATGTCCGAGGCAGGGATCAACTCAAACTGATGTGGGACTACGGCAACCGTGACTACCTCAACAAGGCTCTCGAATTGGCTCGCAACGCAGACGTTGTAGTGATGAGCGTAGGAACATCGGGACACCTCGAAACAGAGGGCACGGATCGTGCACAGAAGCTCGACAAGAGCGATCCATTGGCGCTATCGGCAGCACAGGAGCAACTCATCAAGGAGGTGGCTAAGGTGAATAAAAATGTTGTTGTAGTGACCTATACAGCAGGCGTTGTGTGTGAGCAGTGGCGTGATAAAGTCTCATCAATTATCTACGCTGGTTTCCCCGGTCAGGAGGGAGCTAACGCCTTGGGCAGCATCCTCTTTGGTGATGTCAATCCATCGGGTCGCCTCTCGGTCTCGATCCCTAAATCATCCACTCAGTACCCCGAGAGTTGGTACTCGTTCGATGAGAAGGTGAGCTATGATGAGGGTATCTTCGTGGGGTACAGATACTTCGACAAGTATGACCAACATCCAGCGTTCCCATTCGGACACGGGTTGAGCTACACAACGTTCGACTACTCAGGGGCTAAGGCTAAGCGCAGTGGCGACAAAGTGATCGTATCGGTAAACGTAAAGAACAGTGGCAAGGTGACAGGCAAAGAGGTCGTACAGCTCTACATCCAAGACATTGAGTGCAGCGAGGAGCGCCCCAAAAAGGAGCTAAAAGAGTTCGCAAAAATCGAGCTACAACCAAACGAGAGCCGCACCGTACAGTTCACCTTGACAGAGGAGGCGTTCCAATTCTTCAGCGAGAAGAGCAACAAATGGACGCTAGAGAAGGGCAAATTCAACATACACCTCGGCTCATCATCCACCGACATCAAAGCCACAGCCACAGTTGAGTTATAATTTATGAATTAGGAGTTAGGAGTTAGGAGTTTTTGGCTTGGCTGTAGGGCTGAGTAATTGCTGAGTAGGGTTTGCCCTCAGTAATTACTCAGCCCTACTCAGCCCTACTCAGCCTTACTCAGTAATACTCAGCCCTACTCAGCCTTACTCAGTAATACTCAGCCTTACTCAGCCTTACTCAGCCTTACTCAGCCTTACTCAGTAATACTCAGCCTTACTCAGCCCTACTCAGCAATTACTCAGCCAAGCCAACAACCAACAAGTCTCGCAAAGCATCTCTTCCGCACCGATCCACCAAATAATTCTGCAAATTTTTTACAAAATTATTAGACGATTCTTGCAAAAATCCCGATAATTTTATATATATTTGTCATCAGGAATCTACAAAAAAGGTTTAAGTCGTTAAACCTCAGTAAGTGAATGTTGGGACATAGCGCAATAGGTTACGAATTAGTTATGCAACTGATGTATAGAACCTCTATGGTTTGCGTATATCA
>JBCQUE010000075.1:0-6626 GCA_047174325.1 Rikenellaceae bacterium | reverse complement strand
TTTTTGCTTTGTGGTGGTGGAGCTGAGTATTGCTGAGTATTGCTGAGTATTGCTGAGTATTGCTGAGTATTGCTGAGTATTGCTGAGTAGGGCTGAGTAGGGCTGAGTAAGACTGAGTAAAGCTGAGTAGGGCTGAGTAAGACTGAGTAAGACTGAGTAAAAGCTGAGTAGGGCTGAGTAAAGCTGAGTAGGGCTGAGTAAGACTGAGTAAAAGCTGAGTAGGGCTGAGTATTACTGAGGTTTTTACACTCAGCTTTACTCAGCCCTACTCAGCCCTACTCAGCCCTACTTTAGACCTTACTCAGCTGTACTCAGCTGTTTTATAGGCTGAAACCTGATTTGTATAGGTTCTTTAGGTTTACGTCTGTTGCCGCCTTCTTCGCCAAGTTCTTGTTCTTCTTGACTGCTGCCTGCAACTTCGAGCCTGCTGTCTTTACATCACCCTCCAATGAGGCGATAACCGCTCCCAAGTAATCTGCATCGGCTGTCTTAACATTTGCCAACGCCGACTTAGCCGCTGTGTAGTTGCCCAATTGAGTGTATGCAATCGCTGCGTTGTATCCCTTCATCGACTTAGTCGCTGGCGTGTAGTTGCCCTTAGCTGCCGCAAGTGCGCTCTTCGCCACCTCGTCAGCACCCTTTGCAAACTTCTCAGCCTCGCCTACCTTCTTGATGATCAAGTTCATCAAAGCCATATTCTTGCTTGTTGCAGCACCCTTAGCTCCCGCCTTGATAGACGCATTAAGAGCCTCCATAGCCTCCTTATTCTTGCCCATACGTGCGTATGTAACGCCCAAGTTATTATATGCACGGAAGTCACCGAACTCCTTTGTTGCGTACTCCAACAATGCAACCTTGCTCTTGTTGTCAACCTTAAGGTTTGCGCAGATGTGTAGAATCTCCTCCACATTCAACTCGCCAAACTTCTTAGCCTCAACTACAGCCATCATCTCCTCATCGCTCTTGCCCGTCATATCGATCTTGTTCGACATCTGTGCACGGCGCAACTGAGGAAGTACATCGCTCTTAAGCTCGCCAAATACAGCCGCCAAATTCTTGATCTCACGCTCACGCTGTGTCGATGAGTCGTACATACTCAACACCTTAAGAATTAGGTGCTTATCCTCAATGTCTGATGCCTCAACCAACTTCTTGAAACCATCCCAATCCTCGCCATAAGCTGCTGCATCAACCTCGACACCGTACCCCTTCAACATCTTCACCATTGCGCTCTTGCCGCTCTCAGAACGTGACTTCGACAACTTATCGTTGAAATTCTCGGGTCCATCTGGTGACGCATATCCATTTGCATAGAGTGTCTGCTTAGCTCTATCGTTCTTTGAGTTAGCCTCAACCAACGCCTTGAACTTAGCTACATCGCTAGACTTCAACGACTTACCGCTCAACACTGAGCTGCTGATGCCGTACTGAAGGTCTGCCGTCTCAACCGTTGTTGTCACACGCTTGAAGTTATCCTTCATCATCACCATCAAATCTGCATACTTAAGGTCGCTCTGAAGTGTGTTCACGCCATCCGCAACCTTGAATCCACACTTGCTCAAGATAGCCTGCGCCTCAGCCGACTTAGGGTTAGACTCAATAGCCTCAACCTCACTCTTCGACAACACCGCACCTGTCTCAGCGTTAATCAACACGAAATCAGCACAATCGCTGCACTTGCAATTCGCCTCAACACGCAACTGCAACGAACCCATACGCATCTCAGGCGCATACTTAAACGATACCGACTCCTTGAATGATGTTGGCTGGCTGAAGTTCACAACACGGAAATTCTCCGATACACCCTCACCCTGCAACATAATTGGATCTGCAGCAACCTCGCCACCCTCGTAAACAAAGACTGGGGTGACACGCAACAGCGCCTTCTTATTGAAATATTTCGCTGGAATCTCTACAGAGATCTCAGCATCGACCTTGCCATTGTTGAGCGCCAACACTTCGGGCGAACACTCAATCTTGATGGTGTCGAACGAACTGCCCATCTTCTTATAACAATTACAACTTGTTGCAAAAATAGCGGTCGCAACCAGCATCAAACTGAATTTAATAAACTTCTTCATAGATAATTTGTTTGTTATTTAGTTTAAATTATTTTTTTATTTTTCGTCCGTAACATCGACCACTGCCCTAATGCCGGGCAGGCAGCCAGCTAGCTGGCTTTTAGCTGGTTTGCGTTGTTGGGCTTAGAACTTTTCAAGTTTTAAGATTTTGTTACACATCAACTTATGCAAATAAATTTGCCTAAGTTGCTCTGCAACAAAATTTTTATTAAAAGCCGTTGGCTTTTAAACCCAACACGAGGGTAACCAGTTAGTCCCACCTGTATAAAACTTGCTCGTCCTCTGCACAAAACTCACCACCCTTCTGTACAAAAAAACTCATCTCCATTTACAAAAGAAATGGAGATGAGCAAATATAGTGAAATTATATGATAAAATAGCCTTTTGATCGATATTTTTACGACTTTTTATATAATTATAATCTCTCGGTAATCTCTTGGTCGTTAGTCACGGCGCTCACGACGATCATCACGGCGCTCCTCACGTGGCTTCCGCTCACGCTCCACCCACCCCTCTGGCTTTGGAAGGAGTGCCTTGCGAGATAGCTTCAACTTGCCTGTCTTAGCATCTACGCCGATTAGTTTAACATCGACCTTGTCGCCCTCCTTTAGTCCTGCGTCATCCATCGTCTCGAACCTCTTATAGTCGATCTCCGAGATGTGAAGTAGTGCATCCTTGCCCGGCATAATCTCGATGAACGCACCGAATGCTACGATCGACTTAACCGTTCCGTTATATGTCTCGCCAACCTCAGGGATCGCCACAATCGCCTTAACTCGTGCAATCGCTGCATCGATCGACTCCTTGTTGATTCCGAAGATGTCGATAAGACCCTTGCCGTCAACCTCTGTGATCGTTACCGTTGTGCCTGTTGTCTTTTGTATGTCCTGAATGATCTTTCCACCCGGTCCGATCACTGCACCGATCATCTCCTGTGGGATCGACATCTGAACCAAACGTGGTACGAATGGTTTGTAATCCTCTCGTGGCTCAGCGATGCAGTCGGTGATCTTGCCCAAGATGTGAAGGCGACCCAAACGAGCCTGCTCCAATGCTGCAGCCAAGATCTCGTAAGACAAGCCGTCAACCTTAATATCCATCTGTGTAGCTGTGATACCATCCTTTGTACCTGTAACCTTGAAGTCCATATCACCCAAGTGATCCTCATCACCCAAGATGTCTGAAAGCACTGCCCACTTACCGCTTGTTGAGTCTGTGATAAGACCCATCGCAATACCTGAAACTGGCTTTTTAAGCTTAACACCTGCATCCATAAGTGCCAACGTTCCTGCGCAAACCGTAGCCATTGATGATGAGCCATTTGACTCCAAAATGTCCGATACTACACGTACTGCATAAGGGTTCTCCGCACCAAGTGGAACCATAGGCTTAAGACCTCTCCACGCCAAGTGACCGTGACCCACCTCACGACGGCTCAATCCACGTGCCGCACGAGCATCGCCCGTAGAGAATGGAGGGAAGTTATAGTGCAACACGAACTGCTCCGTGCCCTGTACCAACACCTCATCCTTCATCTTCTCGTCCATCTTCGTGCCGAGTGTTACAGTCGTAAGTGACTGAGTCTCACCACGTGTGAAGAGTGCCGAACCGTGTGCTGCAGGTAGGTAACCAACCTCACAAATGATCTGGCGGATCTCGTCTGTCTTACGACCATCGAGACGCACACCCTCATCGAGGATCATATTGCGCATCGCCATCTTAAGTACGTCATCGTGGAAATATTTCTTGATTAGACCAACCTTCTCAGCCTGCTCCTCCTCGGGAACAGCAGCGATATAGTCCGCCTCAAGTGTCTCGAACATCTCTGCTCTCTCGTGCTTCTTCGTGCCGCTTGTAGCGATTGCGTACGCCTTCTCGTAGAGGTCAGCGATAACCTGCCCTCGTAGCTCCTCATCGTTTGTCTCGTGGCAATACTCACGCTTTACATCCTTGCCCAACTCCTTCATCAACTCGATCTGTAGCTCACAGTGGCGCTTGATCTCCTCGTGTGCGAACTTGATAGCGCCAAGCATCACCTCCTCGCTAACCTCGTGCATCTCGCCCTCAACCATCAAGATGTTGTCGATCGTACCGCCAACCATAATGTCGAGATCCACCTCGCTCATCTGTGAGAATGTAGGGTTGATGACGTACTCGCCACCGATACGTGCTACACGTACCTCAGAGATTGGACCATTGAAAGGAATGTCCGACACCGCCAACGCTGCCGATGCTGCGAAACCAGCCAATGCGTCTGGTTGGATGTCCTTATCAGCTGAGATCAAGTTAACCGTAACAAAAACCTCAGCGTGGTAATTTGATGGGAAGAGTGGGCGCAACGCACGGTCAATAAGGCGAGAGACCAAGATCTCTGCATCACCTGCACGACCCTCACGCTTCATAAATCCGCCGGGGAAACGTCCGCACGATGCGTACTTCTCCTTATACTCCACCGAGAGCGGCATAAAATCTACGTCGGGCTTTGCATCCTTAGCCGCTACTACTGTTGCAAGGAGCATTGTATCCCCTTGGCGAAGAACTACAGAGCCATCTGCCTGCTTCGCTACTTTACCTGTTTCGATTGTGATCTCACGTCCGTCAGCGAGCTTGATGCTCTTGTAAACGGGTGTGAACAGTGTGTTCTCTTCCATCTTGTATTTTTTTCTTTTCGTCTAATTTTGTCGTCGATAAAACAACGCAAAAAAGGGTAGGAGTGTTATATAACCCCTGCCCTATTTAGCATTGTCTCTTACTACTTACGTAGGTTAAGCTCCTTAAGGATCGCACGGTAACGCTCGATGTCGTTAACCTTTAGGTACTCCAACTGGTGGCGGCGCTTTCCTACGAGGCGAAGCAACGCACGCTGTGTGCCGAAGTCGTGGCGGTTCTTTTTAAGGTGCTCGGTAAGGTGAGCAATACGGAATGAGAACAATGCGATCTGTGACTCTGGTGAGCCTGTGTCGGTGTTAGACGCTCCGTACTTGCCGAAAATCTCCTGCTTCTTGTCTGTTGTTAGATAAGCCATTTTTACTTTTAAATTTTGTAAGTTCCACTCTACGACGCATTGCCCTTACTCGCAATTACGCCAGAGCGTGGTGCAAAGGTACTCTTTTTTTCTTAACTAGCAACATTTTTTTATAAAAACTTCATATCACTCAGCCATTTAGCGATTTTTTTTTATATCTTTGTAGCAAATTAGTGCAATTTTATGCTAAATGGATTATTACACACTCGCCTCTCGGAGCTACTCGCCTTACTGTTAGTGAGTTGCAGGGTGCTGTTGATGGGTTGGTTGGTTAGTTGCAGGGTGCTGTTGATGGGTTGGTTGGTCAGTTGCAGGGTGCTGTTGATGGGTTGGTTGGTTAGTTGCAGGGTGCTGTTGATGGGTTGGTTGGTTAGTTGCAGGGTGCTGTTGATGGGTTGGTTGGTCAGTTGTGCGCTGCTGTTGGTCGGTTGTGGTGCTGCTCCGATGGAGTTTATTTCGCTCAGTGGTGAGATGCTTGGCACTCAATACAACATCACTGCCGAGCTGCCTCGGGGGAGCGGTCGATTTGTTACGGCTGAGGCGGAGCGATTGGATGAGAGGATGAAGAGAGAGATGTCGATATTTGACCCTAGTTCGCAACTCTCTAAGATCAACCGTGGTGAGACGAATGAGCTTACACCGTGGATCGAACAGAATATACGTTTAGCAGACTCAATTAGCCGATTATCAGGCGGTTTGTACGACATAACTTGCGCACCTCTTGTTCGGGCGTGGGGCTTCGCTGGAGGGAAACCTCGGTTTGATATTGAGCCCAATATCGACTCGTTGTTGCAGTTTGTGGGCTACAAAACTATTGCGGTGAGTGGCGGTGAGTTACAGCGGCAAGACCCTCGCACTCAGATCGATCTCAACTCCATCGCCAAGGGCTTTGCAGTCGATCGATTAGCCGAGATTTTGGTGAGGGCTGGGGCGCAAAATTTAATGGTCGATATTGGGGGTGAGTTGGTCACAAAGGGAACAAACCCAAAGGGTGGAGGCTGGCGAATAGGTATCGAGACACCCATCGATGGAAATATGACAAATGGCGAGCTGCTGCAGAGGCGTATCGTGATCGACCCAGACAGCAAGCTACGTGCCGTGGCTACATCGGGCAACTATCGACGTTTTCACACGGGCGCTAATGGTGAGAAGGTGGTTCACACAATCAACCCACTCACGGGGCGTGCCGAGAGCTCGGGGCTGTTGTCCGTAACGGTGATGGCTCGAACCTGTGCCGAGGCGGATGCAATGGCGACAATGCTCTTAGCCGCTGGCGACAGACGGGCTGAGGCGATCGCTGATGGGTTGGAAAATTGTGAGGTGTACCTTATATATAATAGCGAGGCGGCTGGTCTCTACAGGATCTACTGCTCGCAAGGGATGAGACGATTACTTTTGGATTAAGGGGACTTCTTATACCTTTGCAAAAAGATTAAAAATGAATAATATTTAGGTAAAAAAGCAAGATTAGAGAGTAAGAATGGGGTGAGTTCATGGTAAGTCAAAAATAAACATTACCT
>JBCQUE010000074.1:0-6738 GCA_047174325.1 Rikenellaceae bacterium | reverse complement strand
GATTGAAAACAAGCTAAATAATCGTCCTCGTAAAAGACTCGGATACCTCACACCAAATGAAAAATTTAAACAAATTATTAATATGAATTCAGTTGCATTTGCAGGTTGAATTCAGCAAATAAGTATAAAATGTTTTTCCACATCAACAAATTTTCGTGGGCTAGGCGACATCTATCGATGACCGAACACGCCCGTGACTTCATCACGAAACCTTGGTCGGGTGGTGTGGTGTTGCTCGTCTGTGTCATCATAGCGATGGCGCTTGCAAATATGGAGTGGAGCGCCCACATCTATCATCAGATCCTCACGACCGATATTTCGGTGATGATTCACACGCTCGACAACAGTGTCAATCTTCTCTTTCCGCAAGATATGAATGTCGAGAAGCTGGTCAATGATGGCTTGATGGTGCTCTTCTTCTTCGTTGTTGGTTTGGAGATTAAGCGTGAGGTGCTGCACGGTGAGTTGAGCTCACCACGCAAGGCTATCTTGCCGATCTTGGCTGCTTTGGGCGGTATGCTTGTCCCTGCATTTATCTATATGTTTGTCAACCACGGTATGGCTGTGGAGCAGGGTTGGGGTATCCCGATGGCTACAGATATTGCCTTCGCTATCGGTATCCTCTCGATGCTGGGCGACCGTGTGCCCACCTCGCTGAAGATCTTCCTTACGGCGTTGGCTATTGCTGATGACTTGGGGGCAATCATCGTCATCGCTATCTTTTATGGCGGAAGTGTCGACCTCTTTGCGCTCTTCTTGGCGTTTGTGATTATGGCGTTCATCGCCTTTATGAATCGTATGGGTGAGCGGAGTATGATCTCATATATGATACCTGCTGTGGTTGTTTGGACGCTCTTTTATTACTCGGGGGTTCACGCAACAATGTCGGGTGTAGTGATGGCGCTGCTGATCCCTACAAAGGCTCGTTTCAATAAAGCATACTTCTTGCGTCAAGCCGATGAGCTGGAGCACAGAATCGTTACGGCAGCCTATGAAAAGGGCGAGACAGGCGAGGAGCACTTCTATGACCACTTGCGTGAAATGAAGCGCTTGACACGTGGCACCGTGCCGATGAGCGCCCAGCTTGAACACGCCTTAGCGCCATACATTACGTTTATTGTGATGCCAATTTTTGCAATTGTTAATGGTGGTGTGGCGATCAGTTCGGAGCATCTCGACATCTTTAATTTTGTCTCGGGAGTGGGCTCTATTGGGCTTGGAATCTTCTTTGGATTGGTGGTTGGAAAACCTGTCGGGATCTTCATTATGAGCTACTTAGCTATCAAACTGAAGTTAGCGACGATGCCCTCTAAAGCTACGTGGGCGATGCTCTTTGCTGTAGCCTGTTTGGGCGGTATCGGCTTCACGATGTCGATCTTTGTCGATACTTTAGCGTTCAAGAGTGTGAGTATGGATTTTGTAAATCAAGGAAAGATTGCTATCTTAGCGGGGTCATTGGCTGCCGCCCTGTTGGGTGTCGCCTTAATTATGTTGTTCTCGAAGAGAGAAAGTGTAGAAAAATAAGTAAAAATGAGAGCTAAAAATTATATCTATGTGGCGCTGTTATCTTCAACTCTAATGTTGGGGATGGGCTGCTCGTCAAGCGAACAGAAGTATAAACTTCCAGTCGACTCACCGCTTAAAACCGAGAGCGATTCACTCGCTTACATTATAGGTATGAATGTGGCTCGTGAGCTGCAAAAGATGGACTCTCTCATCAACTATAGCGTTGTCTGTCGGGCGATTATGGAGCAGTCGCAAGGGGCGGCTTTGATGAGCGATGAGGAGGCGAGACACAGCTACATTCGTTATGTAATGTATGTCGAGCCTGAGCGCCGTAGAGCTATCGAGGAGCGATTCTTGACAGACCTTTCAACCACCGATCGTAGCTTCACGAGAACAAGGAGTGGACTTGCTTATAAGATCGAGGTGATCGGTGACGAGAAGAACCAGCCGAAGAATGCAACAGATTGGTTAACACTCAGTTATTACATCTCTCGTGTGGGTGGCGAGGTGATCTTGCCCGCCCAGCCTATGAGCGAAAATATCGCTCGAATTGATGCTGCTGTTGCAATGGAGGATCTGCCTCGGGGTGTTCAGGAGGCTGTGAAGATGATCGGTCGAGGCGGTCATATTCGTGTGTGGGTTCCATCGAAACTAGCCTATGGCGAGGAGGGTAACGAGGAGCTCGGTGTAGAGGCTGTGGAGACACTCTATTATGATATTAAGCTCAAAAAGATGGAGCGAAATGCAGCTCTAAAATATAGACTGGAGAGTTTTTAAAAGCGATGTCACAGCGATTTGAGTCGATAGAGGATGCTGTTGCAATCGAGGTTGTTGAGGATGCAGTCTTTGCAGCGGATGCCTTAGATGATGTGAGCGAAGATGGCTCACATTGGGATGGGCTGCAGATGCCTCGAATGCTCTTCGCTATCTTGGCTGTGATGTTGGCTATAGCGCTCTCGGTTATCGATGGTGTTATTGTTAATATCGCTCTGCCGACTATCTGTAGTGCACTGAGTATCACCGCCTCGGAGTCTATTTGGGTGGTGAATATCTATCAAATTTCGATCATTACATCGCTGCTGCCGCTCTCGGCAATGGGTGATGTCGTTGGGTATCGGCGATTGTTTCGTATTGGTCTGATTATCTTTATCTTGATGTCTGTTGGGTGTGCGCTCTCGTGGAGCTTTGGGGCGCTGCTCTTCTTTCGTGCTGCTCAGGGCTTTGGCGCTAGCTGTTTGATGTCGATCGGTACATCGTTGGTGCGTCTTATCTATCCACGGAGGATGCTCGGCAGGGGGCTCGGAATCAACTCAACGGTGGTGTCGGTCTCATCTGTTGCTGGCCCAACTATTGCCGCCTCTATTTTGGCGTTGGGCGATTGGCGGTGGCTCTTTGCGATCAATATTCCGATTGGTGTTGCAGCGATCATTATGGGGTGGCTGTTCTTGCCTGCAAACCCTATCAAGCTCAAGAGTATGAGCGATTATCGTTGGCGTGATGCGCTGCTTAATCTGCTCGCTTTCGCCTCTACGTTTGCATTTTTTACATCCTTTTCACACAACCTCGATTGGTGGATTCTCATTGTGGAGGGGGCTGTAGCGGTGGTTGTTGGCTATATCTATGTAAAGAGCCAACTCAACTCACCGCTGCCGATACTGCCGTTCGATCTTCTGAAGATCCCGATCTTCTCGCTCTCGGTTGTCACCTCTATTCTGTCGTTTGTGGCGCAGATGGCGACGATGGTCGCAATGCCTTTTATCCTGCAGCATCAATTTGGTTACACGCCCATCGAGGTGGGTGTAGTGCTCACCGCTTGGCCTGCTGTAAATATGATCGCTACGCCTATCTCGGGATTCTTGGTCGAGAGGTCAAACCCAGGGTTGCTGGGTATGGTTGGATTGGTGATACTCACCATCGGAATGTCGCTGTTGATCTTTATTCCCGATGAGCCCACAAAGAGCGACCTTATCTGGAGATTGACAATTTGCGGCTTGGGTTTCGGTATCTTCCAATCGCCAAACAACAGCCTTATAATCGCCTCAGCACCGCTCGCTCGTAGCGGATCGGCTAGCGGAATGATGGCTACAGCACGCCTCGCTGGGCAGACTCTTGGCGCATCGTTGGTGGCTCTACTCTTCTATATGATACCAAAAGAGAGTATGGTCTCCATACTCTCAGTCGGTTTTATATTCTCCGCTTTGGCGATGATTCTCTCTTTTACTCGCCTCTCGTTGCCCACGCCCGAGGCGCTTATTCGGAGGTAACTAACGGATTTAACTACACTTGAAGTGTTTGTACGGTGGTGACAGCCTGTTTACGTCCGAGGGTCTCACTCATCGGCAATGGAATTAGCTACGCCCGAAGCTCGAAGTGCTTACTCAACGGTAACGGACTTAGCTAGGTTTCGTGGTTGATCGACATCTCGACCCTTGTTGATAGCGATATGATACGCCATCAGTTGGAGCGGAATAGAGATGATGATCGGCATCAAACACTCCGCTGTCACAGGCACCTCAATTGCAAAATCTGCAACCTTGCGAGCCCTCTCATCACCCTCGGCAACCACCGCAATGATCTTACCTCCACGAGCTTTGATCTCCTCAATGTTGCTGATCGTCTTGTGATAAGTGTGGTCGGGTGTAGCGATCGCCACCGTAGGCATCTCTGCATCGATCAAGGCTATTGGTCCGTGTTTCATCTCGGCAGCAGGGTAGCCCTCAGCGTGTATGTATGAGATCTCCTTTAGCTTTAGTGCACCCTCCAACGCTGTTGGATAGTTGTATCCACGACCCAAATAGATGAAGTTGTGAGCGTAGGTGAATATTTTCGATAGATCCGCAATTTGATCGTCCAGCTTGAGTGTCCTCTCGATCAACTCAGGGAGTGTAATGAGTGCTCGGCAGATCTCCTGCTCAACCTCTTTATTTAGTACGCCCCTCTCCTTAGCGATTGCCAAAGCCATCATTGTGAGCACTGTAACCTGTCCCGTGAACGCCTTAGTTGAGGCTACACCGATCTCGGGCCCAACGTGAATGTATGAGCCTGAGTCGGTCGCCCGAGCGATAGATGAGCCAATCACGTTACACACTCCATAGACAAATGCACCCGATTCACGAGCCAAATCAATAGCCGCCAAGGTGTCAGCCGTCTCGCCCGATTGAGACACAGCGATCACAATATCACCCTTATTAATCACTGGGTTGCGATACCTAAATTCCGAGGCGTACTCCACCTCGACAGGTATGCGACAGATGCTCTCGATGAGGTGCTCACCAATCAACGATGCGTGCCACGAAGTACCGCACGCCACGAATACAATCCTCTTGGTCTTGATGAATCGCTCACGATTATCAAATACGCCCGAGAGTGTCGCCTCCAACGTCTGCTGGTTGACACGTCCACGTGTACAGTCAACGATTGTCTTTGCCTGCTCGTGGATCTCCTTAATCATAAAGTGGTCGTAGCCCCCCTTTTCGAGCTGTGAAAGGCTCATCTCCAACTTCTTGATGCAGATCTTGTTGACTTTATTATCGAGTGTTACAACCCTGAGTTTCTTGTTCTTATTGATCACAACAACCTCATTGTCATTTACATAGACCATCTCGTTGGTGTACTCAATGATTGACGATGCGTCCGAGCCCAAGAAGTACTCGCCCCGTCCGATTCCGATAACCATCGGGCTACTCTTGCGAGCGGCGATGATCTCATCATCTTTGCCTCTCTCGACAATGGCGATTGCATAAGCACCGATCACCTCCTTAAGCGCCTGTTGTACAGCCTCTAACAGTGTGCACTCATTTGTCTCACGAATATACTCAATGAGGTTCACCAACACCTCTGAATCTGTACAGCTCTTAAATGTATAACCGTGCTCGATAAGAGCCTCCTTCAGCACTGCATAGTTCTCGATGATACCGTTATGGATCAAGGCGATCTTCTCCGATTGCGAGAAGTGGGGGTGTGCATTGACATCATTTGGCGCTCCGTGTGTTGCCCAACGAGTGTGAGCGATACCGATTGTGCCCATCGTGTTGTGGGCCTCTGCAAATGTCTCCAAAGCCGCAACTTTGCCTTGACACTTATATACATTGAGCTTGCCGCTGTCGTTGATGAGCGCTACGCCCGAGCTATCATAACCTCTATATTCGAGACGCTTAAGTCCTTTGATAAGTATTGGGAAGGCTTCACGTGAGCCTACATATCCTACAATTCCACACATAATCCACTATTGATTTAGTTTAACCACGAAAGTAGTTATAAAATATTAAATTCGCAACTCTTTTCACATTTTTTTGCGACATAAATCAGATCAAAAGCCTCGCTGCATATTGGTCGAACGCTGTAGTCCTCCATCTTAATCGACGAAGTGAGTTGGCTATTTTGTTTGAGCAATTTGCGACGATTGATCCTGTTGAGTATGTCGTAAGGGATCTGTAGCATCCACCTCGGCAGACGGTGTTGCAGGTCGAAAATATCGAGACGAATGAGCCGTTTAACCGACTCTCTGTTCTTGTTGAAGTACTCCATAACCCTCTCATTACCAACTACTCCGTAGGGCTCGACGCTCTCAAACTTTCGTGATAAAAGTTCGCTAAATTCATCGGCTGTGTACTCCCTTACGTGCCACGGATTTCTCGTTAGCGACATTGGAGCGTTGGGGGTCGAGATGATCGCCACGCCGTCTGGTTTGAGCACTCTGTAAATCTCCGCTACAAACGCCTCATCTCGCTCAATGTGTTCGATCACTTGGAACGACACGAATGAATCAAAGCTCTCATCCTCAAAGGGTAACGGAGGGGCGACAGCTTTTTTGATCTCTACATTTTGCGGTAGTGTTCCGCTCTCAAATTGAGGCGGAAACTTATCGATCGAGATAAACTTCTCAGCCTTTGGGGCGATAATATCCACTCCATAACCCGTGCCTGTGCCCACCTCCAATACTCTGCCCGAAACTCGCTCGGCAGCGAAGTGATAAGCCAATCGAGAACGTTGGTAAACAAAATTATCGGAGGGTTCACGGCTAACCCTTTCAGCGGTCGCTATCTTGCTCATTGTTAAGGGATTGATGAATGCTCTATTTGCGGTTTCGTTTTAGTTCTGTTTTCAGCTTTATTTGCACTCTGTTCGAGTTCTGTTTGCTGCTTTATTTGCGCTCTGTTCGAGTTCTGTTTTCAGCTTTATTTGCCGCTCTGTTCGAGTTCTGTTTTCAGCTTTATTTGCCGCTCTGTTCGA
>JBCQUE010000016.1:0-40622 GCA_047174325.1 Rikenellaceae bacterium | reverse complement strand
ATTCAATTCGATAATTAAAGCCTTCAGAACAAACCTCAGAGGCGTAACCGATGTGAAATTTTTCCTGTTTCGCCTTACTCGTATTTTTGCTTAGTCCCCCTATTTTATCTGGTGACCCCTGAGTAGTGCTGAGTAGTGCTGAGTAAGGCTGAGTAGTGCTGAGTAAGGCTGAGTAGTGCTGAGTAAGGCTGAGCAGCGGTGGTCAGCGGTGGTCAGCGGTGGTCGGCAGCAGGGTCGGCAGCGGTGGTGAGTAGCGGTGGTGAGCAGCGGTGGTCGGCAGCGGTGGTCAGCAGCGGTGGTCAGCAGCGGTGGTCAACAGCGGTCAACAGTAGTGGTCAGCAGTAGCACCAATCCACAAAAGCAAGCCAAAGCTAAAAGGGAGCTAGCTCCCCTCCCCTCCCCCTCTGAATGACTAATTCGTGGTACTTATTGTTCTTTATGAGTTATGCAGTTTGCTCTCCGCTTGCTAATTTTGCCGTTGGAACTAATTCATAACTTATCAATGATGAAAAAAACTATCAAGACTCTGATTCTGCTTGCACTATCGCTCAGCGCCGTAGTGGCGACCGCACAAAGCTTCGAGCCTAATTGGGAATCTCTACGTAGACACTCAAACCCCGAATGGGCTCTCGATGTCAAATTTGGTGTATATGCACACTGGGGTCCATATACTGAGGTCGGCGCTTGGGAGGATAACCCAAACATAAATTGGGCCAATTATTACATCACAGCCTATCAAGGTATCTACAGCACAAACCCTAAGGAGGCTCGCAAAATGACCTTCGAGAGACGCTTCGGCAAGATAACAGAGGGCGCTGGTTATTACAACCTTTGTGAGCAGTTCGATGCCTCGGGGTTCAACGCCAAACGTTTGGTCGACCTCATCGAGCGATCGGGGGCGAAGTATGCAGGTATCTGTGCTGTCCACCACGATGGTTTCGCTATGTGGAACTCAGGCGTTGTCGACTTCTGCGCTGGCAAGATGGGCCCAAAACGTGACCTATTGGGTGAGGTGATGACCGAGCTCAAAAAGCGTGAGATCAAGACCATCGCTACATTTCACCACGATCGTACACATAAGCAGTTCCAAACACTCCAAAAGAACCTCATCGAGAAGGGGATCACAGGTGTCGATATAAATGACCCCGAACGGAGTAAACCATATTGGTTCTTGGGCACTCTGGAGCACTTCAGCAGCGTCCGCACCAAGATGACCATCGAGGTGATCGACAAGTATCAACCCGACATATTGTGGTTTGACGGTGGTGGTGGCGAGTTTGGCACGGAGAATATCCTCTCTCACTTCTTCAACGAGGCGGAGCAGAGCGGCAGGGAGGTCTGCATTCACAACAAGGGTAACTTCGGCACAAACTTCGGAATCTATTCATATGAAAATGGAGCGCACCGCCCTGGCTTTGTCGATTGGCCTTGGGAGGATGATACACCATCGGCTGAGGGGTGGTGTGATTGGCCGTGGTGGTACGGTATCAAGTATAAGAAGTCGGCTGATGTGATCGTTCGGTTGGTCGATTTAGTGGCACGAAATGGCGGTCTATTGCTCTCGATGAACCCTCGTCCCGATGGCTCGCTCGATGTGGGTCAGGTGGAGCTATTGGAGGGTATCGGGCGCTGGCTCAAAGTCAATGGCGAATCGATCTATGGAACACGTCCGTGGGTGGTCTATGCTGAGGGTAATGTCGACCCCGTTTTCTACACCGAGCTACACCCCGACGGCAAGCGTAAGGCTCGCCCTATTCAGCCCGATGTGTCGAAATTCGATCAGCGTGATATTCGCTTCGTGGCTAAGGGCAACACCCTCTATGCAACACAGCTAGCGCTGCCCAGCGGATCGCAAACAGTGATTAAATCGCTCGGTACAAAGCAGCAACTATCCACACAGAATAAGATCAAATCGATCGAGCTATTGGGCTACGGCAAGGTGAAGTTCCGCCGCACAGCCGATGAACTTATAATCGAGTTGCCCAAACGGTTGCCAAACAGCGTTGCCTTAGCCTTCAAAATCGAGATCGAAGGCGAGCTCGTGCAGCGAGTTCTGGAGGGCAAAAACAAGGTGATCCCGATGATGACCTGATCCCAACACGAGGGTAACCAATACGTTTGCAATTGTTGTAACTTCTGTAATGTATTGATAATTTGATGGTTATAACTATTTGTGACTATTTTGTTTAAAACAAAAAACTATAATACTTTAAAGAAAATGAAGATAAAAACGATATTAAGCAGGGCGGCAGCGGCTCTAGCGACAGCGGCAATTCTCGCCACAGCATCGTGCCAAGGTCAAGGTCAAAGCCAAGATCAGAGCAAATTAACCGCCGAGCAGCAGGATAAAATGAGGGCTGAGGCGCTGCAGGAGTGGCGAACAATGAAGTTTGGTCTATTCATCCACTGGGGTATCTATTCGATCCCTGCAGGGGTGTGGCGTGGTGAGCAGATCAAGCTCCTCGGTGAGCAGATACAGCGACACGCCGCAATTCCTCATAATGAGTATGCAGCCTTGGCGAGCGAGTTCAACCCCGTGAATTTCGATGCCGAGGCGGTGGTCTCATTGGCGAAGAGTGCAGGGATGAAGTATGTTGTGCTCACCGCCAAGCACCACGATGGTTTCTGTATGTTCGATAGCGCCTACACCGACTTCGATATTGTCGATGCTACACCCTACAAAAAGGATATTCTCAAGCAGTTAGCTGATGCCTGTCGCAAGGAGGGGTTGAAGTTAGGGCTTTACTACTCGACACCCGATTGGCACTTTAACACCCCTGCCGTGGCGGCTGACGAGCTCTCGGTATTTGGCAAGGTTGGCGCTGAGCACGAGGAGTATCAGGTCAATCAGTTGCGTGAGCTCCTGACCAATTATGGCGACATCGTTGAGCTATTCTTCGATATGGGCGAGCCGACCGCTCAGCAGAGCCGCAGATTTGCCGAGACCGTCCACAATGTGCAGCCTCGATGTGTAATCAACGGGCGCATTATGAACAACGAGGGTGACTTTATAACGATGCCCGACAACCACGTGCCCGATCTGCCTGTCGACTCCTTAGCGTGGGAGACACCTGGAACGTTTTACCACACGTGGGGTTACAAATCGTGGGTGAGCGGCAAGGGTGCACCGATCGCTGAGCAGGTGAAAACACAGGTGCGCAAGCTCTCGACAATCGTGGCTCGTGGCGGTAACTTCCTGCTCAACATTGGACCAAAGGCGGATGGCTCGATTGTCGAGTATGAGGCGGAGGTGTTGCGAGGCATTGGCGAGTGGATGGCGGTGAATCGTGAGGCGATCGATGGCGTTGGTGCGACACCTTTTGTGGGGCTGAAGTGGGGCGAGGCGACTACAGCTGATGGGCGTTTGTATCTCCATATTTATGACTTTCCCGAGGATGGCGTGTTGCGCATTGATGGGTTGCAGAGCGTGGTTAAGGCGGCGTACCCTTTGGCGAATCGTGGTCATAAATTGAGCTTTGAGAGGGGTCGTGATGGCTACTTGCTTGATCTTAAGGGTGTTGCGGAGGATGAGCGTTTGACCGTTGTGGTGCTCGAAATCGATGGCGACATTCTCGTTGAGCAGCCGATGATCTCGCCCGTGTCGGAGGGTCGTTACACCTTGAGTGGCGAAAGCGCTGTTGCCCACGGCAAGTATGGTCGTGAGAGCTATCGTTCGATTCTGAAGGATTACTACAGATCGTGGAGCGTGGATGTTGCCGAGGCGGGGCGTTATGAGGTTGCTGTGACCTATAAAATGCGTTATGACGAGAAGTGTTTTGCGATGGTTGCAGGCGGTGGAAAATCGTTAGATTTCACCCTTTACGGCGCTGGAAGTGAGCGAGCACGGGCGATCTCTATAGATGGAAATGAGACAGCCGCTGAGGTGCAAAGCAGGGGCAAACGTGGCGAGTGGCAACGTGTCGTAGTGGGCGAAATCGAGATCCCCAAAAGCGGTCGCACAGAGATCGAATTGCGCCAAGGTGTCGAATTTGAAATGAAGGTGACAACCGAAGAGTTTATGGCGCAAGATCATAAATACCGAACAATGAATATCGATGTCGATAAGATCGAACTTAGAGCTGTAAAACGATAAATTATTGTCGTCCGCAAAATCGACCACTGCCCTAATGCCGGGCAGGCAGCCAGCTAGCTGGCTTTTAACAGGCTTGCGTTGTTGGGCTTAGAACTTCGTTCTAAGATTTTGAAATATAATCAGTTATGCAAATAAATTTGCCTAACTAATTCTTTTTCAAAATTTATTAAAAGCCGTTGGCTTTTAAACCCAACACGAAGTTAACCAGCAGGTATCAATCGTTAATACATCTGTAATAAGTTGATAATCGAAGAGTTACAAGCATTAACGAATATTTTGCAGGAGAGCAATAAAATGTAAAACGATAAATTGAAGATCCAATGAAGAGAGTATTGATAGTGATAATGTTGGTGGCTGTGGCGGTCGGCTGTATGAAAGATCCTGTGTTAGAACCGTTGCAAACAGCAACCAAATCAGAGGATTACGGCGGTGTGATCGTGGCTACTGATGGGTGCGACACAACGGGTAACGGCTCCATAGAGCAGCCGTTCCAGAGCCTCCAGAGGGCGATCACGGAGTGTGGTTCGGCAGGCGGTTTGATCCTCTTGCGTGGGGGTGATTACTGTGTCGATATTCTCGCTGAGCATCTCAAGAGTTTGACTATTGCCGCCTATCCCGATGAGAAGGTGCGCTTCGTGGGGGTCGAGCAGATCACAACGGAGTGGAGCCGTCACAGCGGAAATATTTGGGTCACAACGCCCACATTTGCTCCGTGGCAACTATTTGAAAATCGAGAGATGCTGATCGCTGCTCGTTGGCCGAACTTTGAGGGTTATATCGAGGATGAGCAACCTGTAGATATTTACGCTAACTCAGGCTCAATTTGGGATCAAGAGAGCACGTGGATCGCCTCATCAAGCGAGAGCACCGAGGGGGTGATGATCAGCGGCGATGAGGGTCAGTTTCGATCGATTGGCTACTCTGTGGAGGGGGCGATGGCTGTGCTCAATATCGGCTCGTTCAAATCTACTTATGCTTGTGTTACATCACACTCCGTGGGGTCGGATCGATTCAGTTACGACACCTCGACAACGAGCGGAATGGTCACGTGGCAAAAGCCCGAAAAGGCGTACTTTTACTTGGAGGGTAAACTAGATATGTTGGACAGGGCTGGAGAGTGGTTTTATGACGTGAGTAGCAACAAACTCTATCTCTGGGCAAAGGGCGGTGGCGACCCGAACCTCTTGACGATAGAGGGCAAAAAGCAGAGTTTCGCAATCCAATTTGATGGCTGCTCAGGTGTGACTATCAGCGGAGTAGAGCTCTTCGGCACAACCCTGAAATACACCTCGTCACCACTCTGCACCATCGCCAACTGCACATTTAGCTACCCGAGTGTCTCACGTCGAGCATTGGGCGAGGGAATGGCTGACTATGTCGATGTATTGGAGTTCGATTCATCTTCGAGTGGCGCACAGATCTTAAACAACGTTGTGCAGTACACCGAGGGCGAGGGTTTGCGCCTCTACGGAGGCAACTCGCTAGTGGAGAATAACTACTTCAAACACATCGACTACAGCTGTGTCAACCTCAAAAACATCGGCTGCTCGGTCAACCTCCTCTCCGACAACAACATCTTCAGAGGCAACACCGTGGCGGTGTCGGGTGCATCCGAAACGCTGCTTGGCGGAACGGCAGCGACCATCTACAGCAACGAGATATACAGCACATCACACTTCCAAAACGATGGAACGATGCTCCAATTTATGACCGCTAACTCCATAGGCTCAAGGGTCTACAACAACTGGTTTCACGATAGCCGTCGCACAGGTGTGAGGGTCGATGGCGAGAAGAGTCTCGATATGGGCTGGGTCGCTGGCGACAACCAAACTTGCCTCTCGGTCTACAACAACATCTTTTGGGACTGCAACGGAATGATGATAAAGGGCGATTATCACCTAGTCGTCAACAACACAATCTTCTCATCGGAGGATAACCCCGACCTCATAACAACGATCGTAGTGGCGAATATGGATGGTGTGTCGGACGATGGCGAGCCCTACGGTGGAAACCATAACACGATGTGTTTCAACAACATTGCCGACCTCTTGTCGAGTTACTACACCGATTCAAGATGGGACACTTACGACTTGTCGGATGGCGTGATCAACAACTACGTGGAGTACTACACCCAAAATTACGTCATCACAGATGTGTTGATGGATTACGTGAACAACGATTTTCGTCCCGTCTACATCGATGATATTGTCGGGGCAAGCGTGATAAATCCTGTGATGGATGAGGCGACCTTGGAGCTCTACAACCGCTACCGATCGGAGTACCTAACGAGCGACTACACAAATAGCGACATCGGGGCGATAGCCTACAACACAACGACCTACAGCGTGCCGGGCTACAGCGAGCCTCAAAGCTCATCACCAATCCCAGCCGATGGGGCGCTGAGCAGCTCAGCAGGGCTGATGTTGGCGTGGCGAGCCGCCTACAACTCATCCTCATCGACACTCTACTTCGGGCTCTCACGCAGCGAGGTGGAGAGCGCCACAAAGAGCGACAGCTGCCTCCAATCGAGCGGAATCACAAACGGCTGTTACTACCCATCAAAGAGCAGCTACCCACTCAGCACAGCATCATCTATCTATTATTGGAGAGTTGACGATCTAGTTGACGGTGAAGTCGTTAAGGGCACGGTTTGGCAATTCTCACTCTATTAATGATTAATGTTTAATGATTAATGATTAACGCCGCTAACACAATTGCTGTTAGCGGCGTTAAAAATTACGCATTAAAAAAAATTATCATTAATCATTAAACATTAATCATTAAACGTTAATCATCAAACGTTAATCATCAAACGTTAATCATTAAACGTTAATCATTAAACGTTAATCATTAAACATTAATCATTAATCATTTTAAATATCTTCTGTGAGAGCTCGGTGTTGTCCATCACGCCATTGATCTGCTCAGCGCCAGCGCCATAAGTATATACAGGGATCATCACGCCTGAGTGACCCTTCGTTGAGAATGTGTACTCCACACCGCTGTCCGCCTTTGTGAAATCCTCGTCACCGCTCACTAGCGCAAGTCCGCCTGTCTCGTGGTCGGCTGTGATCACGATTAGTGTCCCTGCATTGTTGTCGGCAAAATCCATCGCCACCTCGATCGTTTTGCAGAAATCAGCCGTCTCGCCTTTGCAGCGTTTTGCATCGTTGCTGTGGCAAGCCCAGTCGATCTGTGAACCCTCAACCATCAGGAAGAAACCATTTTTGTTCTTCGAGAGACGCTTAAGTGCCTCAGCTGTTGCACGAGGTAAGTAGTCGCCACGCTTATTGAAGTTAGCGATGTGACCCGGTGTGAAGAGACCCAAGATTCGACCATCGCCTGCAGCCTCAAACTCATCCATATTGCGAACGATATTGAAACCATTGCTCTGGGCAACTTTGCTCATCGTTGTGCCGCCCTCTGCAGGTTTGTTGAAGTGCGTCTCGCCACCGCCAATCATTATATCTATATAGTCATTTTTGGCTAGCTGCTCGGTGATTGTTTTGTTGTCGTTGCGATCTGTAACGTGTGCGTAAAACGCTGCTGGTGTTGCGTGTTGCACGGCACAAGCGACCACTACGCCTGTCGACATTCCCTTCGCCTTAGCGCCCTTCGCCATCGAGTGGAGTGTATCGAGTTTTGGGGTTAGTCCCAACATCTTGTTGTTGGTCTTTGCGCCACACGCCAAGGCTGTGCCTGCTGCTGCTGAGTCTGTTACACGGTTGTTTGCCGAGTAGGTCTTGATCAGCGCCACGTTGTCGACCCGCTCAAAGACCGTTGGCTCGTAGCCATTTTCGACCATCATCATTGTCGCCTGTGATAGACCCATTCCGTCACCGATCATAAAGATCACATTTTTCACCTCGCTCTTTTGAGCCTTCTGAGGCTTTGCAGCGCTCAGGGTTGTTAGTGAAAGTGCTGCTGCAAGCGTCAACAGTAGCGAAAGTTTTACTCTTCTCATATCTAAAATATATTTTAATTGTTTGTGTTGTTTGCGTTATTATCTGCTCCAAAATTATTATATTGCAAATATACTCGTTTTGCTCTGAACGGTGTGTTAAGGGGGCGTTATTTTGTAATTCATAATGTATAATTCGTAATTCATAATTTACAAATAGCCTCTTTGTCAGAAATGATGTAGCGATTGTGAATTATGGAGCACGGTGTTATAATGTAGTTTGATACTTTTGTGTTAGAGCGCTGAAAGGCGGCGAAATTTCAAAGATACCGTAGAGTTCTGATGCTGCACGCTCTGAATCACAAAACTACAAACCAATGGATAATGAGATTGCTATGAAAAGATTATTTACATTTATTCTGCTCTCCATCTTCACCCTCTCGGTCGGGGTTGCCCAAGCGGCAAATGACGTTCGGGGTCAGGTGCTCGATAGTGAGAGTGGTGAGCCGATTATCGGTGCAACGCTCTATGTTGCCAAGAAACAGGTTGGCACTGTGACCGATGCGTTGGGCGAATTTCAGCTCAAAGGGTTGGCGCAAGGAGACTTGATCGATGTCTCTTATTTGGGCTATCAACCTAAGCGTATTATGTTGCAGGGTGCACAGACCGTAATCACCGTGAAGATCTCGCCCGAGACACAGACGATTGATGAGGTCGTGGTGGTCGGCTACGGAACGATGCGCAAGAGTGACCTTACGGGGGCGATGGTCTCGCTCAAACCTGATGATGTGAATCAGGAGAATATCATCACCGATATAAGTTCAATTTTGGATGGTCGTGTGGCGGGTCTCTCGGTGAGCCTAGGCGAGGGTGGGCCTGGGTCGGGTGCATCGGTCTCAATTCGTGGTGCATCATCTGTTCACGCCGACACGGAGCCTTTGTATGTAATCGATGGTTTCCCTATTGAGGCGACCGACTCATCGCTGCCCAGCGATGGTTTCGAAGTCTCGGGAACGGTTAGTCCTCTCTCGAATATCGACCCGAGCAATATCGCCTCGATCGAGGTCTTGAAGGATGCCTCAGCTACAGCGATCTACGGATCACGTGGTGCGAATGGTGTGATCATCATCACAACGAAGAGTGGCGAGAAGGGGCGTGTAAAGGTCAACCTTAACGCCTCGTACGGAATCTCGTTCGCCGCATCTAAGGTCGATATGTTGGACGCTGCGGGCTATGGAGAGTACCTCTACCGCCGTAGCTTCAGAGGCTCAGATAACCCCTACGCTTCGGAGGTCGACCCCGATGTATTGTCATCTGGGTATTGCGAGGGGTACAAACTCCAACACACAGGGTACGCAACTTATAACGACTCAGGGATGACCAACACCGATTGGCAAGATCTGCTCTATAAGATGGGTCGCACTCAAAACTACAGCGTAACGCTCTCGGGCGGTTCGGATCGCTTCTTATATAATGTAAATGGAGGCTACTTTGACGATGTCGGCATCATCGACAACAGCTACTTCACACGCTACTCATTGGATTCAAAGTTGCGTGCCGAGATCAGCAAGCGCCTAAGCTTCGACCTCTCGACACGATTGGGTCACACACTCTCGGATGGTGCTGCATCGGGCGTTGGAGGCAACTCGACAAACATCGGTGTCACAACTCAGATCTTGACCTATTCACCGCTCAAGAGTATGGATGATGTATTGGGTACGGGTGTCGACTATGAGACTTATGAGGATCTGAGCGATTCGGAGGATACAAATCCATTCAACTTCATCAACGATGTGACTAATACAACCTCCACGACACGCCTCTTGACAAATGGTTCGTTGAACTACAAAATTATGGACGACCTTACATATAAGGGGAGTATGGGTGTGAATATCAACGAGTCGAATAAAAAGACTTTCTATCCATCGACAACTGCTAAGGGTGACGACCAAAACGGCTATGGAAGTTTAGCGAATAACCTCACACGGGCGTGGGTTCACGAGAGTACATTGACATACAACAAACAGATCAACAAGAGCCATAGAATCAATGCGATGGCGACATTCACCGCCGAGGAGAAGTACGCTGAGACAATGTCGATGGTCAACACCGACTTCGACTATCAAGAGTTGGGCATCTACAACATTGGCTTGGGTGTCGACCCGAGTGTGCCGAGCTCATCGTGGAACAAGAATCAGTTGTGTTCGTGGTTGAGCCGTGTTAACTACACGTGGCGAGATCGCTATTTGGTCACCTTGACGGGTCGTGCCGATGGCTCTTCAAAGTTCTCGACAGGGAGCAAGTGGGCACTCTTTCCAGCCTCATCTGTGGCGTGGCGTATGAGCCAAGAGGAGTGGTGGGGCGACCTCAAAAAGATCGCTAACGATGTTAAGGTTCGAGCTAGCTACGGTGTCACAGGAAACCAAAACATCGGCAACTATGCAAACCTCGCCATCGTGGGGGTGAGCAACTACACCTTCTCGGATGAGACGGCATCGGGTTTGGCGCTCAGCTCATTGGGCAATGTAGATCTGAAGTGGGAGCGGACGGAGCAGTATAATGTGGGTGCAGATATTGCCTTTCTGAAGAATCGTTTCACACTCTCGGTTGATGCTTATCACAAGATCACCTCAGATATGTTGATGGATGTTGAGGTGACAACGGTATCGGGTTACAGCGACTACACGATGAACTACGGAAGTGTCGAGAATAGAGGTTTGGAGATCTCGTTTGGCGGAACGATTATGAATAAAAAGGATTTCAGATGGAGCGCCAACGCAAATGTAGCGCTCAACCGAAGCAACGTCCTCTCGTTGGGTAACCAAGACTACCTCTCTTATGACCACGCACGTGTGATGGTTGGGCAGCCGCTCGGTACATTCTGGGGCTACAAACAGGAGGGAATAATTGCGAACGAGGAGGAGATGAACAAATACAACCAAGAGGGTCTATTTATGAGCTTGATGAGTGTCGGGCAGCGTAAACTGGCCGACCTCGACCCATCGTCAAGTACATCGAGCAAGGTGGTGATCGACACCAATGACCAGACGATAATCGGTTGTGCTGAGGCGCTCTTCGAGGGTGGTTTCTCTACAAACTTTAACTACAAAGGTTTCGGTCTCTCGATGCAGTTCAAATATAGCTACGGTGGCGATGTATTCAACGGCTACAAACAGATGTTGAGCGAGAGCGAGGCGAGCAAGAATCGACACAGCTCAGTGTTGGATTACTGGCGACCAGCGACCGATGCAGATGGCGGCAACACCGATTCAATGGTGCCGCACCCATCGGCAGATGATATGACTGAATACATCGATGTGTGGGTTGAGGATGGATCATACTTAAAGCTCTCATCAGCGACACTCAACTACACATTCAAAAAGGCTCAGTTGCGCAAGATCGGTCTCTCGTCACTAATGGTCTACGTGCGAGGCACAAACCTATTTACGTGGACACCATACACGGGCACAGACCCAACAGCGAATATGGGCAGCAAGCTAGCGCCAGGATTGGATAAGGGCGGCAAACCCTTCGTAAAGAGTTTTGCAATAGGTTTTAATTGCGGTTTCTAACTGTGGTGAGAAGGTTGCAAGGTGGCGAAATTTCAAAGATCCTGCTTTGGGGTGATCGGTCACGTGCCGAAGTACGCTCCCTCACCCCCCAAAACACGATCTTTAAAATTTCATCCACCTATCAACCTTCTCAAGAACGGAGGCAAGGTGTCGAAATTTCAAAGATCTAACCTCTTGAGTTATAAGTTATAAGTTATAAGTTATGAGTTATGAGTTATGAGTTATTTTGCTTGTCGCACTAACTAAAAAAGCTAATTTATTATGAAAATGAGAACAAAAATATCGATATATATTGCGCTAATCGGCTCGGTGCTAGCCACTTCGTGCGCAAAGTTTTTGGAGCAAGATATGCGCAGCAGCATCGAGGCGGAGGAGGTTTTCGACTCGGCAGCCAACGCTCTGCTCTACGTAAATGGTGTCTATGGAGCGATGCACACTAGCTCCGATTGGGGTATCTATGATGCAAATGTGATCGTTGCAGACATCGGTAGCTACGCCATAACAACGTCACAGAGTGCGAGCCGATACAACGACTTCGATGGGTATTCGCTAACCTACTCAAACAGCACCATCGAGGCGCTTTATGACGAGAGTTATGCAGTGATCCAAAAGGCGAACTATGCAATTCAGGGCGTGGAGAATATGACCACACTGGAGGCATCTCTACAGAACCGTTTCGTGGCGGAGTGTCGCTTTATTCGTGCGCTGATGCACTTCAATTTGGTGCGCTACTTCGGAGGCGTGACGGTCAAAATGTCGCTCACCGAGGGCGAAGATATGGACAACGGCGGCTACGCTCGCAACACAATTCAGGAGGTCTACCGTGCAATAATCGAGGATCTGGAGTATTGCGAAGAGCACCTTTGGTATAAGTCGACCTCAAGCCTCGAACCCTGCTACGGAGCGACAGATGTCGGTCGTGTGACACGCTGTGCAGCATTGGGTCTCTTGGCAAAGGTCTACTTAACGGCGGCGAGCTACGCTAAGCACTCTTCATATGCGGAGGCTTGGAACACACTGCAGTCGATCAATGACTACTCGTGGGTCGATATTGCCGACTATTATACACGTTCCGTAGCGGTTGCCGAGCGTCTCATATCGCTCTCGGAGAGTGGTCAGGTCGATGTCAACCTTGACGCTGATTATGGTTACATCTTCACACACTCGGGCGAGAACAGCAGCGAGTCACTCTTTGAGATTCAGAACAGCAGCGAGTCGAGTATGGGTAGCCGTTTTGGTTGCTGGATAGCGCTACAGGGGTTGCCCTACACCTACACATTGCGAATCAAGGCTACGCCCGAACTCTTCTATCTCTATGAGCGTAAGTATGACACCGTGGCTGGCGAGATAGATTACGAGAACACCGATTTACGGGGGCTCTGGAATATGCCGATGGTGAAGTATGATAGCGGCTCGATGGTCGATATGACCTCACTGAGCTACATATCGATCTTCAAATATCGCTACGGTGCGCTCTACACATCGAGTGACAATTGTCCCGTGAATTTCCCTGTCTTGCGTTACGCCGATGTTGTGTTGGGTTACGCCGAGGCGCTCAACGAGTTGGGTCGTGTCGATGAGGCACGTGGCTACTTGAATCGTGTTCGAGCACGAGCTCGTCAGGGAATCACATTTTATGATAACATCGGTGTGCCCTTTGAGTTTAGCTACACAGGAACATCCAGCGTACCAGCCGATTACAACTCGATGGGTCAAGCTGATCTTCGTGAGGCGATCATCAAGGAGCGCAAATTGGAGCTCTCGGGCGAGGGTCACGATCGCTTCGATGCAGCACGAATGGGGCGCTTAATCTCGGAGGCGCAGCAGTTGTACAACTACGGCAGCTATCCAACATCGGGCGCAAACTTCTTCGAGACAGTCGAAAAGAACGGAGGCGTTCCTCCCGAGACCACGGGGCGGCGAATTTCGGACACCAACCTCAGCGAGAAGTATCTATTCCTGCCGATCCCAAAGAGCGAAATAGATAGAGTTTCGAGCAATGTCTTAGTGCAAAACGCAGGCTGGGGGAGCTAGCTCCCTTTTGACTGGCTTGACGGTAAAGGGGAATTATTAGAAGTTCCCTAAATAATTTGAGTTATTTAGTTAATTAGTGATTAGTTATGAAAACAATAATAAGAAGAGTATCCTTGGCGCTACTTACGCTCGCAACGTTTGTGATGTGTAAGACGGACGACACAACCGACACAGATAGCGCAAATTTCGAGATGAGCGAGGTGATCACCGAGTCTCTCTCGTTGGGCGACATTGCCCAAGCGGGTTTGGTGAGCGACTTTACAATCAATGTCGATGGCGTGTGGTCGCTATCATTCTCGGAGGGTGCAGATCGCTGGATCACACTCACGGGTGACTACAACGCCTCGGAGCTGAAGTCCGTCACCCGTTCGGGCGCAAATATCTCGCTCTCAGATCCAATCGTGGGCGAGGGGCGAACCGTGCTGCAGATCTCAGTGAGCCCAAATACAACACGTGACACACGTGAGGCGGAGGTGACTGTAGAGACAAATTCAGGTATCGGCACACTTACAATTCGTCAATCATCGGCGAAGTATTGCGAGCTGCTCTACCTAAGTATGGGAACATCGACATCGGCAACCGTGGCGACAATGCCGATGGATGGAACGGGCTACAACGCAGAGAGCTTCGCAATCACAGCGAGCTCGTCATCAATAGCTCAGGATGAGAGCCTCGTCTCGACATCTATCGAGGGCGTGTACAGCGCTTCGGGCTCGAACTATCTAAAGTTGTTGGCAAACTCGGCGCTCGCTATCGAGGGGCTAACCTGCACAACATCAGACATATACATCAACTTCGGTTGCAGCCTATCTTCGGTAGCGACCGCTTCGGAGCTCCTCTCGAACATCCAAATCACCTTCACAGGCGTTGAGGATTACACCGACCAAGAGAGTGAGACTGTAATACTTACGGAGCTCAGCGATGAGTATATAACGATCTCGACTGAGGAGGAGGCGTTGTGGGGTTACCTCTCGGCTCGAATCCCTAAGGAGCTGTTGGTCGATGGCGAGAGCTCAGTATCGATCTATTTGACCGCTGGGTCGAGCGACCTTTTGTTGGACGACATCTCGATTTTGAACCTTCCGACTTATGACCCTGTTGCATCGTTAGAGATTGAGGATGTTGCGCACAAACGCTTGACACTCATTGGTTCAGCGATCTCAATCGATGGTGGTGAGCTCAGCGCAAGCGAGATACAGAGCCGTGGTTTCAGATATGCAAAGTATGTAGATGAGAGCAGCGAACTCGATTGGTACGACCAGCCGATAACCGCAACAGCATCATTTGAGGCGGAGATCACAAACCTCTCGCCCGAGACGAAGTATCGTTGTCAATCATACATCACTCTCACAGACAACACAAAGATCTACAGTGTGACGCTAGGCTGCGAGACAACCGCTACGCCAACAGTCGTGGTCGACACAAAGCAGTCGGTTGCAACATCGACAACATCGATAAAGGTGATCTCAGCGATCTCGGCACTCTGCAGCGGTGAGAGCCTATTTGTGCCTGAGGATTATGTAGTTAGCAGCAGTGTAAGCTATCGCCTCAGTGGTTCTGAGGAGAGTTTCCAAGCGGCAAATGTAACCTCGACATCCATCATCGAGGGCGAGAGCAGCACAACTCTAACACAGAGTATTGACGGACTAGAGGAGGGTGAGAGTTATGAGGTAATCTCTATCGTGGAGCTTAAGGATGAGCAGATCACATCGACTGCAGCGACCCTCATTTCGGGCGTGAGAACATTCAAGATTGGCGAGATCACAACGGTTGGCAAGCTACAGGTGGGCACTCACAACACAGATGGTCTCACCCTCACCATACCTATTAATAATGAGGATGCAGCGGCTTCGTGGATTGCATTGGAGTGTGACGACACAACGTTGAGCGTGGAGAACAGCGTGATCGATTGGACTGAGCAGGGCTATCCAAAGGCTCTACAGATCAAGGTTTCGGGCGCAATTGCGACACTACCCGAGTCGGGCAACATCACCTGTGAGCTCCGCAAGATGGATACTCCAACCGAGGCTCAAACCATCCGTTTGGCGGTTTATGACACAAATGGCGACATCTATTTGAACATCAACAGCACCAAATTCGCCGACGAGCTTGCTGAGTTGGGAATAGCTAATAACACACTCTTCGGCTCTATAGAGCTACCCAATGGTTTGAGCATCGAGCGTTTCTCAGCAAACAGCAGCTACTCGGCAGCGGGCGGCAGTGGCTTGAAGTATTCGAGCGGTATCACTCTGCTCAGAAACAACGAGGAGTTCAACATTTCGAGTGTGACGAGCCCCGAGGAGTATGTAACCCTCTCTGTGGATCTTCCCTACGGTATCGAGATCTCGAATACGGAGCACCAAATCAAGGTCGATTCAAAGCTCCGTCAGGTGGGTGAGACGATTGACTTTGCGTGGACGTATATGATGCAGATCCCGACAATATCGACTTCGAGTTGGAGCGCAACAAAGGACGGCAAAACATTTAATATCAATGGTTTAAATGGTTCGAGTGATTATGATGTCTACTTTGAGTTGCCCGCTGGACTAACACGTAGCGACAACCACAAGTTGACAATCAGGTTGCAGCCCTACACAACGGGTGGCGGTAAGCTCACGAGCGAGACATTCTCGATATTTGATTTTGTGCTGCTGCTCGACAAGATCGATGATGAGACAGCCCCTGCAGCGGTGACGATCTCGGGTGAGGTGAATAGCGAAAACCCCTACACAGCGATCGACCTAGAGGCGACTTACAGCAACGTTACTGAGACAATCACGAAGTATGGTTTCATCGTGAATGGCGATGAGCACCTAACCGAGGGAGTGCCTGCATCATCTACATTCAGCGACACAATCGATGGTTTGAGTGAGGCGACAACATACAGCGTGCAGTCGATTCTCTACTTCGAGGGCGGTTCAACACTTAAGAGCCTCGTGACGGAGAGTGTCACGACTGATAAATATGTAGCGCCCGTAGTCCCCACGGTGGCGATCTCGGCTGAGGCTAGCGAGCTCTTCTATTATCAATTCAAGTTCGATGCAACCTTCACAAATGTTGAGGGTCGGGATCTAACGCCTGTGGTGCGCTACTTCGCTGGCGATAGCGATTTCGTGGGGACGTACCTCGATGCACAGAGCGTGTTAATCGCTGATGGCGTTGAGAGCTACACGATCGATGGCGGCACAGGGCTAACGGCCGAGACTACATACAGAGTTGAAATCTCGCTCAAAACAACGGAGGGGGCGTTCTATCCAGCTGTGTCACAGAGCTTTACAACGACTGCAAAACCAACCGTAGTGAGTGGTTTCACCATCACTCCAACGCTGGATGGCGTGGTGTTGTCGGGTCTCGAATACACAAACGCTGAGCAGATCCGCCGCCTATCATACAAATACAAAAAGAGCACAGATGGAAGTTATTCAGCCACAACACACTTCTCGGAGATAAATGAGGAGCTCGAAGACAGATACTCAATGACAGGGCTCGATGAGGGTACGGAGTACATCTTCTATTGGTACATCGTCTCGAAGAACAATCTGAGCGGCGCATACGAGCAGATCCAATATACAAGCGAAACATTCTCATTCACCACACTCAGCTCGTTGACAATTGATGAGACGGCTACAGTGGCGGATGATGAGAGCATCACCATCACAACCGATATAAGCGATGGCGTGGAGAGCATCACCGAGCGAGGTGTAGAGTGGAGCTTGACGGGCGAGGATAGCTGGACAGCGGTTGTGTCGGCAGAGGGTGGTTTGAGATATGCAACCACGATCGATGGGCTTGAGAGCGGCACTACATATTTCATTCGCTCATATGTAAAGGCTGGTGAGGAGACTCTCTATTCGGCAGTTATCTCGACCTCGACACTTGGCGATTATGTTACGCTCTCTATCGCTTATGATGTGACGGCTCAGAGTGTGACAGCTACAACGGAGCTGCTCTCGGTTGATAATTTGACCGATTTTGGTGTTGAGATCTTGAGCGATGGTGGCGAGACCTATTCGAGTGATGGCGTTGTGAACTCAGAGATCGATGGAAAGAAGTTTACCTCTACGAGCCCTGAGTTGGAGTTGAGTAAGACATATTATATGCGCTCCTATGCAGTGATTGATGGACAACGCTATGAGTCTAAAGCACAGGAGGTTGTGCGCACTCGTTACGCCTATGTTTCGCAGATCAAGCTCAACGATGGTTCGGTGACGCTATATGTCGCACTCGATGGCGATGGCAGCGAGGTGTCGGGTGAGAAGTGGGGTGCTACGCTCTACCTTGCGGATGACACACTTATAAAGTCGGCATTCAGTGATCGAGGAAGTGCCGTGTCGAAATCGACAACTAATTCAGCCTCAGATTATGATAAATTAACTCCAGATGCAGAGTGCTACGCAACGGTAAGGGTCGGCACAGCAAGCGACTATGTAGAGAGTGAGAAGATATATTTCAAGTACACAGGTACAGCCGATGGTACGATCTATCCAGTGACGGTAACGCCCGATCCCGATCCTGAACCAACTGAGCCAACTGAGCCAACTGATCCTGAGCCAACTGATCCCGAGCCGACTGATCCCGAGCCAACCCCTCCAACAGCGAGCATCACAGAGGTGACCGAGATAGCGGAGACCTCGTTTAAGGTGGCGGCAACATTGAGCAGCGTGGAGAGCGTTACAGCGTGTGGCGTGGCGTGGAGCGTGAAGGATGTAGACAACTGGACAAAGGTTGCAGCGGCTGAGGTGGCGGCGAGTTACTCGGTCGAGATCACAGGGTTGACAGCTGAGGCGGAGTACGACATTAAGAGCTACGCAACATATGAAAGTGATGATTACTGCTCTGAAGTTCAGCAGGTTACGACTTTAGCGGCAGCGGTGGTTGACCAATACTTCGCATCGATTGTCTACGGAAACAGAGCCGACAACTACTTCAACGTCAAGACAACACTTCAAGATGGTGTCGTGCCGTCAAGTTATGGCGTGGAGTGGCGAGCGAAAACGAACGAGAATGGCTGGGCGGAGATTGCAGGCAGCTCGATAGATGAGAACCAACTATACACCGTTACGGTTAGCGATTTGAGCTACTCAACTGATTATGTAGTAAGGTCTTACGTTGAGATAGAGGGTCAGCGTTACTACTCGCTCTCGGAGCTAGAGGTGACAACACAATCGGAGCGTGCATCGGTCGAGAGTATGGATGTGACACCGACAAGCAGCAGCCTCACGGTGAGATTGAAACTCACGAATGGCGATCAAGCAAGTCGTGTGGGAATTCATTACCGCAAGAAGGACACAACATCCAATACAGAGGTGTGGTACGCAACGGCTGGGACGGTTAACTATGGTGACTTTGCCGATGGTTTCGACATTGTGCTTTCGGGTTTGGAGGCAGATACGAGCTACGGTTTGAAGTGGATGATCTTGCCTAATGAGTACGACCGCTATCTGCTTAGTGACTTTGTGTACCACTCAACGCTTGCAGATGGTGATCTCTCTGGTGGTGGCACTGGTGGTGATCTCACTGCTGATCTCACCTGTTCGGTCGATGCGCCTCTGGTGACATCAAGGGCGTTGACGGTTAATTCAGAGATCTTTGCGAGTGGCGAGGTGACCGAATTTGGCGTGGAGTACTCAACGACTAAGGAGGGCGAATATGTAAGAAAAAATGTAGCGAATGGCGATGTTGAGCAGGGTGCATATAGCTCGGTGATCTCAGAGCTAAATGTCGAGACTACATACTTCATCCGCTCCTATGCAACAGTCGGTGGCGAGCCCTACACAACAGAGGCTGAGGAGGTTACGACCGAGCGATACGCCTATATATCGAAGATTGAGATTGTCTCTAACGGCAATGTGAAGTTTACTGTATCACTTGTTGGAACAGCGGATACGGTTACAGACGAGAAGTGGGGAGTTGGGCTCTATGAGGTTGAGAGCGGTGGGTCGTCAGTTGCTACAACTTACTCAAAGAGAAATGGAGAGGCGAGCGCTACATCAACGATAAAGAAAGATGAAACTTACGCATTTGTTGATGGAACGACCTACTACGCAAGCGCAAGGTTTGGAATAAATAGTGACTACACCTCGGGCGAGAGAGTGTCGTTCACGCACTCAACGACGAACGGGACGCTTTACACCGACAGCTACACCGAAACAGACATCTACGCCGTAGAGAACTAGAGAGAGCTATGAAGATCGAAATTATATATAAATATGCAGCAGCGCTTTTAATAGCGCTGCTTTGCAGCTGCTCAGGTGGCGGCAGTGACGAGCCACAGCCAACCGAACCGACCGAGCCCGAGCAGGTGATACCCACCGAGGGCGAGGCTGCATTCGCTTACCACTACTTCACAGCAACCGATGGCGACTATCATACAGGCGCAATCAGCAACGACAGCAGCCTCGCACCGCTCAGCTCAATAGAGTGCAGCAGCTACGCAATAACGGGCGGTGTCATCTTCCTCTCGTTTGAATCCTCAGCCGACCTCACACACATCGCTGTGGGGCTCTCGGGCTCTGATGTTGATGGCTACTACACAATACCTGCACGGGTCGAGGAGAGCGGTGTTGCGGGGGTGCTCAAATATAGCGTTGAGCTGCTCGTGAGTGGGTATATATCGACCGCACTAGAGCTGCAATTCGCTGGGGCAAATGGCGATCAAATCACTACTCAGAGCGCTACACAAAATACACCACTCTGTCGTCTCAACGATTCAGCGCTCCGCATATCTCTCTCATTCACAGGCAATAAGGATCTCGACCTGCACGTCATCTTGCCCGATGGTCGTGAGATCTATTACGGCGATAGCGGCGACTTCACACTCTCGGGCACACAGCTATTCGGTCAAGATATAACAGCAAATAACGGCTGTGTAATCGACCAATACCGCTGCGAAAGTATCTACATAACCGAAGAGTACCTACAACAGGGCGACTACGAAGTATATGTAAACCTATACGGCAATTGCGACCCATTCTCAGAATCACTCTACACCGTCCGTGCAATCCAAAATAATGTCGACCTAAAAACCCCATACCTCGGCAGCTTCGACAACACAGACGACCAAAATCGTGACCCCCAAAACTATATCTTAGTCCACAAATTTACACTCTAACGCCTCACGGCTCAGCCCTACTCAGCTCTACTCAGTCTTACTCAGCGCTACTCAGTCTTACTCAGTCTTACTCAGTCTTACTCAGTGATTACTCAGTGATTACTCAGTGATTACTCAGCTCCACTTAGAGTTGTTGTTTAAGTTCTTCTTGGAACTCTTGGGGGCTCTTGCCGTAGCGCTTTTTGAAACTCTTGCTGTAGTACGATGGTGTGGCAAAACCTACGGCGTACATTATTTCGTTGATACGCATACTGCCTCGGCGCATCATATCTACGGAGCGTTTCAGTCTATAGTTACGGATAAATTCGACCACGGTTACGCCCGAGATAGATTTGATTTTGCGGTAGAGTTGCACGTGGCTATAATCCATCGCTTGCTCCAGCGCCTCGACTGTGAACTCTGAGTCCTCTAGGTTCTCCTCGATCAGTGCCTCGACCTTAGCGAGGAACTCTTTATCGGGGTCGCAAATCTCGATCTGCTCTAGGTCGGTTACGCCCGAGAGTTTCATATACTTACGTTTAAGCAGTGTGCGGATCTCCAGCAATTTCTCGATGCGAACCATCAGGTGTTCGAGGTTAAAGGGCTTTGATATGTAAGAATCTGCACCCGAGCGTAGACCCTCCACACGGTGTTCGATCGTGGAGTTTGCCGTGAGCAGTATCACAGGAATATGATTTGTTTTGTCGCCCTCTTTGAGCCTATTGCAGAGCGTGATACCGTCCATTTCGGGCATCATCACATCTGAGACGATGATGTCGGGGATCAATCTCTCGGCAAGCTCCAGACCCTGCACACCATCCTCCGCCTCGTGAACCGTGTAGTGGGGCGAGAGCACCTTGTGTAGGAACTCTCTAATCTCTTGGTTATCCTCGACGATCAAGATCTCTCGCTCCTGTCGCTCCTGTAGATCGTGTTGGAGGTTGGCGGAGGCTTGGTTTGGCGCTGTGTTCTCTTGCCACTCGACCAAGAAATCGACCTCTCGTTGCTCGCTAACACTCTCTTCGTCAGATGGTTGTCGCTCGACGTTGGCGCTCAGCTCTCGGGGCAACACAACGAAGAACGTACTTCCCCCGCCAACCTCTGATGAGACAAATATCTCGCCCTCGTGCAGCTCCGTGAGCAGTTTGGAGTAGGCTAGACCGACCCCTACGCCTCGATGTTTCAGCGTGAGGTTGTAGCGCCCAACTTGATAAAATTGTTCAAATATCATCGTCTGATTCTCGGCTGAGATTCCCTCGCCATTGTCGCTCACAGATATTGTTGTGTAGTGGTTGCCTGATCTTTTGAGCCTGCGTAAGACGTTGTTAGGCAGGGTGTTGGGTAGCCCTGTGGTTAGTCTCAATTCGATCTCACCGCTCCGCTCCTTGGGTGTATGTTTAAAGGCGTTGGAGAGGAGGTTCGCCACGATCTTTTCGATCTTGTCCGCCTCGAACTCCAGCTCACGGCTGCTCTCGGTCGTTGTGAATCTAAAGGCGATATTATTGCGTTGCGCCAGCAGCTCAAAGCTCTCGGCAATGTTGCTCAGCAGCGGCACAATGTCGCCCTTTGTGGGGCGGAACGGTGCGTGTCCTTGGCTCACCTTTCTAAAGTCGAGCAGCTGCGAGACTAGCGCCAACATTCGGTTGTTGTTGCGCCGTATGATCTCGACATCACGGGGCGAAATCATCTCGCCTCGGTTGAGTTCGAGTGCTCCCGAGATGATCGTTAGTGGGGTCTTGATCTCGTGCGAAATATTGGTGAAGAAGTCGAGCCTAGCTCTATTCATCTGATTCTCTAAGTGGTGCTTATTGCGCTGTAACACATAGAGATAGAGCAAGTAGAGCAGCAACGCCAAAACAACCAAATAACCAACTTTAGCCCACCAAGTCCCCCACCAATAGGGCAACACCCGAAGAGTAACACCAACATAATCCTTAGACCAAACCCCATCGCTGCTCGACCCCCGTACAAGCAGTTCATAATCTCCAGCCGAGAGGTTGGAATAGGTGACCGAGCGGCTCTTGGAGCTTGCGCTGCGCCACTGCTGATCCACGCCGCTAAGTCGATATTCGTAGCGGTTCATATCGGGGTTATCGAAGTGTAGCGCTGCAAATTCAAATGTAAAGCTGTTCTCGAATGGTTTGAGCTCGATCGGCTCTACATCGGGACGTTTCTCGCCAGCGTCACTTATATGATAGGTGTGAGGGAGATAGCTGCGCCTCTCAGCCCCCACTCTAAAGTCGGTGATCTCGATCGTTGGGGTGAGGCTGTTGATCCGAATCTGCTCGGGACGGAAGTAATTCACACCCTCTACACCGCCAAAGAATATCTCGCCTGTGGGGCTTTTCCATTGTGACCACTTGCGGAAATTGAGGCTCTCGACACCATCGGAAGTGTCGTAATTGCGGAAGGTGAGGTCGGTGAGGCTGAACCTCGAAATACCCTCATCGGTGCTGATCCACAGGTAGTTAGCTAGTCCGCTACAGATCGAATAGACAGCATTGTTAGCCAATCCATCGCTGCGTGTATAGAGCCTGTGCTCCACGCCATCGCCACCGAGCGGCATCACCAACAGACCGCCACCGAACGAGCCAACGTAGAGGTTACTCTGGAAATCTTCATAGAGCGCAAAGATCGCACTGCTCTCGACATCTTCGGGAAGAAGTATCTTGCGCACACTCTCGATATGACCGACCTCAGAACGCACACCCTCAGGCTGCACACTTTTGGAACGTCCGCCCTCAGAATAGACAGTCTCCGAGAGCCTACAGCGGTACAATCCGTTGCCGTTTGTGCCGATCCAGAGCCAACCCTCGCTATCGACCATCAGTGAGCAGAGACCGCCCAAATCGAGCGGCGAACCATCGGAGAGTCTCAGCGGCTCGAAGCGTGGTTGTGAGCTCATCTCGCCTCTGCAGATATAGATCTTCTCCTGCTCCTCGGTGTTGAATACAGCGTAGTAAAGCTGCTCGCCACCTCTGTAGAAGAAGCCCAAACCCGAGGCGCACTGAGCGACCCTCTCGTGTGAGGTGATCCGACCCTCTGCGTCACACTGTGCACGTGAAATCTCGCCCTGATTTGTTGCGTACCAAAGTTGGTCTCGGTGGTGAGTGATTCCGAAGATCGCACTATTTTCGCTCAGCCCTAAGCGGCTATTTAGATCGCTGTTGTAGCTCTCGCCGCTGTTGGTGTTGATGTGTCTCACACCGTTGTAGAACGTTCCGATCCAGACGTTACCCTCCCTGTCGCCCGTGATCTGATTTGGGTAGTTGTCGTTCACGGAGAGGCTTAATGAGTTGAAGGGTTTATGGTTGAGGTTGACCCTGTAGAGCCCTCCGTGAAGCGTTCCAATCCACAACACACCGCTGTTGTCGATGTAGCTACAGCGATGCTTAGACATATTGGTGCTGATGCTCTTGCTGCTCTGTTTAATGATAAGCGGAGCTGATGTGATCTCTCGCCTCGATAGGTTGAGCCGATAGATCGCCTCGCCCCACTTCACGCCAACAACCACACCATCTGAGCCCAACAAGAGGTTGTCGAGCTGAATACCGCTCTGTTTGATGTCGATCTCATCGCTGTAGAAGTCATCCTGCTCTCGGTTGTGGTTGATGATTGTGATCTTGCCGAGCGAGTAGATAATCACCTGTCCAGTGCGGTCGATCAGCAGCTCTCGTGCGTTTCGTGCGTAATATCTATATATCGTCTCAACGCCTCGCTCCTTTGAGTATCGGTTGCAGGAGACGATGTTGTTCGAGAGTAGCCAAATGTAGCCGCTCTTGTCGCTGATCATTCGCCGATAAGGCGTTGCTGCAGGTGTGCCGTCGAGGTTGTGTAGCTCGGCTATGGAGCTCTCAATGGTCGAGTGATCTTCGTTGAGCTGGAGCACCTTGATGCTCTCACGGCTCAATATCCACACCACGCCATCGTTGTTGCGATCGATCTCAAGGTCGGTCACCCGAAAGCTGCTGTCGCACCCCGGTATCGCTATTCGCTGGAAACCTCGATCGTTGGGGTCGAAGATGTTGATCACATTATTATTTGTGAAGCAGAGTTTGCCGCCAAACCACTCACTTATCGAGAGGATCGAGCTGCTCTCGATGCTCCGCTCATCCTTAGGGTCGTTATAAAAGATCTCGAAGTTGTAACCATCCCAACGATAGAGCCCGTTGGGTGTCGAGCACCAGAGGTAACCCCTCTCATCTTGAGTGATGTTGAGTGCGGTGTTCTGTAGAAAGCCATCACGGCTCTCGATCTTCTCGGCTTTGTAACTGGTGAAACTTCGTTCGAGTTGGATCTGACTGGCGGCTTGGAGCGTTAGGGTGCAGAGCAGTGTGGTTAGGGTTATAAGCAGAGGGTTTCGCATAGTCATTAAAAATCTGTTTAAGATCTTAAGTGTGGTTTAAGTAGGGTAAAATAATTATTGGTGTGTTTTTAAGAGTGCTTTTAAAAATATGGCAATAATTGTTTTACACTACTTATTACTCCAAAGATATATATTTTATTTTGGATTTCAAATAGTTAGAACATAATTAACACCGCTAGAGTGCGCTGAGAGTAGCTTTTGGTGAATTTGTTATAACTAATGTCAATTATGGATAAAAGAAAGATCGCCATTGTGGGTAATTTTGTATAGAGGAAAAACAAAATCTGTGAGAGGTAAAAACTAAATAGCGAAGATATGAAAAAGGGATTAAAATTACTGCTGTCGATGCTGCTCTTGGGGGCGGTGTCGTGTGGCAATCGTGAGGCTGCGATCTATGTCTCACCATCCAATGGAAGTGACTCCAATGTGGGTACGATCGACTCACCGTTGGCAACTATCGAGGCGGCACGAGATATGATACGCTCGATGGACGAACGTGAGAGGCAGCGCAACATAACGGTCTACCTTAGGGGTGGCGAATATCGTTTGAGCAGGACGCTACGCTTTGGGGTCGAGGACTCAGCTCCCGATGGCTATACCTATATATATAAGGCGTACCCTGACGAGACCCCAACAATCAGCTCCGATATTAAGGTCAACAGCTGGCGAGAGGCGACCGACCTTCCTGCTGCACTCCAAAGCGCTAAGGGTAAGATCTACGTCACACGGATACCCGAGGGGCTGGGGCGTGTCTACAACATCTATAACAATGGCGAGCGTATCGACCGCTCTCACCGTGAGGGTTTCCAGATCAAACCGCTCGACCCAATTCCGTTGGAGCGACACAAGACGACCAAGATCGACAACGTCACCAACTACAAATCCTCTCGAAGTATGAATGTCTATTACGACAAGGATCGTTACCTCTTGACACAGTTCAATTATGACGACCCTGAGGGTCTGCTCTCCAACTTGGTCAACATCGATGAGGTTGAGGTTGGCTTTGCACCCGTGCCGTGGGTGATGAATCTCTTGCCGCTTAAGAGCATCGACACTAAGCGTAAGATCGTCTACACAACGCTGGAGGCAAATGCGCCAGCTGGATCGAAACTCAGCCACACTAAACCGTGGGTCGAGAATGTATTGGAGTACCTCACCGAGGGTCGATTTGCAACACTCAAGGGTGAGATTTATTACTACCCAGCCCAGGGCGAGAGGCTCGACAACATCGTTGCGCCACGCCTCATTGAGTACCTCTTGGTGGAGGGCAATATCAACTATGATGGTGCGGAGGATCAGCCCGTGAAGAATCTCGCCTTTGAGGGGTTGAAGTTCACACGTGCAGGTCGTTACACTTGGGGAGCTGACCATAAGGGTTGGGGTATACAACACGATTGGGACAAGTTCGACGCTCCAAATGCAATGGTTCGATTGCGTGGTGCTGAGGGGTGCCGTATCTCGGAGTGTCACTTCACACAGTCGGCTAACTCGGCAATTCGTCTCGATCTGCACGCTCAGCGCAACACGATCGATCGCAACTTGATTAACTACGTTGGTCATATGGGTATCCTGCTTTGCGGCTACGGGCCCGGAACTAAGGATGTAAACCGAGGCAACACAATCACAAATAACTTGATCCACCACGTGGGTGAGGTTGTGCCGCACGGCGCTGGAATCTTCGTTTGGCAGAGTGGCGAGAATCTGATTTCACACAACCTGATCCATCACGTGCCTCGCAAGGGTGTGGGTCTCTGTGGAGTTCGTACGCCGATTATGGTTAAGGAGTGGTGTGATTTCGATGAGGCATCAAAGACTATTCGTCGTCACGAAATCTCGGCTGAGGATTTGGCTAACTATAAGTCGGGCAAGATCACGTTGGGCGAGTATTGGCTCACGACGTTGAAGTATCTACACGCTCGCAACAACATCGTTGAGTATAATGAGGTCTACAGGGCGTTGGAGGCGTTGGGTGACGGTTCGGTGTTGAATGTCTCGGGAGCTGGTGAGGGCAACATTGTTCGCAATAACTATGTGCATCATATCGCTAGCCACGCCTCGGGGGTGTTGCGCACGGATGATTGGCAGCGAGGAACGACCTTTGAGAAGAATATAATCAATATGAGCAACGTTGCGGCGATTGTCCACAAGGGTTACAACCACATCTTGAATAACTACATCGTTGACTGTAGCGTTGCCGAGTCGATTAGATGGGCATCATATCCCGATGAGGAGGCTGATTATGGTTCGGAGGTTAAGCGCAACATCTTTTATGAGTCGGGCGCTAGGCTCAACCTCTATCGTGAGTCGTATCGTGCATCGGAGGGGATCTCGTTACCGCACAACTGTAAGACCGATAACAACTTGATTTGGATTGCAAAGAGCCGTGCGGCAGCCGAGAAGCACATCACTAAAAATGCGGAGGGTGGTGTCGACCAAAACAGCGTCATTGCCGACCCGATGTTTGAGGATGCAGCGAAGGCACAATTCACGTTAGCGGCTGATTCGCCAGCGAAGTCGTTAGGTATCGAGGCGATTGACCTTAGTGAGATTGGTCTCACGGCTGACTACCCTGAGCGTTACCGAGCGCTGGACTATGCTGATGACCACAGTGGCGTTAATCTGCACCGCAACCGCAAGAAGAGCGAAATTTACGACTTCTGGTAGGGGAGCTAGCTCCCTTTTAGCTTGGCTTGCTTGTATGAGCTGAGTATGGCTGAGTATGGCTGAGTAGAGCTGAGTAAGGCTGAGTAAGGCTGGGAAACCAAAACTCAAAACCAAAACAACAAATAAATTATGAAAAAGATATTTTTAGCGACAATATTGATCCCGACCGCAGCAGCTTTGCAGGCACGGGAGCAGCAGCCCGATGTGTTGTTCATCTTCTTGGACGATATGACCTACAACGGAATCAAGGCGTTGGGCAACGATCAGGTCATTACACCCAACCTCGACCGCATCGTAAAGGGTGGTGTTAGGTTTGAGAATGCCTATAATATGGGTGCGTGGAACGGGGCGGTGAGTATGGCGAGCCGCACACAGCTGATGACGGGTATGGGTGTCTGGAGAGCCTTTGCGGCACAGAACACCGACAAATTCAAATCGCTCGTTGAGGGTGAGTTGCTGCTGCCTCAGGTGATGCGCAAGGGCGGATATAAGACCTATCACACGGGTAAGTGGCATATGGCGCACGTCAACCCAGCCAACATATTTGACGAGGTGGAGGCGGTGCGCCCCGGAATGCCCGAAGATAACTACAAGACAACGAGGGTGGGGTATGCTCGTCCTCAGAGCCGTGAGGACAACGCTTGGCAGCCGTGGGACACATCGATGGGTGGATATTGGAAGGGTGGTAAGCACTGGAGCGAGGTGCAGGCTGATTTGGTGATTGGCTACATCGATCGCAATAAGAGCTCCGAGAAACCGCTCTTTATAAGCTGTGCATTCAACGCTCCGCACGACCCGAGACAGTCGCCTAAGGAGTTTGTCGATATGTATCCCGTCGATAAGATTAACGTCCCTAAGTCGTTCCAGCAGCAACACCCTTTGATGGTCGAGATGGAGTGTGACCAAAGGCTGCGTGATGAGGATCTTGCGCCCTTTCCACGCACGGAGTACGCTGTGCAGAAGCATCGACAGGAGTACTACGCAATCATCACTCACCTCGATCAGCAGATTGGTCGATTGATGGAGAGCTTGGAGCGTAGCGGACGTGCGGACAAGACACTCATCGTGTTGAGTGCCGACAATGGTTTGGCGATGGGTAACCACGGGCTATTGGGCAAGCAGAGTATGTATGAGCATAGTGTGAAGGTGCCCCTAGTGATTGGAGGGTGTGGATTGCCTCGTGGCGAGCGCCGCCGTGAGTTGGTCTATCTTCAGGATCTTGTCCCCACGATTTATGATGTAGCGGGGGTCGAGCAGCCTCGGACGATGGAGTTCAAATCGCTGTTGCCGTTGGTGAAGAGCGCAAAGGCTCCAGCGGTGCGTGAGGCGATCTATGGTTCGTATATTAAGCGGCAACGAATGGTGCGTGATGAGCGTTATAAGATCTATTTTATTCCCGATGCAAAGCGTTTCTATCTCTTTGATCTTAAGCGAGATCCGTTGGAGATGAACGACATTTCGGAGCGAGAGGATAGCCGTGAGATCATCAAGAGGATGGCTAAATTGTATCGTGAGACGGCCGCATCTGTTGGCGATGAGTTCTCGATCGAGGCGCTCTATCCAGATGTTTTTGGATTGAAGTAATAACTTTTTAAAGATTTAAGGGGACTTCTAATAATTCCCCAAATTACTTTTAGGCTACTAACCACACCTTTTTGATTTCACAAAAATAGGTGGTAGAGCCACTACAACCCACTTTTGCAAAATCAAAAATGGGCAATTATTAACCAAAAATTAAAATCGGGGAATTATTAGAAGTCCCCTTAATTCTATGAAGGTTAGGTATATAATTTTGGCGGTACTGCTCTTCGTCAGCTCTTCGCTCTCGGCTCGGGATATATATGTCTCGCCTGGGGGCAACGATCGGGCTGAGGGTTCGGAGAGTGCGCCACTACGCACCATCGCTCGGGCTGTGACGAGGCTCACGGCTGGGGATCGCTGCATCATTCGTGAGGGCGTTTATCGTGAGGAGATTAGCTTCACGGAGCTTACGGGTAGCGATGCAGCGCCAATTATAATCGAGGCTTACGAGGGCGAGAGGGTGGTGCTCTCAGGCACGGTCGACCTCAATGGGCTGAAGTGGAGTAGGGGCGAGGATGGAGTCTACTCAGCGCCACTCAAGCAGCCGATTACGCAGCTCTTTGTCGATGGGCGAAGTATGACATCGGCACGTTATCCAAATGCAAATTGGTACGATGGGTCGGTGTGGGACAAGAGTGTTTCGCAGATCTTTCCCGAGGGTGGCGAGATGGGTCGATATGAGAATCAGAGGCTTAAGGAGCTCGATTTCTCGCTGGAGGGTGGCGGTGTGATTGTGGTCAACTCGGGCTCGTTCAGAACCTATACGTCACGCATCACACGCCACAAGGCTGGCTCAACGAGCTTTGAATATGATAAATCAACGGTCAAGGGTCACTTTACGACCGACCGTGAGGTTGCTCGCCACGGCTACTTCATCGAGGGCAAACGTGAGCTTATAGATGTGGCTGAGGAGTGGTTTTATGACACCAAAAAGTCGATGCTGTATCTCTATGCACCCGAGGGTAAGAGCCCCAAGGAGCTCAACATCGAGGGTAAGGTGCAGACATATTTCTTCACAGGACGAGAGAGCCGACACATCACAATCCGTGGCGTGGAGTTCTTCGGCACAACACTCTCAGTGACAAATTGTTACGGCATCACGGTTGAGGATTGTGATTTCCGTTTCCCGAGCTATAACCGCCGAATGGTTGGCGATATTGGCATCGTTGAGACCACGGCAATGGTGAGCAAAGGGGTCGAGACTGAGGTTGACTATCGGGTTGTGAATTGCACATTTTCGTATGGCGATGGACCAGCGATTAAGATGCGTGGGCGCAACTGTTTGGTCGATAACTGCAACTTTTCGGACTTCGATTTCAGCTGTATCAATGCAGGTGGATTTATGTTCGATTTGGGTCAGACGGTCGCTCTGCACTTCCGCCGAAATAGAGCCTACAACACAGGCAATTCGGAGATGCTGCAGGTGGGGCGTGAGGCGATTGTCGAGCTCAATGACCTCTCTCGGTGTGGATTTTTGCAGAACGATGGGGCGTTGGTGCAGATCAGTGTCGGTGGACAGAGCGGCACAATCGTTCGCTACAACTGGATTCACGACGCTGTGAAGCAGGGTATCAGGTTTGACAATGCAAATTTGCCAAACTCACCGTGGGGCTCGAACTGCACAGCGCACCACAACGTTGTCTGGAGCACGGAGCGGATGTTTATCAAGGGTGACAACCACTTCATATTCAACAACACCTGTTTCGACAATGAGAAAAATGATCTCATAATCTCGGCAAATATTAAAATTAATGGTCGTAACTTTGAGACGGTGACGAAGAATAACCTTGCGGGGGAGCTCTCGGGCGATATAAATAAACCAGCAACGGTGATTCCGCCTCCAGGTAAATTGAGCCATAATGTAGTCTGTGGCAGCGATATAGCGAATCTCTTGCGTGACCCTGCATCACGTGATTTTAGACCTCGTGAGGGCTCACTGCTCGTTGATGGTGGCGAGGCTGTTGAGGGTTTTGATCTCGATTTTGTGGGGCTGCGTCCCGATGTTGGAGCGTACGAATTTGGCGACACGGAGTACTGGATCGCTGGGCGCAAGGAGCGTATTGCAACATCACCAATCCCGATGAATGGTGCTGATGCAGAGAGGGATTGTGACCTAATTTGGTTGGGCGAGTATGGCGCTGAGGAGTTTAAGATCTTCATAGGCGAGAGCCCCGAGCAGCTCAAATTGGTCTCGACACAGCGAAACAACATCTACACACCCAAGGGGCTGAAGGCGCAACAGAGCTACTTTTGGCGGATCAACGATGGCGAGGTGTGGAGCTTTAAAACAAGATAACTACATCACTTATAATCAAAACCGTCAAGCTAAAGCTAAAAGGGAGCTAGCTCCCATAACTTATAACTTAATAAAATGAATAGTGTAAATTACAAATTGGCGTTGCCAATCATAGGTCTATCGCTAGCCGCTCAGTCGGTAGAGACAGCACAGGCGGCAAAGGCTGCAAAGACAAAAGGGGCGGATGAGCGCCCAAATTTCGTGGTGATTTTGTGTGACGATGTGAGCAGCGATATGTTTGGTTGCTACGGTAACACCGAGACCAAAACCCCAAACATCGATCGCCTAGCTCAGAGCGGTGTAGCCTTTCAGAGCGGCTGGAACTCAGCGCTGAGTGGACCTGCACGTGCGCAGCTTATGACGGGCAAGTATGCAACGACAACAGGTTTCTGGAACAATGGTTTCGCCCTGCCGATGCCCGATGGGTCACAGAAGTTATTCAGCTTTCACGACTCATTCTCCAAGAGCCTGAAGGATGCTGGCTACACAACAGCGGTGGCTGGAAAGTGGCACGTAGGCGGCGCTGAGCACCAAAATGACCCTAAACTCGGCTTCGATGAGTGGTGTATGTGGGAGGGTGATACAGAGCTTGAGAAGATGGGGCTACCCAAGTGGACAGGCGGACGAGAGATGCCCCGAGGTATCACGGCGAGATATTGGCACCCCTGCATCGTCGAGAATGGAAAGATGGTCGAGACAACACCGACAGACTTCGGTCCCGACATCTTCACCGACTTTATGTGTCGATTCATCAGCAAGTCGTCACGTGGCGATAAGCCGTTCTTGGCGTACTATCCGATGGTCTTGCCTCACGGGCCCTACGTTAGCACTCCACTGACAACTAAGCAGGGCAGCAATGACGGGAGTGGCGATAAGCAGTTTGTCGAGATGATCGACTACGTAGATATTTTGGTCGGTCGCATTATCGATCAGGTTGAGAAGTCGGGCAAAATGGATAACACGATCTTCATCTTTATGGCGGACAATGGAACAGCAATAACAGCTAAGAGCCGAGGCGTGGAGCGTGGTTGTCGTGTGCCGTTTATCTTCTCGGGTAAGGGTATCAAGGCTCGTGGGCTCACTAGCGAGATATGTGACGGTACAGATATTTTCCCAACACTCGCAGGTTTTGCAGGGTCGAAAACACCCAAAGACCTCTGCGGCGTATCGATGGTCGACTTCCTCATAGGCAAGAGCAATAAACACAAGGATATGATCCACTCCTGCATCGGAACAACACAGCTGCTCCGCACAAGAGATTGCCTGTTGGAGGTCTACAACCCAATATTGGGAGTGCCCGAGGGTCGATTCTATTACTGCGGTGATAGTCACGATGGAAAGGGCTACGTGCGTGCTGAAAACAATCCAAAGTATAAAAAGGTGCACCAAGAGATGCTCAAAGTCCTTAAAGAGAAGTATGTAGGTCTAACGCTTGACCACCCATACTTCCAAGAGAAACGAGGCAAAGCATTCCTAAAACTCTACACCGACCCAAAACACGCAGAGAAACACCTGCACAACCATAGAGATTACCAATTCTACAACGAAGACTAGACCACCTGTAGGCGGCGAAATTTCAAAGGTCCTCCAAAGTGCTGCTCGGTCACGGCTGTGGTCAAGCGACCACTGCCCTAATGCAGGGCGGGCGGGCAGCTAGCTGGCTTTTAGCTTTGCTCGCTTCGGTGGATTTAAGCGTTGTTGAGCTTAGAACTTTTCAAGTTCTAAGATTTTGATACGGAGTTAGTTATTACAAATGAATTTGCAATAACTAACTCCGTATTAAAATTCTATTAAAAGCCTTGCGGCTTTTAAACCCAACACGAAAACTGATTGCAAGTGTCAAGAGTCTCAACGGCTCAGCAGCTCAACAGCTCAGCATCACTCAGCGCTACTCAGCTCTACTCAGCTCTACTCAGCGCTACTCAGCTCTACTCAGCGCTACTCAGCCCTACTCAGCCCTACTCAGCCCTACTCAGCCCTACTCAGCCCTACCCAGCCCTACTCAGCGCTACTCAGCGCTACTCAGCGCTACTCAGCCCTACTCAGCGCTACCCAGCGCTACTCAGCGCTCGGGCGGTCAACAATCCGAAACAGCGACTTAGCAACGTAGCGCACATCAGCCTCTCTAAATGGAGCATTGTCCACCATTGCTGTTTTGCCCGTTGTTGTGTATGTTGCTGGTTGTGAGCTATATATCTCTATTTTGCCGCTCTTGCCTACGTAGCCGAGTATCGGTTTTTTGTGCCCCTCGACCATTTGCAGCCCCTCGCCACTATCTATTGCTAGGGTTAGGTTGTGAGTTAGGTCAAATTCGTAATCGGCATCGGTGCAGTATATGTAGGTGATCTCAAGGGTGTTATCATCGTCATAATCAAAGATTACTTCGCACATAATCCCCACGCCATCGCTCTCGAACGATAGTGACATCACCACCCGATTAACCTCGACACGGCTCTCCCAAAGCAGCTCTGAGAACTTCACGCCTCCAAAGTTATCGAGCCCCGACCCCTGCAGACCACGCAACCCACGAACCGCCACGCCCGAGCCGAGATCCTCACCACCAACGCTCCACGACAAAACAGCCGCTCCAAGGTTACACACCTCAACCGAACCCCCATCGGGTGCGCTCATTCGGTAGGCAACAATCGCCTCACCCGCCTCGTTGAGGTCATATAGATATTGATCGATCTCCATCTTACTCCGCCTGTTGTGGTTGTGGTGCAGGAAGTGTTGCGATCAAGCGGTCGATACGCTCCACACACTCCTCACGACCGATAAATGCCGTAACGTCATACATTCCCGGCCCCTTACCAGCTCCGACCAGCGCCAAACGCAGCGTGTTCATCACTTGTCCCATTCCGTACCCCTTCTCAGCGATCCACGCTCCGACAATCGCCTCGGTGTTCTCCAACGAGAAGTCATCGATCGCCGCCAAGAGGTCACGCACCTCGCCAATGATACGGGGGTTATCACCCTTCCAATACCTCTTCACCTGCTTTGCATCATACTCCGTAGGCGCTACGAAGAAGTAGTTGATGAGCTCCCAAAAGTCGGGCAGCAGTGATGCTCGCTCACGCATTATATATGCAGCCTCTCCAACTCTTTCATCGCTCACATCGAGCCCCTCGGCACGAACGTAGGGCTGCACCAATGGCGCAAGCTCCTCAGCTGTCATTCGGCTGATCCATTGAGCGTTGAACCACCTCGCCTTCTCGGGCTGAAAGCGTGCGCCAGCCTTTGAGACACGATCCAGCGAGAACGCCTCGGTGAGCTCCTCCATCGTGTATATCTCCTGCTCCGTGCCTGAGTTCCAACCCAACAGCGCCAACATATTTATAAATGCAGGGGCTAAGTATCCATCCTCACGGTAGCCTCTACTCGCCTCACCCTCAGCTGGTTGCCACCTAAGCGGAAAGACGGGGAAGCCCAATTTATCGCCATCCCTCTTCGAGAGTTTACCGCCACCCGTAGGTTTGAGCAGCAGCGGCAAGTGTGCAAATTCGGGCTGCAAATCGCTCCAACCCAATGCTCGATACAACAAGTAGTGCAGCGGTAACGAGGGCAACCACTCCTCGCCACGGATCACGTGTGAGATCTCCATCAAGCGATCATCAACGACATTCGCAAGGTGATACGTCGGCAGCTTGTCGGCCGATTTGTAGAGCACCTTATCATCTAGCGTTGAGGTGTTTACGCTCACCTCGCCACGTATCAAGTCCGTCATTTCGACAACCTCATCGATAGGTATCTTAAAGCGGATCACCCACTTATCGCCCCTCTCGATACGCTCCTTGACCTCTTCGGCCGAGAGCGAAAGTGACGTTGGCAACTCCTCACGAACGGTGTAGTTATATGCGAAGGTGCGCCCCTGTGCCTCAGCCTCCGAACGCTTTGCATCGAGCTGCTCGGCTGTATCGAAAGCGTAGTAAGCCCAGCCTGCATCGACAAGTTGAAGTGCATACTGCAGATAGATCTCACGCCTCTCGCTCTGGCGATAAGGGGCGTGTTTTCCCCCGACACCGACACCCTCATCGATCTCGATACCTGCCCAGCGGAGCGATTCGAGGATATACTCCTCAGCCCCCTCAACGAAGCGTTGCGAATCGGTATCCTCAATACGAAGTATCATCTTGCCGCCCCCCTGTCGAGCAAAGAGGTAGTTGTATAGTGCTGTACGAACGCCGCCAATATGGAGCGCTCCTGTCGGGCTTGGTGCAAAGCGCACTCGTCTCTCTCGTGTCATAATCTTGTTTTTCAGATATTGAGTGCAAAAATAGTGAATATTTTTGGCAATTTCAAAATAAATCTCTATTTTACGCTCAATCATCAACTTAAGTAACGCCAACCAACCTATGAAACACCTCTTCACACGGGCTGCGTATCTGCTGCTCGCAACTTCATCTCTATTCATTATCAGCTGCGAAGGCGATCCCGAAGTGGTCGACCCAGGCGAGCTAGAGATACCCGACCCAGAGATCACCGAACAGACGATCAAGATCGATGTTAGCGCCTCGACCGATGGTTTCACACGTGCCGTTTACTACGCCGAGGGTCTCTCGATGGAGTGGAGCGAGGGCGATGTGATACGGCTACTCGACAGCAACGATGAGAGTTACGACTTCAACTACAACCCCGACAAGGAGAACCTTTTTGAGCTCTACGGCTTAGATACAAAACCCACAGATGTAACCTGTGAATTGCTCTATCCAGCCTCTGCCGCCACGCTCTCGCCACTGAGCTCTAACCTAATGAACCTTAGCTCACAGCAACAAAAGGGCAATGGCGATATGAGCCACTTGGCGGAGAGTACATATCTCTACGCTGAGACCTCTAACCTCGATGAGGTGATCCCGATGTCGCACCAAACGGCTCAGATCAAGTTCCTCTTCACCCTCGATGAGGGCGTTGCGGCATCGAGTGTAGACAAGCTCATCTTCACCGCCTCACAGTCGCAATTCGTCGAGGAGCAGCGCATCGATGGCGGCGACAAGGTTATGAGCGACACAATCGAGATCGATGTAGAGTTGACGGACGAAGATATTAAGGATGAGGATAACCGCCTGCTCACTATCTACGCTATGATCCTGCCGATGACGCTGGAGGATTGCACGCTCACCGTGCAGCTTAAGAACAAGAGCGGAGGGGTGATAATCGAAAAGACTGAGGAGGTGACCTATAGAGAGTACCCAGCTGGTTATCAACACTATGCACTACTTGTCGACCAACCTGACCTCTACACCACAGAGGTATCATCGAGCAGCGACATCACGTGGCAATCCTTCGGGCCGGGAATGAGCGGAAATAATAAGGTGGCGCATTGGCACCCGACCGACCCCAATTATCTATATATCTCGCCCAATATGGGCAACTCATACGTTAGCACCGATGCAGGAAAGAGCTACACAACGCTACTCAATTGGGACGCTGAGGCGTACAGCGGTGATGGCGACCGAGGCGTGGGCGAGATCCAAAGCCTCGACTTTTCACGTGAGGATGACACCTTTGGTTTCGCTACGGATGACGACTCGGACGGCATCTATCTCACCAATGACAAGGGTCTCTCGTGGAGCCGTTGGGCGAGCGAAACCTTCTCGGATCACTACGTTAGCTGCATCGCTGTGAACCCTAAAAATCATAATACTTGGTACGCTGGAGCGGGTCGAATGCGTGACTACGCCAACACCCTCTTCCCTGCCCATAGGCTCAACGGCTACTACTCCGACTCGACACAATACAAGACCACAGCGATCGCCAACAGCAAAAATAAGGTGTGGTGCAGCACCGACAAGGGCAACACGTGGACGCAGTGTAACACCTCAGGTCTACATAGCGAGACCGATGTAGAGTCGATAATTGTCGACCCTGATGAGAGCAGCACAATATATCTATCGTCAAACTACGGATTCTATAAGAGTACAAATTCGGGTATGACGTGGAGTTACAAGAAGATACGCAAAGATTTCCCCTTCACCATCACAGCACCCGATGGCAGCACCTACACCTACACGAGCAACGAGGTGATACGTTCACTAAAGTATCACAGCAAGAGTAAAAAATTATTCGCCCTAACTGATATTACGTGGACATACAAGGATGGCGAGATCACAACACACGGTGGTGGCGTATTCGTCAGTAGCGACAAGGGCGAGACGTGGAAAGCGCTCGATATGAGTGGACTCAATGTCAACATAAACACCCTAGCCTACACCTGTAAGACAAGTTACGCTACAGCTGCCGCACACTACTTCAAGGAGTTTTGGACAGGTGGTGATGAGGATAATCTCAACACCTCAGCATCGAGCGGCGGCACACTATCGCTCACTAAGCCTACAAAACTGATGAGCCGCTTCGTGATGATGGAGGTCGACCCCAACGATGAGAACCGCATAATCTTGGTCAATGAGTACTCCAACTCCTCACGCAACAATATCCGCCCCGGAATGCTGTGGAAAACCGAGGATGGTGGCGAGACGTGGGAAGTCGCTGCTCGTAACGGCTTGGCGTGGTGGGACAAAGAGGGTGCATATGCCTCAGCTTGTGCAACAGACTACGCTTACTGGGTAGATCGTGGGCAGACGATGGGCAACAATATGACCTTCACCTATCTGAGCGAGTGGATGAATGACGCTGCACACTACGATGAGGGCGGCACAGATATATATGACGCTAAGGGTGCGAACTTCGCCCGCTACAACTGTGACGGTACGGTGCTGCACTCCCAAATGGCGAAGATCTCGATCTTCTCATACAACCACGGTGAGACGTGGGAAGACATCGGTAATGTATATGTGAGCGAGGCAGACAACACCTACGTGGGGGCTGGAAACAGCAACGTCCCGGGGCACGGATTCTATCAATCGCCACTTGCGCCAAATAAGATCTACTGCAGCTCGGGCGAGAATAGTCTCTGGATCTACGACTCGGCAGAGAATAGCTCCTCTTCGGCTGATCAAGTGGCTAAGAATGTGCGCTTTACAACGAGCGAGATGTCGTTGAGTTCCTACACGATCGACCCCACAAACGCCAATTATCACTACGCAACATTCTTCCGCCAAACAAATATGGGCGACCTGATGCGCTCCACCGATGGCGGCACTACGTGGGAGGATTATGGCGAGGCTACGGGTGTGTGGGATCAAAATGCGTATAGTGGTGACCAATCGGTGCATCAACTCTGTCTCACGATCGACCCCAACCGACCCAACTATATGTACTTTTGTGTGCCGATGCGTGCGCTTCAGCTGGCGTTTGTTGGCGACTCGAAGTGTTACTTCGGTGTGTGGCGCTCCAAAGATTACGGCAAGACATTTAGCCGTGACTACGCAACGCCGCTCCCCGTATCGCAAAACAAGGGTGTAGCAAACACCGAGGGGTACGGCACAGTGCCACGAATAGCCCTAGCGCCCGATGGCTCGGGTACGCTCTATGCAGCGTTGGAGGGTAGCTATGGCGGTCTCTTCAAGTTGGAGGCGTATGGCGACCACTGGGAAGAGGTTGAATCGACTAAGTTTATGACCATCTACACAGGCTCAAAGAGCAACTATGTGACGGGAGATAATGGTGAGAAGGTGTCGTGGAGCGGTATGAACGATATTCACTTCGCCGAGGATGGTGCGGCTTACGTCACCGTGGGGTCGAATAACTCTCAGGCGGATGATGAGCACACCGGTTTGTGGGTGAGTTATGATGATATGAAGAGTTGGTACAAAATCTTCAGTTACCCATATCCATCACGAATAGAGAGCGCCAAGTGGGACGCTAAAGTGCTGCTGCTCACCGCCTTGCCTGCAACAAATATAAGCTCTATCAACCCCGGTACATATCTATCACGTGATGGAGGCTCAACGTGGGTCAAGATCAACACAGGCAATGGACAGAGCGACAGGGTGAATGACATCGCTATAGACTACAACGTGAAGGGTCGCTACTACGCCTCGACATACGGCAGCGGTTTCTACGTAGCCTACGACAACCGTTATTAGGGGAGCTAGCTCCCTTTTAGCAGGCTTGCGCATATGAGTTGTCCATCGCTGGATGGGCGATACAAAGTATCGCCTCGCTCCTGCAGGGGGAGGGGAGCTAGCTCCCTTTTAGCTGGCTTGACAGTTAAAAGTGCTCCGCCAGAAAGGCAGTACGCCAGCGACCAAAGCAAGCAATCGCCCTCCCTCATCAAAGGGATTTTTCAAAAAAAATCCCCAGAGGGCGGTAATGCTGCGGTTGTTGCTGAGTAAATCTGAGTAAATCTGAGTATTACTCAGCTCATACAAGCAAACCCCTAAACCAACGAGACAACAATAACAACAGTGTCGACATCGCCAAGATTCTCGCCATAGTGAACCTTGCCGACAACCTCGATAGCGGGCTCGCCCTCCCGAAAAGTGACGCTCTCGCCACTCTCCGATGTGATGGTTAACTCGCCCGAGAGAATGTAACCGATCTGCATTATCGAGTGAGTGTGTGGCTCCATACGTGTGTGTGGCGGAATGGTGAGGCGCTGCATAGTGAATGTCGGTCTGCCCGAAGGGTAACACTCCAGCGGCACACCGTCCCAACTCGTTGTCGCACTCTCAACCAATGGCTCTATCGTTGCTTGTCGTCTCATCGCTCTACTTCTTTTTGGTTTATATCTATTGCTGTACAAATATCTGTAATGCTCGAATTATCAGATCATTACAGGCGTTTTATCGCTTGTGCCACGCTAATTACCCTCGTGTTGGGTTTAAAAGCCAACGGCTTTTAATAAAATTTTGTTGCACATCAACTTAGGCAAATTTATTTGCATAAGTTGATGTGTGACAAAATCTTAGAACTTGAAAAGTTCTAAGCCCAACAACGCAAGCCTGCTAAAAGCCAGCTAGCTGGCTGCCTGCCCGGCATTAGGGCAGTGGTCGATGTGGCGGACGACAATAAGGGGACTTCTTATACCTTTGCAAAAAGATTAAAAATGAATAATATTTAGGTAAAAAAGCAAGATTAGAGAGTAAGAATGGGGTGAGTTCATGGTAAGTCAAAAATAAACATTACC
>JBCQUE010000015.1:0-42806 GCA_047174325.1 Rikenellaceae bacterium | reverse complement strand
GGGGGCATGATGGGGGGCTTGATGGGGGGCTCGTTCAAAGCGGATCATTCATCATTGCCGACAATATTTTGTGGTCGGGAAAGGTTGTCGAGCCACTGCAACGCAACGATAAACATACAGCGGCACTGCTTGCATTCAATGAGCAAGTTGTTAAGGATGAGCGACTTGAGAATGTTATTATTCCGCTTAGAGATGGTTTAAATATTATTCGTGTCAAGTAAATAGAGGCTCGACCCAGTAATAAAGCAGCGCCCAAACAACAAATCGTGCGCCCTTGCCAATGAACATATATATCGCTGATTTTCTGAAGTTTACACGATAAAAACCGAGCCCCACAGCGAAGATGTCACCCACGAATGGTGTCCAACTCATAAGCGCCAAGAGCGCACCCCAACGCTTTATTCGCTCAGCTTGCGCCTCCAACCTAGCCCGTTTCACACCCAAGCAGCGCTCAATCCAACTCCACCGCCCAAGGTAACCAAGATAATAAGAGCTAACGCCTCCAATCCAATTGCCAACCGTGGCGCAACTGATTGCAATATAAGGGTTTGCAGTGGGCTGTGTGAGCAACGCAACCAACAACACCTCGGAGCTAAACGGAAAAACCGTAGCGCCCAAGATCGCCCCAAAAAAGAGCCCTACATATCCCCAATCAACTAACCACTCCATAAATCCTGTTTCTTTATCGTCCGTCAAAGATCGTGCTTAATTTTGAAAAAAGCTACTAAATTGAGGGAGTTTTTGATGGTTTAATTTATTTTAGCTACCTTTGTGAAAAATTTATACATATAAGTTATGAGACGAGTACAATTTATTACCCTGATGTTGGCGCTAGCCACACTTACATTGACATCGTGCAGCGACAAAGTTGAGACACTGATCGGTCTATTAAATAGTGTTGAAATCACACTTGAAGATGAAGAGACGGGCGAACCATCATTCTCAACAAACGTGAAGGGATTGGCAGCCGATGGAGCATCAAAACTTGTCGTGGCGATCGAGGCAGATACATCAAACCCAGCAACCAAAATCGAGATCACTTCAGATGTCGATTGGGGCAAGGTGAGCGGTGACGAGACGATCTACACCATCAACGGCAAGAGCTATTATATATTGTCGTTGACCTCAGAGGAGGAGCTCCCTGCAGCACTCGACAACGCCTCAGTGGCGACCATCAACTACACCATCAACGCAACATTCAGCAACGGAACGACCAACAGCGCAACGAAGGCTGTGGAGGTGGTGCGCCCACCCGTGATCTTTGCGCACGGTTTGGCGAGCAGTGCCGAGACGTTCGATGCGATGTTGGGCTACTTAAAGCCTAAGGGTCTATTTGTCGATGCAGCGCTCTATGCACTCGACTACTCATCGACCTCAACAGCCTCATACTCAACCAATAATCGTGTTGTACCCGAGGCTATCGACACCACATTTGCAGCGATGCTCTCAGCTGGATATGTGGCAAAGAAGGCGACTGTGATCGGTCACTCGATGGGCGGAATCCTCACGAGAATCTATATTCAAGATGGCGTATTCAATAGCGATGGGGCAACTCAGAAAGAGCCCTATAGAGACGATATTCTTAAGATCATCACTATCGATACACCTCACTCGGGCTCACAACTTGCGGACTTTGCGATGGAACTTGGCGCAAATGATTCGCCGCTCTCGTTCTTCTCAAAGTTGGGTGCAATCGAGGATTTGGCGGTGGAGAGTGACGCAACAGCAGACCTCAACAGCACCACAAAGCTAGCGATAGGTAACGCACTAAAGATCCCAACACACGTCATAACGGCTGAGATGGGGACACTCTCGGGCATCATCGACCTTGTCAAGGGTGAACAGTATCTAATCACTGCACTCAGCTTTTTGCTCGATGCTGTGGAGTCGAAACTGCTCTATGGCGATGAGGAGACGAGCGACATTGTTGTGCCGATGACCAGCCAAAAGGGCGGTGTGGAGAGCACCCTGCTCAAAAAGTATGTGACCAACTACACCAATCAGTGGCACTGCTCAGTGCACACAACCCAGACCGCAGCGACAGATCTGCTCGCACTGCTCAACACCGAGAGCAGCGACAACAAGACATTCACGACTGGCGGTTTTGCGCCTGCTACGCTTACATACAACGAGAATCTCACCGCAACAAATAACGGTTCGGTCATTGTTGAAGATTGCAGCGCCACCACCCTGCCGAGCGACGAGATTGGGTTAGATATTGAAATCGCCCTCAACAGCGATGACGAGATTGTTTATCTCGTTTATGATGGTAACGAATGGGGTGACGACAGCACTGCAACATCAAGAGTTGAGATCGTTAAGATGGATGAGAGCTACAGTGAAGGTGAATATACAAATGGAGAGATATTCATCAAATACAAAAAGACAACTCTCTAAAACGGGAGTTCATCGGGATCAGCGGCTGGCGCTTTCACTTCGTATTGAGGTGGAGGCGTTGTGCTTTTTGGGGGCTGCAATTTGACCATTAGCTCGCTGATTGCTTGCGGAATTTCGCACCCTTCGATGCTCTCCAAGATCGTTATCTCTGAGGTCGAGACACTCGTTGTTTTGCGCACTACCCCGCTCTTGTCAACCCACTCACGGGTGCGCAATGAGCCAATCACCTCTAGCGCCATTCCGACCTCCACACGCTCATCGATCATCTTCGCCACATCGCCAAAAGCCGACACATTGTGCCACTCTGTATGCTCACGCTCACGACCCGTCTTTCGATTCAACAGCCGCTCGATGGTTGCCAAACGGAGCGAGACTACATAACCAAGCTCCGTTGCTTTAACATTTGGCTCAGAGGCTACAAAACCCCTGAGCTTTACATAGTTACTCATTACTCAGCGAGCTTTTCGATCATCCTTACAAATAGTTTTGACATTCGTCCCGATGCCTTTTTGCCCTGCAGCTGCACATCGCTGTGGTCGCCCTTCTCGCTGCTGAATCCGCAATTTGTGATAACCGAAACACCAAAGACCCTCATCGATGAGTGGCGAGCCACAATCACCTCGGGCACGGTCGACATTCCCACAGCATCCGCCCCCAAGATCTTCATATATCGATACTCCGCTTGCGTCTCAAATGTTGGACCCGTGTTGCATAGATAGACCCCGTACTGCAACTTAATCGCCTCAGCCTCAGCAATCTGCGTTGCCCGAGCTATGAGCTCAGGGTCGTAACAGTCGTGCATATCGGGAAAGCGCACACCGAACTCATCTAAGTTGCGACCAATCAGAGGGTTAGGTGCAAGATTTATCTGATCGGTGATGATCATCAAATCCCCCACCAAAAATGTGTTATTTGTGCCGCCCGCTGCGTTCGAGACAAAGAGCGTCTCCACGCCAAGCAACTTCATAACCCTCACAGGCATAGTTACTTCGCCCATCGTGTATCCCTCATAATAGTGGAACCGCCCCTGCATCGCAACTATCTGTTGCCCAGCAACATAGCCGAACAGCAAACGCCCTGAATGACCCTCAACAGTCGAGACGGGAAAGTTTGGAATCTCGCTATAATCGATCGTGTGACAAACCTCGATAGCCGAGACAAAATCGCCCAACCCCGAGCCGAGAATCACACCAACCTTGGGACGAAAATCACCGATGCGCTCGCCTATATATTTCGCTGCGCCCTTAATTTTTTCTAACATCTTTCTCAATATTTAAAAGTAAATCACTCGATGAGCCTGTGAGGAACTTCATCTTCATTGGCGTGAAGAAAATCCGCTCCGCAATCTCATCTGTTAACTTGTTGTTTTTCAGTAGTTTAACCCAATCCTTTTCGGTTGTCAAGATCACCGCTTTGGGGTGCTGTTTCAACACTTTTTTTATCTCGTTCAGATCGCCACGGTTGTAGTTATGGTGATCTGAGTAGAGTAATTTTTCGACCAAAGTGTAGCGCTTCTCGACCATCTCAACAAAAGGCACAGGGTTGCCGATCGCCGCCATCGCTATCACCTCTTGTATCGGTTCAAACTCGATCGGCTCGCCTCCAGAAATTGGCGTTGGCGGCAAATTTTCGATTGTCGTGAGGTACGTCCTTTGGTGCGGTGTCGCCTCAATCTCTCTGGTTACAAAGCTAATATCGAGGTCTGACATCTTCGCTGGGCACTTCGTAACTATAAAGTAATCAGCACGATGCAGCTCATCGGGAGTATCTCGCAACGTCCCCAACGGCAGCGGTGAGTCGGTGTAGAACGGGCGTGTGAAATCGAGCATTATTACATTAATTTTAGGCAGAATCTTGCGGTGCTGAAAACCGTCATCCATAATTATCAAATTCACTTCGGGGTGCTCCCTAGCGATACGCTTCACCGCCTCGACACGATTTTTGCACACAACAACCAAGACTTCGGGATACTTCTGTTTCATCTGCAGCGGCTCATCACCCGTCTTATGATAGTCATCCGTGGCGAGCACCTCTCGGTATCCTCTCGTGCGGCGACCATATCCACGGGAGAGAATCGCAACTTCAAATTGTGGCGCAAAGTGCTCGATAAGTAGCTCACACATAGGCGTTTTACCGCTGCCGCCAACCGTGATGTTGCCGACACAGATGATGGGCACATCGAAACCTTCGCCCCTTATGAACTCAGCGTTATAGAGAAAGTGTCGAAACTTAACACCCGTTATATAAAGTTGCGCAAATATTGCGAGTAGCAATCTTCTTAGCATAGTTTTTGTTTTTAGTAAATCAACGTGCAAATCTTCGCTTGCTCTTCGTCTCCCAAAGATAGTAATTTTATTTTAGATTTCACTCACTTTTATTTTAGATTTCACTCACCGAATCACACTCTTATCAAAATTCAGCGGTAAAGTTGGCTGTTTTTATAAATTTTTTTATACCTTTGTCAAAATTGTGCTTTTGCGAAAATCGCTTTTGCGAGGCAAAATTACAGACTAAATTTATTATGAAACGATATATAACACTACTCTTTACCGCCCTGACACTCATTGCGTTACTCCACTCCTGTGGCGGAGAGGCAACGCAAACGACCGCTGAGGCAGAGCCGATAAAAGAGCCTGAGATCATCAAGCGCTACGGTGTGCCTATCGAGGGCTACACAATCGAGACCTACAAACTCCTCTCGGGGCAGACGATGGGCAACATTATGTCTAAAAATGGTCGCTCAGCACTCGACATCGATAGGGTTGACAAGGCGGCTCGGGAGATCTTTCCGCTCCGTAAAATGCGTGCAGGACAGAGCTACACACTCTTTTTGAAGTGTGACACACTGGGTAACAAACAGCTCGACTACATCGCCTACGAACGCAACAATATCGACTACGTGCTCTTCACAATGGTTGGCGACTCAATTGGTGTAGCGACCGACAGCAAACCTACAAAGGTGATCCGCAACAAGAAAACCGCAACAATCAAGTCATCACTTTGGGGCGCTGTGATGGAGGCTAAGCTGCCCTACATTCTCGCCACCGAACTGGAGGATATTTATCAATGGAGTGTCGATTTCTTTGGCGTACAACCCAACGACAGCTTCACGGTGATCTATGATGAACTCTTTGTCGAGGACTCAATTTCGGTTGGAATCGGACAGATTTGGGGCGCAAAATTCAACCAATCGGGCAAGGATTACTACGCAATTCCCTTCCGACAAAATGAGGATAAAACCGAATTTTGGGACGAGCTGGGCGGCAGTATGCGCAAACAGATGCTCAAAGCACCACTCAAATATTCACGTATCAGCTCACGATTCTCCAATGCTCGACTGCACCCAATATATAAGGTCTATCGTCCGCACCACGGTGTTGACTACGCTGCACCCACGGGGACACCTGTTCACTCCGTAGCGGATGGCGTGGTGGTCTTTAAGGGATGGGGCGGCGGAGGCGGCAACTCGCTTAAGATCAAGCACCCGAACGATATTATGACGGGTTATCTACACTTGAGCCGTTACGCTGCAGGTATCGCAAACGGCACACGAGTTAAGCAGGGCGACCTCATCGGTTACGTTGGCTCAACAGGCGATTCAACGGGTCCGCACCTCGACTACAGAGTGTGGCGACACGGCACAGCTATCGATCCGCTGAAGATTCCACAAACACCATCAAAACCAATTTCAGCGAGCAATAGAGCCGATTTCAACTACACAAAGGATCACATCATCGCTGAGCTCACGGGCGACATTCCCGAGTCGGAGCAGATCAGAACACTCAAACGGATTAAGCCCGAGGTGGCGGCAGACAGCGTTGGTGTCACCGTTGCTGCCGTGGTTAAGTAGTTAATATTTAGATGGATAGCAAGATCATAAAATTTATAAAGCGTCACCACGTGATGACCCTCGCAACGCTCTCCAAGGAGGGTGCACCCTACTGCTCCAACGCATTCTACAGCTTTGATAGCGAGGGCGGTAGGCTAATCTTTGCATCGAACAGCGATACACTGCACGGTGAACAGATGGTTGCGAACCCTCACGTTGCAGCCTCAATTGTGTTGGAGAGCAAGGTGGTCGGCAAACTGCAGGGGGTGCAGATCTGTGGTGAGGTGGCGGCAGCTGATGGCGATGATCGCCTGAAGTACATTGCGGCTTTCCCCTATGCGGCGGTTGCGCCACTCACGCTGTGGCGACTAACAATCAATTATATCAAGCTGACAGACAACACTTTAGGCTTTGGAAAAAAGTTAATATGGAAGAGAGAATAGAGGCAAAAGTTGGAGTTGTAATCGTTGCTGGAGGCAGCGGCAAACGGCTTGGCGGCACAAAGCCAAAGCAGTATCAAATATTGGGACAGCAACCGATGCTGATCCACACGATCAACGCCTTTGCCGAGGCGTTACCGACCGCTGAAATCGTTGTCGTTGTTGCTGAAGATCGGGTTGAATATTGGCGAAATTTGTCGGCTCGATTTAGCGTTGCTACACACAGAGTTGTCGCTGGCGGTGCTGAGCGATTCAACTCGGTTAAGGCTGGTATTGAGGCACTTAATGAGAGTGTCGACATCATCGCTGTGCACGATGGGGCTCGTCCATTCTGCTCTCGTGAACTGATCCTCAGAGCCGTGGAGTGCGCAATATCTTCGGGCTCAGCGATTCCCGTTATTCAGCTTAGCGACTCAGTTCGAGAGGTCGCTGAAGATGGCTCATCACACGCTCTGCAGCGCTCGAAATTGCGTGCCGTGCAGACACCTCAAATCTTCGATGCTGTGCTGTTGCGCAGGGGTTATATGCAGAGTTACAGCAGCTTATTCACCGATGAGAGCTCCATCGTGGAGAGCCTTGGCGAGAGGGTGTGGTTGTGTGAGGGTGAGAGCCAAAACATCAAGATAACAACAGCCGAAGATCTGTTGCTAGCCGAGCAGATATTGGAGCGACTCGAAGAGGCTAAACAACAGAAAATAAGGGAGTTATTAGAGGAATAATCAAGAGTTAATCAAGAGTTAATCGAGAGTTAATCAAGAGTTAATCAAGAGTTAATCAAGAGTTAATCAAGAGTTAATCAAGAGTTAATCAAGAGTTAATCAAGAGTTAATCGAGAGTTAATCAAGAGTTAATCAAGAGTTAATCAAGAGTTAATCAAGAGTTAATCAAGAGTTAATCAAGAGTTAATCAAGAGTTAATCAAGAGTTAATCGAGAGTTAATCGAGCATCACATTAATAGAGAACCAATCGAGTGAGCAACCATAGATACAGATACAACCTCGACCGTAGAACTTACTACAGAACGCTACTTCACATCGCCATCTTCACAGCGGCTGGTGCAGGGTTCTACACACTCTATGAGGGCGGTTTCATCTCGGCTTGGTTCACATCGTTTATCGTTGCGCTTATGCTTTTAATGTCGCTCTCGATACCTCGATACATCACCGTCAACAGCGACAACCTCACGATAAATTGCCTGCTCGACACCACCGAGATCGCCCTAGATGAGATCGTCACAATCGAGAAGATCTCGCCACGCAAAATCGGGTGGGTCTTTCCCATCTTTGGCGGCAATGGATTCTTCGGGTACTACGGTCACTTCTTCGATCTGAGGAGCTTTCAACGTGTTGTGATCTACGCCTCGGAGTGGCGAGGGATGGTCGAGATTGTCGATATTTATGAGGATCATTACTACGTATCGTGCCGAGAACGTGACCGCCTAATTCGTGAGGTGCGTGAGTATATGAAATCCGAGAGAGAGGAGGCGTAACACCACGCTGGCAAAGATTTTGCACTGCATCGTTTTGTAAGAATCTGTTTATGTTTTTCTGCTTAAACAGGCTCTAAACATTTCAAACAAAACGATACAACTATGAAAATGAAATCACTAGCGATTACAGCTCTGATTTGCTGCGCCGTAGCCCTAAGCCTAACGGTGATAGCCAAGCGACAAAACACAACATCATCACCACAAAGTGAACCACGTGAGATACGTGAGCAACGACGTGCCGAACGGCAAGCAGCCACAGAACGGGCGGTCGACTCACTCGTCCTGTCGCACACCTTTCAATTCTCGCCACAGAGTATGCAGCAGGAGCTATCGGGTGCTATGCAGATGCTCTCGAATCCAAATTTCGAGGTGGGGATTTGGGACAACTCAGCCGATATATTTATACCTTATATAAAAGGTATGACCCCACCCTATCGCCACGTGATGCTCAACTACACCATCACAGACCTCAGCAACTACCTCACCGAACAGACCGACAACGGCTGGCAAGTGAGCTTCACAACGAGCCTATACTCGGCTAATACATATACGTTTCTCTTTGAGATCAGCCCACGCTACGGCACGGCGACACTGACGATCAAGAGCCCGTGGTACGAATCGGTGCAATACGTAGGCACAATCTCTAAATTTTATTAGTAGAGTGTTGCAAGGCGGCGATAATTGTTTTACACTACTTAATTGGCATAAATCGCTGAGAAGTTGATCTAGTGTTGCATTTTTAAGAAAAAAAATATATCTTTGTGATTATCAAATATTGTCCAATTAAAACTTACTAAAGATGGTAAAGATCACAAAGGAGGCGGCACTACGCTACCACTCAGAGGGTAAACCCGGAAAGATTGAGGTTGTTCCAACAAAGCCATACAGCACACAGACTGACCTGTCGCTGGCTTACTCACCTGGTGTGGCTGAGCCCTGCTTGGAGATTGAGGCTAACCCTCAAACAGCGTATGACTACACAGCTAAGGGTAACCTCGTGGCGGTGATCTCAAATGGAACGGCGGTGCTTGGATTGGGCGATATTGGTGCATTGGCTGGCAAGCCCGTGATGGAGGGTAAGGGGCTGCTCTTTAAGATCTACGCTGGTATCGATGTCTTTGATATTGAGGTCGATGAGAAGGATCCCGATAAGTTCATTGAGGCGGTGAAGGCGATCGCCCCAACATTTGGAGGTATCAACCTTGAGGACATCAAAGCACCTGAGTGTTTCGAGATCGAGCGCCGCCTGAAAGAGGAGCTCGATATTCCTGTGATGCACGACGATCAGCACGGTACAGCGATCATCTCATCGGCTGGTCTCTTGAACGCACTCGAAATCACGGGACGCAAGATCGAGGAGGCGAAGATCGTGGTGAATGGCGCTGGCGCATCGGCTATCTCCTGTACATCACTATATGTGGCGCTCGGAGCAAAGGTGGAGAACATCGTGATGCTCGACTCAAAGGGCGTTATCCGCAAGGATCGTGAGGGACTGTCGGGCAGCAAGCTGAAGTTCGCTACATCACGCACAGATATATATACGTTGGAGGATGCTGTAAAGGGGGCGGATATGTTCCTCGGGCTCTCTAAGGGTAATGTTTTGTCGCAAGATATGGTTCGCTCGATGGCGAATGACCCTATTGTCTTTGCGCTTGCGAACCCAACGCCCGAGATTTCGTATGAGGAGGCAATGTCGTCTCGTCCCGATCTCTTGATGTCGACAGGTCGCTCGGACTATCCTAATCAGATTAATAATGTAATTGGATTCCCATACATCTTCCGTGGTGCGCTCGATACGCACTCTGTGGCGATCAATGAGGAGATGAAGTTGGCAGCAGTTAAGGCGATCGCATCGTTAGCGAAACAGCCTGTTCCAGATGTGGTGAACGAGGCTTATCACGTGAATAACCTCACCTTTGGACGTGAGTATTATATACCGAAACCTGTCGATCCACGCCTCATCACAGAGGTATCGATCGCTGTAGCAAAGGCGGCTATGGAGTCGGGTGTGGCGAAGAAACTGATCACCGATTGGGACGACTATCGCAACCATCTGAAGTTGATGATGGGGCAAGAGTCACTGCTCACAAGACAGCTCTACGAGACAGCTCGCCGTGATAAACAGAGGGTTGTATTCGCCGAGGGTATCCACCCAAATATGCTTAAGGCGGCAACGATGGCTAAGGCCGAGGGTATATGCCTGCCTGTTCTATTGGGTAACAATGATAAGATTCTGAAGTTGGCGGCAGAGATGGATCTCAATATGGAGGGTATCGAGATAATCAACCACCGTGAGGACAACGAGGCGGAGCGCCGTGAAAGGTATGCGCACATCTTAGCAACAAAGAGAGCACGTGAGGGGGCGAACTTCCAAGAGGCAAATGACAAGATGTTTGAGCGCAACTACTTCGGTATGATGATGGTTGAGACGGGCGATGCGGATGCTTTCATCACGGGCGTTTATACTCGCTACACAGACACTATTAAGGTGGCGAAAGAGGTGATCGGCATACGTCCTGAGTATAAGCACTTTGGCGCTATGCACATCGTAAACTCAAAGCGTGGAACATACTTCTTAGCTGATACATTGATTAACCGTCACCCCAACACAGAGACGCTGATCGATATTGCGAAGTTATCACAAGAGACGGTTAAGTTCTTCAACCACACGCCTGTGATGGCGATGGTCTCATACTCGAACTTTGGATCGGACTATGAGGGTAGCCCAGCGATGGTTCATAAGGCTGTGGAGCATATGCAGACGGAGTATCCAGAGTTGGCTATCGATGGCGAGATGCAGGTTAACTTCGCCTTTAACACTAAGCTGAGGGACGAGCGTTACCCATTCACTAGGCTCGTGGGCAAGGATGTTAACACGTTGGTATTCCCGAACTTAAGCTCGGCTAACTCGGCGTACAAATTGGTGCAGTCTCTGAGTGACTGCGAGATGATCGGCCCAATCCAGATGGGACTAAATAAGCCGATCCACTTCACCGACATCGAGAGCCCTGTGCGTGAGATCATCAACATCACAGCAGTAGCGGCAATCGATGCGATTGTCGAGAAGAAAAAGCGAGCTAAGAAATAGAGCGAGGGGCTGAGTAAGACTGAGTAGAGCTGAGTACACAGTGTTACCCAGCCCTACTCAGTCTTACTCAGTCTTACTCAGCCTTACTCAGTCTTACTCAGCCCAACACAGCATTTCACACAGCGTTAGCTGAGAGGTCGATTTGTGCGGCAGTCTTGGTGCTTCGTGAGGATTTTTAACCGCAGCGGGCTTGATGCCCGTGAGGATTAAAAACCGCAGGGAAGTGCCGAGAATGCCGTGCAAAGCGACCTCGAAAATTAGCAGTTCATTGCGCCACAACAATGTATAACCTGTCCGCTGACGTATGACGAGAGGTCTGAACCCAAGAAGATACAAACCTTAGCGACATCCTCAGGAGTACCGCCCCTACGGAGTGGAATCTGTGAGTACCAACCCTGCTTAACCTCCTCAGGAAGTTTGTCGGTCATCTCTGTGATGATGAAACCTGGAGCGATAGCGTTAGCACGGATGCCACGAGGACCCATCTCCTTAGCGATCGACTTCGCAAGACCGATCATACCTGCCTTTGATGCTGAGTAGTTACACTGACCAGCGTTGCCGCTAACGCCAACCACTGACGACATATTGATGATCGAGCCGCTACGCTGCTTAGCCATAACGGGTGTCACAGCGTGGATGAAGTTGAACGCTGACTTAAGGTTAACAGCGATAACTGCGTCCCACTGAGCCTCGCTCATACGCATCATCAAACCATCTTTAGTGATACCAGCGTTGTTAACCAAGATGTCAACACGACCGAAATCCGCAACGATCTGCTTCACAACCTCGTGTGTAGCCTCGAAATCGGCTGCGTTAGATGCGTAACCCTTAGCCTTAACGCCCATTGCAATGAGCTCAGCCTCAGTAGCTTGACCATTCTCATCGATCACAAGATCCGTGAACGCCACATCAGCGCCAGCCTTAGCAAACTCGATAGCGATAGCCTTACCGATACCACGTGCTGCTCCAGTCACGATGGCTACTTTTCCCTCTAATAACTTCATAATCTTAATTATTTTGTTGATTTAAATTTGTCATTTTGATGCAAAGGTAGAAAAATAATCGGTTTTTGGTGCAAATTTGAAAATATAATAGTAACTTTGGGGCGTTAATTCAACGAAACATATATTAATATAAGGTATAGATATGAGAAAAGATTCGCAAATTTTCGATTTGATTGAGAAGGAGAAGGCTCGCCAGATGCACGGCATCGAGCTTATCGCTTCGGAGAACTTCGTAAGTGAGGAGGTTATGGCTGCAATGGGTTCAGTCCTCACAAACAAATATGCAGAGGGCTACCCTGGGGCACGTTACTACGGTGGTTGCGAGGTTGTCGACCAAGTTGAGTCTCTAGCTATCGAGCGCCTATGCAAGATCTACGGCGCTGAGTATGCAAACGTACAGCCACACTCTGGAGCACAGGCAAATATGGCGGTGTTCTTCGCTTGTATGCAGCCTGGTGATACATTTATGGGTCTTGACTTGGCGCACGGTGGTCACCTTTCGCACGGATCGTTGGTGAATATGTCGGGTAAGTACTTCAAGGCTGTTGGTTATCAATTGTCGGAGGAGACAGGTGTGATCGACTACGATGCAATGGAGAAGCAGGCTATGGAGTGCAAGCCAAAGATGATCGTTGGTGGTGCATCGGCTTACTCACGTGAGTGGGACTATAAGCGTATGCGTGAGATCGCTGATAAGGTTGGCGCACTGTTGATGATCGATATGGCTCACACAGCTGGTCTTATCGCTGCAGGTGTGTTGGAGAATCCTGTTCCTTATGCTCACGTTGTTACATCTACAACACATAAGACACTTCGTGGACCACGTGGCGGTATCATCATCTTGGGCAAAGATTTTGAGAATCCTTGGGGCGAGACTACACCAAAGGGTGTTGTTAAGAAGATGTCTCAGATCTTCAACTCAGCGGTATTCCCCGGTATTCAGGGAGGACCATTGGAGCACGTGATCGCTGCTAAGGCGGTAGCGTTTGGTGAGGCTCTTGAGCCATCATACAAGGAGTATCAGGCTCAGGTTCAGAAGAATGCAGCGGCAATGGCGGCAGCCTTCACAGCTAAGGGTTACAAGATTGTATCGAACGGCACGGACAACCACTTGATGTTGGTTGACCTCCGCACGAAGTTCCCAGAGCTCACGGGTAAGTTGGCTGAGAAGGTGTTGGTTGCGGCTGACATCACGACAAATAAGAATATGGTTCCATTCGATAGCCGTTCACCATTCCAGACATCGGGATTGCGTTTCGGTACTCCAGCGATCACGACACGTGGTGTAAAGGAGGATCAGATGGCTGTGATTGTTGAGTTGATTGATCGTGTATTGCAGGATCCAGAGAATGAGGCAAATATCGCTGTAGTACGTGCAGATGTTAACAAGATGATGGCTAACTACCCACTATTTGCGTGGTAGTCGAGCAGGCAAGATTTTTTGACCGCTGCAACGTTTGTTGTGGCGGTTTTTTTTGATACCAAACACAGACAAGCACACAGACAAGCACACAGACAAATACACAGCCAAGCACACAGACAAATACACACAGACAAGCACACAGACAAGCACACAGACAAGCACACAGCCAAATACACACAGCCAAGCACACCGCTGAATGGGCGATACAAAGTATCGCCTAGCTCGTGCAGGGGGAGCTCCCCCTGCTCCGCCTGAAAGGCAGTCATCGCTGGGTCTACGCCCTCCCTCATCAAAGGGATTTTTCACCCCCCAGAGGGCGGCGGCTCGAAGAGCCGCAACTGATGCTGCAGTGGAACTGAGAATTACTGAGTAACGCTGAGTAAGCCTGAGTAAAGCTGGGTAGTAACAAAAAAAATCGCCCAGAGCCAAAGCCCCGAGCGACAAATTATTTGAGTTGCGTGAGATTACAACAAACCGATCTCAGACAAAACCTCGTTAGTCTTGCGAACAGCAGCAGCCGATGCCTCGAATGCAGCCTTCTCCTCAGCGTTCAACTCGATCTCTACGATCTTCTCGATACCGTTGCGACCGATGATAGCTGGAACACCGATGCAGATGTCGCTCTGACCATACTCACCCTCAAGGAAACAAGAGCAAGGGATCATACGGTTCTGATCCTTTATGATAGACTCAACAACAGATGATGCAGATGCACCTGGAGCGTACCAAGCCGATGTACCCAAAAGACCTGTAAGTGTAGCACCACCAACCATTGTATCAGCTGAAACCTTAGCCAACTGCTCCTCCGAAAGGAACTGAGATGCTGGAATACCCTTGATAGATGCCTTCGCTGTAAGTGGAATCATAGTTGTATCACCGTGACCACCGATAACCATACCCTCGATGTCTGCAAGAGGCGCACCCGAAGCGAGTGACAAATATGTACGGAAACGTGATGAATCAAGAGCACCACCCATACCGATGATACGGTTCTTAGGTATGTCTGTTGACTTCAACGCAAGGTAAGTCAATGTATCCATTGGGTTAGAAACCACAACGATGATAGCCTCTGGCGAGTACTTCACAACATTCTCGATAACCGACTTAACGATCTTAGCGTTAGTACCAATCAACTCCTCACGAGTCATACCTGGCTTACGAGGAATACCCGATGTGATAACAACAACATCTGAGTTTGCTGTCTTTGAGTAGTCGTTAGTAGCACCAACCATCTTAGTATTGAAACCCATTGTTGCAGACATCTGCATCATATCAAGCATCTTACCCTCAGAAAGACCCTCTTTGATGTCGATCAAAACAACCTCAGACGCAACCTCACGGGCCGCCATAACATTAGCACACGTAGCACCTACTGCTCCTGCACCTACAACTGTAACTTTTGACATTTGAATTTATTTTTAAATTGATTAAATTGCTCACATATCTTCTGCAAAGATAGATGTTATTTTCATAACAGCAATCTTTTTTGCGATCTTTTTTCATATACAGCGTTAATTTTTGCCACAATGCACCAAATCACCTCCCTCGGCTCTCGATTATAAACTCCACCTCTCGAAATAGATAGCCCTTAGTCCGCCCATTGCTGTGTCGCAGGATAAGCTCGCCGTGAGGCTCAACACCCTCGATCACCGCCTCCACAACCTCGCCACTAGCCAACCTGTATTGATGCTGCTCACCACAGCGATAGAGCCTCGAATGGTAACACGACTTTATCGCCTCTCGCTCGCCCTGCTCCAATCGTGCACACCACTCCACCAACCTCAGTCGAATAGTTTGCAACACCATCTCCAACGGAAATCGCCCACCCCTCAACAACCTCATCGACGTTGGATTTGGCAGCGATGGATCAAACGCCAACTGATTGACATTGAGCCCAATACCCACTACAGAACGTCCAACCACACCATCCATCAAACCATTCTCGATCAATATCCCTGCCAACTTATAATCGTCCACATAAATATCGTTCGTCCACTTAATCTTGGTCTCGATACCGAATTCAGCCATAGCCTCCGTAAGCGCCAAAGCGGTGATTTGCGAGATATAGAACTGATCCACAGCATCCAAAAACCGAGGCTCCAACACCACCGAAAAGGTGATATTCTCCCCCTCGCCACCGACCCATTTATTGCCACGCTGCCCACGCCCAGCACTCTGGTGATACGCCCAAATAGCATCACCGTGCCCAAACGTCTCTCGCCTCGCTAGGTCGTTTGTCGAGGTTGTCTCTTCGTATATATACAGATCCATCTTCCAATCTTATGAGTTAGCTCTTTGAGTTTTATTCGGCGGCGAAATTTGCGCTGTGCAGCGACCGACCTAAGTGATCGCACCGCACCACGATGTAGCGATGATAACCTGTCGAGCTGCACCGATCGACAGAGCCGCACAACCCACTCATCTCGACAATCGATATAGGCTCTGTTGTGGATACATTTACAGATAAAATTTAGCTGTGTAGTGTGCAACTCATCTTGATACCGCTCGGCAATACCCCGATCAATAAGTATCTGTTCCGCTACACCCAACAACCTCTTCGTGTGCTCAAGATCAACCTTATGAGTACGTCCCGTGCCGAATGGCGAGCGGTAGTTGTAGACTACATCTGAGATCATCTTCACCCTCCGCATACGTGCCGAGAGCTCAATATTCATAATCCAATCCTGCCCACGCTTCAACACAGGGAAACTATCTTTAGTGAATAGTCCACGGCGATAGATACGAGCCCAAGGTGTTGCAACATAGTCGGGTGAGAGCGTTATAATCATCCGCCGCCACTCATCGCCCTCGACGAGCCTATCCGCATATCGCACATACCGCACCTTGCCCGATTCATAGAATCGAGTTGATGAGCCGATAACCATATCAACATCATCACTCACATTGGAGTAGAGCCGCTCGATAGCATCCAACGGAAGTATATCATCAGGGTCGACCATCGCTATATACTCGCCCGTTGCGCTCTCCACACCCAATTGACGAGCCTTTGCGACACCGCCATTGGGGATATGATACACCTTAATCCGAGGATCACGCTTAGCAAAATCATCGCAAATCTCGCCACAACGATCAGGCGAACCATCATCCACAAGGATAATTTCGAGATTGCGGTAGCTCTGCATCACCACCGAATTAAGAGCATCAACAATATATGGCTCTACATTATATATAGGTACAACGACCGAGATCAAACTCTCCATTACGTAACTTCTTAGCTGATATTGAAGTCACGCAAAGTGTCGTTGAGCGAGGTCTTTTTGTCGGTTGACTCCTTGCGGCGACCGATGATTAGGGCGCAAGGTACTCCGTACTCGCCTGCTGGGAACTTGCGGTTGTATGTTCCGGGGATCACTACTGAACGTGGCGGTACGTAGCCCTTATACTCAACTGGCTCTGAGCCTGTTACATCGATGATGTGCGTCGATCCTGTGATGACCGTGTTCGATCCCAGCACCGACTCACGGCAGATGTGAGCACCCTCAACAACAATAGCACGTGAACCCAAGAAACAGTTGTCCTCCACGATAACGGGCGATGCCTGCACAGGCTCCAACACACCACCGATTCCAACGCCACCGCTAAGGTGTACATTCTTGCCGATCTGTGCGCACGATCCAACCGTAGCCCACGTGTCAACCATCGTACCCGAATCGACATAAGCACCGATATTTACATACGAAGGCATAAGGATAGCACCAGCAGCGATATAAGCGCCATAACGTGCAACAGCCTGAGGCACAACACGAACGCCCAACTTCTCGTAGTCGTGCTTAAGATCCATCTTGTCGTAGAACTCCAACTCGCCAGCGTGCATAGTGCGCATCTTCTGAATCGGGAAGTACATCAAGATCGCCTTCTTGACCCACTCATTTACCTGCCACTTGCTACTCTCAAGGTCGATAGGCTCGGCGGTGCGCAACTGCCCCTTGTCCACAGCCTCAACCACCTGACGGATAGCATCTTTCACCACATCGTCTGCGAGCATCTCACGCTTCTCCCACGCCTGCTCGATAATATTTTTCAACTCGTTATACATATTGCTTTTTATTGATTTTGTGCAAATATACCAAAAAAAATCATCATTTCGTCTTATTCTCAATTTTTTTGTGTAATTTTGCAGTCGCATTTTTGCAATTAACTAATAACAATAATTTAATGAGGGTTTACAAGTTTGGTGGAGCATCGGTGCGTAATGCCGATGGAGTACGCAACCTCCACAAGATTATCAGCGACGAGCAGAATCTATTTATCATCGTCTCTGCAATGGGAAAATCAACTAACTCACTCGAAGTTGTATTCGAGGGAGTTCAGAAGGGCGACAAGAAATTGTCTATGGAGCACGTAACGGCTCTACGAACCTACCACGCAGAAATAATCAACGACTTGTTTGGTAAACCCACCACCATCGAGGCTGTTGAGACTCTTTTTGCCGAGTTGGAGGATGTCGCAAATAACACCGTTTACCGCCAAGAGGATGCCGAGCTTTGGTACGACAAGATCGTTACATTCGGCGAGTTGCTCTCGACGACAATCATCTCGGAGTATCTCAACTTCGCTGGCACGTCTAACCGCTGGATCGATATGCGCAAGGGATTCCTCACGGAACAGCGCCACAAGGATGCCTCGGTAAATTTGGAGGGATCGACAATGCGCCTATTGGCACAGATGAAGGGATCGACAACAGGCGTTTTCATCGGTCAGGGATTCATCGGATCAGCTCCCGATGGCACAACTACAACATTGGGTCGTGAGGGTTCGGACTACTCGGCTGCCGTTGTGGCGAATATCCTCAACGCTGAGTGTATGGCTGTGTGGAAGGATGTGGATGGTATCTTGAATGCCGATCCTAAGATCTTCCCCGATGCTACTAAGATCGAGCAGTTGAACTATTTGGACACAATCGAGCTTGCATACAGCGGTGCTCAGATCATCCACCCAAAGACGATCAAACCTCTTCAGAATAAGAACATTCCGTTGTACGTACGTCCATTTGGCGACAAGTCGAAGATGGGTACGGTGATCAATGGCGAGGCTGAGTTGGTCGATATTCCGATCTTGATCTTGAAGAAGGATCAGGTGATGTTGACCATCCGTTCACGTGACTACTCATTCGTATTGGAGGAGCGTTTTGCATCGATCTTCTCATTGTTGGAGCGCTACCGCCTCAAGACAAATTTGATCCACAACTCAGCGGTGAATATCGTCTTGAGTGTCGACAACTCTTGGCACATTGACGAGATGATCGCAGCGCTTGAGGTTGAGGGATTTGAGGCTAGCGCCGAGCGTGATATGGAGCTGCTCACAATCCGCTCGTACACAGATGAGTTGATGGATAAGTACGCAATGGGCGACGATGTCGTGGTTCGCCAGACCAACAAAAAGACCGTTCGTGTAGTTCGCAAGAGGAAGTAATTCGGTTGCGATACATATATATAAGTAGTGTAAAACAATTATTGCCATATTTTTAAAAGCACTCTTGGAGCGATATTTTTCACTATTAAATCTCATCTCCAATAGCACTCTTAAAAATACACCAATAATTATTTTACCCTACTTAATAGTCCTCGATCGAGAAATTGATCGGGGGCTATTTGTTTTAATGAGTTATTTTATGTAATTTTGTTGTCGGGACTTTTATATGTGAAGATATTGCTCGCCTATAAAAGATTTGCAAAAGACTAAAACCTAAATTAATTATGAATATGAAGAGATTTTTTTTGACACTATCCCTCGTGTTTGCGTGCGCTGTGTCGTTGTCGGCGGCTGAGAAGTACAAAGCAAATTGGGAGGATTTGGATCGCTACCCACAGGCTGAGTGGCTGCATCAGATGAAGTATGGAATGTATTGGCACTGGGGAATCCCATCGATTTCGGGTGTCGCTGGTTGGTACGGAATGCTTATGTATCAGCCTAATTCTGAGGCTTATAAGACACACTCAGCAACTTATGGAGACCCCAATAAATTTGGATACAAAGATCTAATTGGTCGATTCACAGCCGATGGATTCAGCGCCAAAGAGTGGGTGAGCAAGGCGAAGGATTGCGGTGCACAGTTCGTTGTGGCGATGGCTGTTCACCACGATGGTTTCCAAATGAGCAAGACTAAACTAACACGCTGGAACTCAGTCGATATGAACCCACACATCGACATCGTTGGCGAGTTGGAGCGTGAGGCGCACGCACAGGGTCTTAAGTTTGGTGCATCGAGCCACTTGGCGTTCAATTGGTACTTCTTCAGCAAGGGAATGTATCCCGATAAGTTCGATGCAAAGGATGCTCCCGATCTCTACAACATACACAACCCCGAGGGTGAGCCCTCAAAGAAGTTCGCAAAGTTGTGGTACGACCGCACTAAGGAGCTCATCGACAACTACGATCTTGACTTCCTGTGGTTCGACTTCGGAACAAAGGAGAAACCATTTAGGGAGAAGCTCACGGCTCAGATCACAGCCGATTTCTACAACCAATCGGTCAAAAAAGATAAGCAGGTTGCACTCGCTGCAAAGGTCGGTTTCGAGAATATGAAGAGCCTCGTATTCGATGTTGAGCACGGTAAATTTGCGTACACTCGTGACTTGATGTGGATGGCGGATTGTACGCTCAACTACAAGTGGTTCAACATCCGCCGCCCCGAGGATCAGTACTCAATCACGGGCGAGTATTGGACGCACCACCTCATCGACATCGTCTCGAAGAATGGAACGCTACTGCTCAATATGGGCCCAAATGCCGATGGTTCGTGGGTGCCTGAGTGGGAGGCTGAGTTGTTGAAGATGGGCGACTGGTTGAAGCTCAATGGCGAGGCTATCTATCACACTGAGCCTTGGCACAGATTTGGCGAGGGCCCAACAAATGGCGGTGATGGATTGGCGCACTTGATGGATGATCAGCTCACGGCTAACGATGTTCGTTTCACTCGCAAGGGCGATACGCTTTATGCTATTGTTTGCGGCTGGAGATCAACACCTATTCGTGTTAAGTCGCTCGGCAGTAACGACTTGAAGGGGTCGAAGATCACTAGCGTGGAGCTAATCGGAGCAAAGGGCAAGCCAGCGTGGTCACAGCGCCCCGATGCACTCTCGTTGACGTTCCCATCGCATAAGTTTAGCGACTACGCCTACGTCTTTAAGATCAAGGGCGAGAACCTCTTCCCTGAGCGCAAGGAGTTTGTCGAGATCGATGTTCCGCTAATCAAGGGCGAGGATGCTTACATTCCGAATATCAAGGAGGTACGTATCGTTGCTAAGGGCGACAAGAAGAGTGTCGAGATGGCTGAGATCTACACAATCGGTGTGATTGGCAAGGGCAAGGAGCACAACTTGGCTCGCTTTGGTGCACCAATCAGCTCGAAAACTCTCTCGGGGATGGGTGCTGAGTTGGCGTTTGACAACAACCTCAACGGTAACCGCAATATGAGCTCGATCGCTAAGACGGTGGCTGGCAAGGATACATACGTCGGAATCAAATATGACAAGACAGCGAGCCTAAGCCGTGTATTGCTCTATCCCGAGATGTCGTCACGTGCAAAGGTTGTTGCGGAGTACTCGTTGCAGTTGATCGATGCCAAGGGTAAGGTTCTGCTCGACAAGCCTCTATCGGAGATTGCAGCGGCTGAGGGCAGTGTAGTAACCTCTTACGGCGTGGAGTAACGACCGACTGAGAAGGATTGAGAAAAGCTGAGAAGGGCTGAGTATTGCTGAGTGAAACAAAAACTCAGCGATACTCAGCCCTTCTCAGTGATACTCAGCAATACTCAGCAATACTCAGCAATACTCAGCAATACTCAGCCCTTATCAGCAATACTCAGTGACACTCACCCCCACCCTACTTCAGAGCCTTGATATTAGCCGACATCACCCACGACAAGAGACCAAATATTGTTATCAGCGTCAAGCCGTAGCGTAGGTTTGTCATCTGCGAAATGTAACCAATAAAGGGTGGGCCGACCAAGAAACCAGCGAAACTGATTGTCGAGATAAGCGTGATAGCTCGCCCCGTGTGGATCTTACTCTTCTCGCCAGCAGCGCTGTAGAGTGCAGGTATCATTCCGCACGCACCGAAACCGACAATCATCAAACCGATAGTTGCCGTGACTGCGTAGGGCAAGATAGTGAGCAGCGCCATACCGACAAAGACCGCTGCACCCGAGGCGCAAAGAATCACACGCCGCCCCCAGCGAGCCGTAGCCCGATCCATCAAGAATCGTCCGATCGTCATTGCGACCATATAAGCGGTGAATCCAATAGGGGTGAATCGCTCCGAGATACCGACAACCTCACCCATATAGATGCCGCTCCAATCCGCCACAGCACCCTCCGTTGCCCACGCAAAGAAGCCCACAATACCGAACAAGACCAAGAAAAATTCGGGCTTAGCAAGAGCCGTTGCCGAACTCTCATCCGCCTCGTTCTCATCCGCCTCACTCTTAGCCGCCGAGACTCTGAGTGCATCATATTGTAAAAATCGATATTGCCACACCGAGCCAACGATAGCAAACGTAGCGATCGCCCCAAAGTGCACAGGAATAGAGATCCCCGACATCGTCATCGCCAGCCCAATCAAACCGCCCGTAAGTCCAGCCATCGACCACCCTCCGTGAAACGAAGCCATAATCGGGCGATTATAGAAATTCTCCGCCACAACCGCCTGTGTATTCATAGCGATATTACAGAAGTTACCGAAGAACCCAAACGAGATGAGTGCTGCAACGAGCCCCCACTCCACTGCCGAAACACCCAAACCAAAGAGGGTCAAGGCGTAGCCAATCACTGCCCACACCAAGACCCTATTGCTGCCCACCGATGAGATCAGCTTGCCCGAGAACATCATCCCGAAGAGCTGCCCAAGAGGTATCATAAGCAACATCAAACCCCACGCTGCATCATCCATCCCGAAGAGGATCTTGATCTCAGGTATTCGGCTCGCCCAGCTCGAAAAACAGAGCCCAACGAAGAAGAAATAGAGGAAGATCGCCCGACGCACACCGTTTTGTGTATCGAGATTAAGCAGAACCTTTGTCGCCATTATGTCTCAAAAATATACGCCTCAGCAGCTTTAGCCGCCACTGAGGCTGTGAAATAACTACGCCTTAGCGATGAAATCAGCAATGAAGTCACCCACCTCAGAGGTCGAGCAAACCTTGTTGCCCTCTCTCTGAATATCCTCAGTGCGGATCATCTGCTCCATCGATGCAGCCACCGCCGCACGAATTGCAGCGCCCTCAGTCTGAAGATCAAATGCGTACTCAAACATCATTGCCGCACTCAATACCGTTGCGATTGGGTTAGCGATGTTCTTGCCAGCCGCCTGTGGATACGAGCCGTGGATCGGCTCAAACACCGATGTGTGAACACCTATCGATGCCGATGGGAGCAAGCCCAACGAGCCTGTGATAACCGAACCCTCATCGGTGAGGATGTCGCCAAACATATTCTCCGTAACCATCACATCAAACGACTTCGGGAACTGAATGATACGCATTGCAGTGTTATCAACAAACATAAACTCAGTCTCGACCTCAGGATACTTTGGAGCGATCTGCTTAGCCACCTCTCTCCACAAACGTGACGTAGCCAACACATTCGCCTTATCAACAACCGTCAACTTCTTGCGGCGCTGCATAGCGTATTGGTACGATAGCTCCACGATACGCTCGATCTCCTCACGTGTATAAACGCAAGTATCGTAAGCTGTGTTTCCATCCTCCGAGCGACCCTGTGGACGACCGAAATACATACCGCCCGTAAGCTCACGAACGCATACAAAATCGACACCCTCAATAAGCTCACGACGCAATGGAGACTTATCGATCAACGACTCAAACGTTGTGATCGGGCGCAAATTCGCATACAAACCCAACCTCTTACGCATCGCCAACAAACCCTGCTCAGGGCGCACCTTAGCCGATGGATCGTTATCGAAACGTGGGTGACCGATCGCTCCAAACAGCACTGCATCACTCTGCATACACAACTCGTGCGTCTGCTCTGGATAGGGGTTACCCACCTTATCAATTGCATCTGCTCCACATATTCCATACTCGAAAGTGAGCTCGTGTCCGAATTTCTCACATACAGCCTTCGTTGCCTTAAGAGCCTGATCCACGATCTCTGGACCGATACCGTCACCGGGTAATACCGCTAAATTAATCTTCATCTTTATACTTCTATTTTACGTTTTTCTCGAAATTCTCAATCTTCTCTGTTGTCGTCATCAAGTAGTCGATGTCGTCATAACCATTCACCAAGCAGTGGCGCTTATACTCCGTGATTGTAAAGCTCTCGCTCTTTCCCGTTGCGCAGTTTGTGATGGTCTGCTCAGGCAAATTGATCGTCACCTCCGTAGCTGGATCAGCCTCGATCGAGGCGAACAACTCCGCCAAGAACTCAGGTGTCACGATCACAGGTAACACAAAGTTATTCAGCGCATTATTGCGGAAAATATCGGCAAAAAAGCTCGACACAACAGCCCTAAATCCATACCCAGCGATAGCCCACGCAGCGTGCTCACGGCTACTTCCCGAGCCGAAATTTTTACCCGCCACCAGCACCTCGCCCGAGTAGGTCGGATTGTTCAAAACGAACTCCTTGATCGGCTGATTCTCCTTGTCATATCTCCAATCACGGAACAAATTATCGCCAAAGCCCTCACGAGTTGTCGCCTTAAGAAAGCGTGCAGGGATGATCTGATCTGTATCTATATTCTCTAGCGGTAGTGGCACACACTTAGAGGTCAATATGTTTAATTTCTTCTTCATAATCTTCGCTTACATTAATTTTCGTGGATCGGTAATCACTCCTGTAACCGCTGCTGCAGCCGCCACTGCTGGCGATGAGAGCAGCGTTCGTGCGCCCTGTCCTTGGCGACCCTCAAAGTTGCGGTTCGATGTCGAGACGCAATATTTGCCCTCGGGGATCTTATCCTCATTCATCGCCAAGCAAGCTGAGCAACCCGGTTGACGCAGCTCAAAACCAGCCTCCTCAAAGATCTTATCGAGCCCCTCAGCTCTAATCTCACGCTCCACAGCCCACGACCCTGGGACGATCCAAGCGATGATGTTATCAGCCTTTTTACGCCCCTTAACAACCGCTGCAAAATCTCTGAAATCCTCGATACGACCATTCGTGCACGACCCAACAAAGACGTAATCAACGCTCTTGCCGATCAGGCTCTCGCCCTGCTTAAAATCCATATAATCCAACGACTTCTGATATGAGCCCTTTTGTGCCTCATCCATCCCCTCACTCGTTGGTACTGACTGAGTTACGCCCATTCCCAAACCGGGGTTTGTGCCGTAAGTAATCATCGGCTCAATATCCTCACCGTGGAACACGACCTCACAATCAAACACCGCATCAGGCTCCGTGCAGAGCGCCTTCCACTTCTCGACAGCCTCGTCCCAAGCCGCACCCTCGGGCGACCCCTCACGACCCTTCAAGTACTCAAACGTAACCTCATCGGGAGCGACCATTCCGCCACGTGCACCCATCTCGATCGACAAGTTACACAACGTCAAGCGACCCTCCATCGAGAGCGAACGAATAGCCTCACCAGCATACTCCACGAAGTAACCCGTAGCACCGCCCGTAGTCATCTGTGAAATAATATAGAGCGCCACATCCTTAGCCGAAACGCCCTTACCGAGCTCTCCGTCAACCGTGATACGCATACTCATCGGCTTAGCCTGCAGGATACATTGGCTCGACATAACCATCTCCACCTCGCTAGTTCCGACACCAAACGCAACAGCGCCCACAGCGCCGTGTGTCGAGGTGTGTGAATCACCGCAAACGATAGTCATTCCGGGGAGCGTGTAGCCCATCTCAGGACCAACAACGTGTATGATTCCATTGTTTGGGTGCATCATACCGAAGTGTTTCAATCCAAAATCCTTAGCGTTCTGAGCCAAAGTCTCCACCTGTGTACGTGAGATGGGATCCTCGATCGGCTTATCTTGATTGAGCGTAGGCGTGTTGTGGTCGGGCATACATATGATACGCTCTGGACGAAAACACTTAATACCTCTCTCACGCAACCCTGCAAACGCCTGAGGGCTCGTCACCTCGTGACAATATAATCTGTCGATATACAACTGAGTTTGGGCATCGACAATCTGCACCACGTGCGAGTCCCAAATCTTATCAAATAGTGTATTCATTATATTTTTATTAGTTATGCAAATTAAGGTTTGATTCTCAAATCTTAATTCACGTTAGTTCTTAAACTTATTGATACAATCTATGTACGCCTCGATCGAAGCCGCAACGATGTCTGTATTTGCGCCAAATCCGTAGTACAGATTGTGGTCATACTCCACCTGCATATGCACCTTACAAGTGTCGTCGCTACCCTTGCTGATCGACTGCAAAGTCATCTCCTTAAGTGTCATATCTCGTGTGATGATCTTCTTCAACGCTGTGATCGCTGCATCCACAGGACCATTACCCGTAGCTGCCGCCTCGAAGAACTCCTCATCGATCTTGATGCCGATGCTCGCCACAGGATGCACACCCATACCGCTCGTCACCTGCAAGTAGTCAAGCTTGATTGTTCGGCTGCTCGCACGGCTCTCGCCCACCAACAACAATACATCATCGTCACAAATATCCTTCTTCTTATCGGCCAACAGCAAGAAATCCTCATAGATCTTATCCAACTTCTCAGCCTCAACCTTCACGCCCAACACCTCCAAACGATTCTTCAACGCTGCACGTCCGCTACGAGCCGTAAGCACAATCGAGTTTGTATCGACACCAACATCCTTAGGATCGATGATCTCATAAGTTTGGATATTCTTCAAGACACCATCTTGGTGGATACCCGACGAGTGTGCAAAAGCATTCTTACCCACAATCGCCTTATTCGCCTGCACAGGCATATTCATCAATGACGAGACCAAACGGCTCGTTGGATAGATCCTCTGTGTATTGATACCCGTGTCGATACCCAAGTGCTTGTGACACTTCAAGATCATAGCGACCTCCTCTAGTGATGTATTACCTGCACGCTCACCGATTCCGTTCAACGTAACCTCCACCTGACGAGCACCATTCAACACACCCGAAATTGTGTTAGCCGTAGCCATTCCCAAGTCGTTATGACAGTGAGTTGAGAGGATCGCACGATCTACATTCGAGACATTCTCCATCAAATACTTAATCTTAGCGCCATACTCCTCAGGCAAGCAGTAACCCGTTGTATCGGGAATATTGATAACCGTTGCACCAGCCTTGATCACCGCCTCCACAACACGAGCCAAGTACTCATTCTCGGTGCGACCAGCATCCTCTGCATAGAACTCCACATCATCGACAAAGCGCCTTGCATACTTCACAGCCGCCACTGCACGCTCGATGATCTCCTCACGATTTGAGTTGAATTTATACTTTATATGCGAATCCGAAGTACCGATACCTGTATGGATTCTCTTATGCTTAGCATACTTCAAAGCATCCGCCGCCACGGTAATATCCTTCTCCACGGCACGTGTCAAAGCACAGATCGTTGGAGCAGAAACCGCCTTCGAGATCTCGATCACCGAGTTAAAATCGCCCGGGCTAGAGATCGGAAAACCAGCCTCGATAACATCTACGCCCAACGCTTCGAGAGCCTGAGCGACCTGTATTTTCTCGACGGTATTTAATTGACATCCAGGCACCTGCTCACCGTCACGAAGCGTTGTGTCAAAGATGAATAATCTGTTTTGCATAGTGTTATTACTTTAAAATTCTTATTTTTTCTTATTTTACATCTCTCATTATCGAAAATCGAGGAGCTTTGATTTGAATAAAAAAGGGCTCTTCTCACCTTTTTAGAAGTGGAAGAACCCTTATACTCTCGTCCCCGCTGATCGGTTACATTGATACGGCACTCCGCTCCCTATGGTTTTGGCATAGAAGCAGCAGCAGTGTAGATATGTTATTGTGTCGTCTCATTTCGACCGTAAAAGTATATCTTTGCATCGGATTTTCCAAATAATTACACGATTTTTTTTATTCGACATAGAGATTCCAACGTTTTTTTATAACTTTACCTCCGATTATGGAGAATAAACTTTATGCAATCTATCAATCTGTTGTGCGTGGCTCGTTTGTCACATCCCTCAGACGCTTCATCTCGCCGCTCTTTGTGGCGATGTTTCTCGCTGCACTTATCTTTTGGTACGTCGCCAAGTTGAGCTACACCTACACCACCGACCTTGATGTCAAGATCCGTATCGAGGATCAAAATTTTCATATCGCTTGCGTGGTGGAGGGTGTCGGCACAAATCTACTTGGATACCATATATATAAAGGCGGTGCTGTTCGGCTCGACATCAACGACCTAAAGCACAAAGTTATCAAGGGCAAAGATGGTGAGCGCTACGTTCATATCGACAAGAGCTCGCTGAGCAACATTCTCTCTGTGAGGTACAGCGACATTAAACTTGTCTCGATTAGCACACCGCCCAACATCCGCTACTCGGAGGAGATCGAGGAGCAGATAAACAAAAGCAAACATTAACGAGAGGCAAACATTAACGAGAGGCAAACATTAACGAGAGACAAACATTAACGAGAGGCAAACATTAACGAGAGACAAACATTAACGAGAGACAAACATTAACGAGAGGCAAACATTAACGAGAGGCAAACATTAACGAGAGACAAACAAAGGCAAACATTAACGATACAATTATGTTAAAGATTGGAGTAACGGGAGGAATCGGCAGCGGAAAGTCAACACTTTGCAACCACTTCGTGCAGAGTGGAGTGGCTCTATACAACAGCGACAGGCGAGCTAAAGAGTTGATGACTAGCGACAAACAGGTCATCAAGGAGCTCAAAGCGCTCTTTGGTGACGAGGCGTACACAAGCAGTGGCGAGCTCAACAAAGCGTACATTACGCAACAGATCTTCTTTTCAGAGGAGAAGCTGGAGGTGATCAACTCAATAGTCCACCCAGCTGTGAAACGTGACTTTTTGGCGTGGGCAGATATGCAGAGTGAGCTGACCGATCAACCCTACGTGATTTTGGAGAGCGCCCTGATTTTCGACTCAGAGATCGAAGATGTTGTGGACAAGACGGTTGCGGTGTTAGCCCCTATGGAGCTTCGTGTTATGAGGGTTGTGAATCGTGACGGCATCACCCAAGACGAGGCTGAGGCACGTATCTTAGTGCAACTCACCGATGACGAGTTTCACGAGCGGGCGGACTATTCGGTGGTGAACATCATCGAGGAGGATTTAGCTGGAGCGGCACAACGTTTGGATCAGATTTTCAAGAAGTTAGCAAGCGATGGAGTTGGTGCATAACGAGCTTATCGACCTTCAAAAACGCCACATAATGGCGATAATAAATGTTACGCCCGACTCGTTTTACGAGGGGAGCAGGACAGCGAGCAGCGAGACGATCGAGCAACGTATCGTGGAGGCTGTAGAGGCTGGCGCAACGATCCTCGATATTGGAGGCTACTCCTCACGACCAGCGGCTACAGCTGTCGAGATCGAGGAGGAGTGGCGACGTGTAGCGTTGGGTTGCGAAGTGGCTCGATCTGTAGCGCCAACGGTTGCGATCTCCATCGATACATTTCGCTCCGAGATAGTGCGACGCACGGTGGAGCGGTTCGGAGCTATCATCGTCAACGACATCACGGCTGGCGAGGGGGATCGAGAGATGGTTAGCGTGGTTGCGCAATATCGGCTGCCCTACGTGGCGATGCATATGAGGGGTACACCCGAGACGATGCAGAGCCTGACACAATATAACAACGTTGTCGATGATGTTGTGGAGTACTTCAAAGAGCGAGTGGCGACACTTCGTAAAGCAGGTGTCGAGCAGATAGTCATCGACCCTGGTTTTGGTTTTGCAAAGAGCCTAGAGCAGAATTATGAGCTGTTGGCTGGGCTTGATAGGCTCAAAGAGATCGGCTGCCCAGTGCTCGTTGGCGTATCACGCAAATCGATGATATACAGAGCGATAGGATGCGAGCCGAGCGAGGCGTTACCCGCAACAATCGCTCTTGGATGGGAGGCACTGAGCCGTGGCGCAACGATACTCAGAGTTCACGACACAGCTGAGGCGGTGCAGAGCCTAAGGATTTTTGAGATCTATAATAAAGTATTAAAGGGCGATTTGACGGGCAACGATTAAAAATGGACAACAATTTTTGCAGATGATAAAGGTTCACAACATAGAGAAGAGCTTTGGTGATTTGAGGGTGTTACGTAGTGTCTCGCTCACCATCGATCGTGGCGAGGTTGTCGCAATCACTGGGGCGAGTGGGGCTGGAAAGAGCACGTTGCTACAGATCATCGGGCGGCTGATGTCGAGCGATAGCGGCTCTGTTGTGATCGATGGGGTTGATGTGAGCCGTCTGAAGGATCGGGCGCTCTCACGGTTTCGCAATGAGCGGATCGGTTTTGTCTTTCAGTCGCACAATCTTTTGGGTGAGTTCACAGCCTTTGAGAATATCTGTTTGCCCGGTTACATCGGGAGGTTCAACAAACGAGAGGTTGAGCAGCGAGCAGGCGAATTGTTGGCGATGATGGGGTTGGAGGATCGAAGAGATCACAAGCCGAGCGAGTTGTCGGGCGGTGAGCAGCAACGTATTGCGATTGCCCGTGCACTTGTGAATAATCCAGCTGTGATCCTTGCCGATGAGCCCTCGGGCAACCTCGACTCAAAATTGAGGAGTGAGATACACAACCTATTTTTTGAGCTGAGAGATAAATTTGGTCTCACGGTTGTGGTTGTAACGCACGACAACGAGTTGGCGGAGATGTCGGACAGACAATTGGTGATGCGTGACGGCGAGATTGTGGAGTAGCCGCCATCGAAATTTAAACAATCGCCATCAATAACAATCGCCATCAATAACAATCGCCATCAATAACAATCGCCATTAATACAACTGAGCAATCTCTATTAATATATAGGTATAATGATGCAGATAGATATAGATAACACCCCCGTGGGCGAGCTTTTGGAGGAGCTGTATGAGCGATTCAACCAGCCCGAATTTATTGCGGACGACCCAATCTCGATACCTCACTCATACACCACTCGTGAGGATCGTGAGATCTCGGGATTCCTCTCAGCAACAATCGCTTGGGGCAACCGCAAGGCGATCGTCAAGAGCGCTAGGCGAATGATGGAGTACCTCGAAGATTCACCTTACGACTTTGTGATGAACGCCTCGGAGGGCGATTTGGAGCGTGTGCAGAGTTATGTTCACAGAACATTTAATGGGCTCGATTTGCGTGATTTCATATTGGCGTTACGCTCTCTATGTCAACGCTATGGATCGATTGGCGAGCTCTTTGAGAGTCGCTTTGAAGAGAGGCAATCGATGGCTGATGTATTTGCATTTTTCCGCTCGGAGTTCTTCGCTACGGAGCATCAACAGCGCTGCGAGAAACACCTCTCATCGATCGAACGAGGGGCGGCTTGCAAGCGGCTCTGTATGTACACACGTTGGATGGTTCGCAATGATGGACGGGGTGTTGACTTTGGATTGTGGCGCAAGATTCCAGCCTCAGCACTCTATATTCCGCTCGATGTACACTCGGGAAATGCGGCTCGTGCGTTGGGACTTTTAGGTCGCAAACAGAGCGATTGGCGAGCTGTCGTGGAGCTCACGGAGCGCCTCAGAGAGTTCGATGTTAATGACCCTGTGAAGTATGATTTCGCTCTATTTGGAGCTGGAATCGGAGGCGTAATTTAGAGTTATATGTTTGAATTTAAGCGCTTTACAATAGAACAGGATCGCACCGCAATGAAGGTGGGCACGGATGGTGTGCTGCTCGGTGCGTGGGTCTCGCTCAGTGGCGATGAAAGGCGAATATTGGACATCGGCACGGGGACGGGTCTGATCGCTATAATGATTGCGCAACGCACTGATAATGAGAGTGTTCACGTTGATGCTGTAGAGATCGACAAATCGAGTGCTGAGCAGGCAACTGAGAATGTTTCACGGTCGGATTGGGCTGAGCAAATCGAGGTGCATAGAGTTGATATTCAAAGCTTTACACCGAGCGAAAAGTATGATTTGATCGTCACGAACCCGCCCTATTTTGTCGGCTCACTCCTCTCGCCTGACAAGTGCCGAACAACAGCGAGACACACCGAGGAGTTGACATTCAAGGAGTTGGTCAAATCGAGCGTAAGGCTGCTCAATCGAAAGGGGCGACTAGCGCTAATTTTGCCGACAACCGAAACGCAACTATTTGATAAAGAGGCGATTGGAGAGCTGCAACTGGTGCGCCGATGTATGGTTTTCGGCAAAGCCGGAGCGGCAGCAAAGAGGGTGATGAGTGAATATAGATTGAGCGATGAAGTGGAGGAGCAGCCTCAAATATCTGAGCAGCTGACAATTAGAGGCGGTGATCCATTTGATTTCACCGATGAGTATAAAAAAATTACGAGTGATTTTTACCTTAAATTTTGAAAATCGAAACGAAATTCGTATATTGACTAAAATTTGAATTTAGAGCAATGAAGAGAGTATCAATAAAGAGAGTGATGGCGACACTCGCCTCCCTAACAATCTTATCCACAACTACTTACGCCTCAGACCTTGTCGTGCCTGTAGGGGTCGTTGTACGTGGCGCAAACGTGGAGGTGATGGTCGCACCATCTTCAGTAATCGCTGTCGACCTTGTGAGCGAGAGCGTTTCATTTGAGCCTGGTGTTTATGCACGATATGCGCAAAAATTCTTGGGCGTTCGTGCCCCACTGATCGCAAAGAGCAGCTCGCAAATTGTCTGGGCAACGATCAAAAAACAGACCGAGGGCGAGCGCACAGCAATGAATCTGAGCAGTCCAAAGATGGCGACACAGAGCTCAAATTCAGCGGATGGATCGCTACAGGTCGACATAACTTCCGCAACGACACTCCAGCCTGAGGAAGCGGCACAAAACGCTGCTAATGAGATATTTAGATTACGTAAACTCCGCAAAGAGATTCTCTCTGGCGACCTTGGCGAGGGGTTCTATGGCGCTGGACTGCAGGCTGCACTAAACGACTTTGATCGTCAAGAGCGTGAGTTAACGCTGCTCTTTATGGGGCGCACCGAGGTCAAGAGCGACCGCAAAAGTTTCTCCATCTCGATCACAAATGGCGAGAAGCGACACATCATCTGCAGGCTATCACAGAGCGATGGAATCGTGGACGAAACAGATCTATCTGCAGAGCCCGTTATGCTGCAGATCACTCCATCAAATAGCGAAAAAATCGTTGCACCAGCCGCTGACGAGAAGTCTGAAATCAGAAAGTTTCGTGTTGCAGATATGACGAAGTGTGAGCTTTTTGTCGGCACTAAACTATTGACACAGAGCACAATGCCTCTATTTGAATTTGGCTACGACCTCAATTATCCAATTACAGTTTACAAGAAATAGGTCGCCACAATATGAAGATCTGCACAGCTGCCGCTGACCAAAACATCAGCGACACAGAGGGGAACGAGGCTAATCGAGAGGTTGGTCGTGAGGCTAATCGTGAAGTCAACCGTGAGGTTGGTCGTGAGGTTGGTCGTGAGGCTAATCGTGAAGTCAACCGTGAGGTTGGTCGTGAGGTTGGTCGTGAGGGCTCACGTTTGGTGTATCTCTTGGGCGAGGTGCGCCGTCAAAAGAATGGTGCGGTTGCCGATTTTATGCGGTTCTATGGCGAGCGCTACGGGCTCAATTATGGCGTTAGTCTCCCCACCATCCGATCGCTCGCTCAGGCTGAATTATCGGCAAGCGAGAGTGAGCAAGCGAGACATAAATTTGCGAAGTTACTCTACAAACAGGAGGTGCGTGAGCTACGCCTAATAGCGCTGTGGCTCGCTGATATTGAGCAAGTTACAACAAATAACGAAATCGATTTTTGGGGTAAAGGGATCATCAATTCTGAGCTTGCCGAGGAGGCTGCCTTTGCGCTAATCTACAGGTCAGAACTCTTCGATCAGTGGCTCGATTCAACCTCTACCCTACTGCAATACAGCGCTGTGATGGCGATGTCGAAACGTGTGAGCTCCTCACGAAATGCTGCGAGTGAGTGCATCGAAAAACAGAGCGAGAAACTAACGCAACTAATTGACACTGAGCCTCATATAATTCCCAAAGCAGTGGTTGCGCTCCTTGATAGCGCCCTAAAATCGGGTGTCGAGATTGACCAAATCAAAGGTTTTTTAGATGCACTCCACGAGGGTGGCGGCTCAAGGTTTATCAATGAAGAGATCGCTTGGCGTTTGGAGTTTCGCTAGATCAAACGACACCCGAAAACTAGACCAAACGACACCCGAAAACTAGACCAAACGACACCCGAAAACTAGATCAAAAGCACCTAAGATTGAGCCCAAAACTACACCTCAAAAGATGATTTGAGGTAGCCACCGCCAACAACTCTCCCTCCAATATAGAGCACCACTGGCTGCCCAGCTGCCGCTGCCCACGCTGGATTACTCAGAGTTATCTCTGCAGTAACCCCATCAGATGTGCTGCTCTCGATGACCTTTACAGAGGCGTACCCTTCGGGATTAAGTCCAATCCCACGGATCATAACGCTCACCTCAGAAGAGCTCATAACCTCCTCTACATCAGCGAAATAACACCCGTCGACAATAAGGCGAGTATGAAACAACAGTCGATTCTCACCCACCCTCACTACATTTCGTTCGCCATCCAGCCCCACAACTCGCAATCCAGACGGAATCCCCTCGCCACGCCTCTGTCCAATTGTATAACGAGCAACTCCATTGTGCCGACCAACAACCTCACCACTCGTGCTAACAACCTCACCCACAGCGAGTTCCCCACATCGAGAGCACAAAAATTCGCTATAAGGTCGCCCACCCAAAAAGCAGACACCCATACTCTCACGCTGCTCATCGCTACCCAACTTAACCTCAGCCTTAATCAACTCACCCATAGGCGTAACTGCCCGAGAGAGAGCCTCTTGCGGCACTCCCCAAAGATAATAAGATTGATCCTTCTTGGGGTCACATCCACGCCTTACATACGCTAAACCTCGATGCTCCTCAACCCTAAAATAGTGACCCGTAGCGATAAAATGAATCCCGAGCCGATCTGCACACTCAACAAGCAATCGCCACTTAATCAGTGTGTTACAGCGAGTACAGGGTGCTGGAGTTCGACCCGAAAGATACTCACCAACAAAGTCATCAACGATCTCCCGAGAGAAGAGTTCACGCCCATCGACAAGATGAAACTTCACACCCAAACGCTCAGCTGCCGATGCCGCCTTAGCAACCAACGCCTCATCACCCATCATATCGATAGTCATAACCTCAACATCGAAACCCTCCCTGCGAAGAATCCCAACCGCCGCCGAACTATCGATGCCCCCACTAAACGCAAGTAAAACTCTATTTCCCATACAAAAATATTGTTGTCCGCCAAGTCGACCACTGCCCTAATGCCGGGCAGGCAGCCAGCTAGCTGGCTTTTATCAGGCTTGCGTTGTTGGGCTTAAAGCTTTGCTTTAAGATTTTGATTCAGAATAAGTTAGCGCAAATAAATTTGCATAACTTATTCCGTATCAAAATTTATTAAATGCCTTCGGCATTTAAACCCAACACGAAAGCATACAGTAAACCCAAATCGCAAGCCTTACAATAGGTGATAACCAACACTTTACAGGTACTCACTATTGACTTAGGAGCACTAATAATAAAAAAATCCTGCATCAACACGATATTGATGCAAGCAAGAATCACTAAAATACCTCTATTCTAATGCGCCCCACCCATTCAAAGTGTGAGGCAAATCAAAAATGCTGATTAGTATCTGTCGTCGTAAGATGACTCCTCCTCCTGACGCTCGAAGTACTCAGGCTTCTCCCTCTTTACGAAGTTGATAACCTCAGATAGACCCTCCTCGAACTTCACGAAATCCTCTTTATAAAGGAAGATTTTGTGACGATCAAATGATACAGTTCCATCTGTGTGTGTCTTTTTGCGGCTCTCGGTTATTGTCAAGAAATAGTCGTCGTCACGAGTCGCACGAACATCAATAAAGTATGTACGGCGACCAGCTTTTATCGCCTTTGTTTCAATTGGATCTCCGAAATCCTCTTCTCCTCGGCGATGTGTCTGTGAAATCATAATTTTGTATAAATTGGTTTTTTTAAATATTTCTAAATGCGAATATAAGAATAGTTTTTAAATTCTGCAAATTTTTTCAATATTATAAATGAACTACTTTGCATCTTTTTTTCTGAGTATTACATTAAGCATCTCATTATCAACAACTTCACCCATATTTAATTCGATGTTCGGAACGACACCGCCGCTCCCTTTTTCGGAGGATCTTCCGTTGTAGTTACGCTGAATCTTGCGAAAATCGGGTGTGACGTAGTGTGCAATGGCGATCAGTACCGAACTCTCATCTTTCAACTTGAACTCTTTTAAGATAAGTGCTTTACCAAAACTGCGCCCTCCAACGATAACTCCTTTACCGTGATCCTTCAACGCACCAGCAACGATCTCTGTCGCCGACGCACTCTCTCCATCGATCAAAACAATAAGCTCCACACCCCTCAGCTCGCCATCCTCCAACGCCTTATAACTCCTCGTGGGCAACGTTCGACCCATACGTGTCATCACCACACTACCCCCATCCAAAAAGAGTGCCGCTGTCGATCTCGCCTCATAAACCAAACCGCCCTTGTTGCCCCTAAAATCCAACACCAAACTCGGTGGCGATCCAAACTCTCGATATTTGTAGAGTATCATTCCTGCTGTCCTCCGTGAAAATCGCCTAACCCGAATGCAGAGCGTCTCATCATTGACCATATATGCACTCTCGATCGGTGCGCCCTCGATCTCCCTACTCAACGCCTCACTGCCCATCTTCGGCAGATACTGAGAGTGTGGGTCACAGAGATTCAACGCCCCATTTATCGCCGCCTCCGTCATTGCGTGATAGTCCAGCGTATCGGTGTGATTCCGCCCGACAATCTTCAGAAACTCCCTGTACTTCCTCACCTCACGCCTCACCTCTCTCATCACCTTGCTTTGGCTACAGGACTTTGGCGATGATGTTGTTATCGTTGATGACGATGTTGCTGATGTTGCCGATGTTGCTGATGTTGACGATGTTGCTGATGTTGCCGATGTTGCTGATGTTGCTGATGTTGACGATGTTGCTGATGTTGCTGATGTTGCTGATGTTGATGCCGATGCCGATGCCGATGCCGTGAAATCAATAGTGGTGACGATCACCGCTGCAACCGTCACCACTAAATTATAAAACACCCTCTTCATTTCGTTCGCTAGATAATCCTCGATGCTAGCTCCGCAAACGGCACTTCGCTCTGCTCGCCCGTTGTCATACTCTTCACCATCGCTGCACCGCTCGCCATCTCGTTGCTGCCGATGATCACGACGTAAGGGATTCCACGTCTATTTGCATACTCCATCTGTTTCTTCATCTTGCCCCCATCTGGATAGATCTCGCACGAAACTCCAGCGTTGCGCAACTCCGCCATCAATCGCATCGACTGCAGCTGCTCCGCCTCACCAAGATTTGTAAACAGAACCTTTGTCGAGACATTCACCTCCTCAGGAAAGAGCTCCATCCCGACCATCACATCATAAATTCTGTCCGCTCCAAACGAGATACCTACACCCGAAACATTAGGCATTCCAAAGATACCCGTCAAGTCATCATAACGTCCACCACCACAGATACTTCCGATTGCAAAATCACGAGCCTTAACCTCAAAAATCGCACCTGTATAATAGTTCAAACCACGAGCCAACGACAGATCAATCTCGATCGGTAGCCCCAGACCCAACGCCTCCGTGAAGTTGAGTATCGTTGTCAGCTCCTCGATTCCCTTAGCCCCCGTCTCCGAGACTGTGATGATCTCCGCCAACTTCGCCAACTTCTCACGATTTGTGCCCGAGAGCTCCAAAATCGGCTGCAACTTATCAACAGCCTCTGCATCGATTCCACGCTCCTGTAGCTCCTCCTTCACCTTATCAAGTCCGATCTTGTCGAGCTTATCAATCGCCACTGTTATGTCCATCATCTTATCGGCGTGACCAATCGTCTCAGCGATTCCATACAACACCTTGCGATTGTTAACCTTTAGTGTAACAGCGATATTCAACGCCTCAAAGACCCTCTCAACAATCTCAATGAGCTCCACTTCGTGCACCAACGAACGTGAACCAATCATATCGACATCACACTGATAAAACTCCCGATAGCGCCCCTTTTGCGGACGATCAGCCCTCCAAACAGGTTGGATCTGATAACGCTTAAACGGGAAAACCAACTCATTTTGATGCTGCACTACGTACCTCGCAAAGGGCACTGTAAGGTCATACCTAAGCCCCTTTTCACAAATCTTCGATGGTGAAGTCAACTCCTCACGGCTCATCTGCTTTGCGTAGTCTCCCGAGTTGAGGATCTTGAAGAGGAGCTTGTCGCCCTCCTCGCCATACTTGCCCATCAGTGTCGAGAGGTTCTCCATCGATGGAGTCTCGATTGCTGCAAAGCCGAAGAGGCGAAACACCCCACGGATCTTATCAAATATATACCCACGACGCTGCATCTCGATGTGCCCGAAGTCTCGTGTACCCTTTGGAATAGATGGTTTCTGTGCTGCCATTATACTCTTCTCTTTTACTCAACTAATTTTCTAAATTTACTCCTCTTTGCAGGATCTTCGCCTTGAGACTTTTTCCACGCCTCGAACTCGCTATATGACCCCTCGTAAGTGACCACTCGACCCTCGCCCTCGAACGAGATTATGTGCGTAGCGATACGATCCAAGAACCACCTGTCGTGCGAGATAACCACCGCACAACCAGCGAAGTTCTCCAGACCCTCCTCCAACGCTCGTAGTGTATTCACATCAATATCATTAGTCGGCTCATCGAGCAGTAATACATTACCCTCCTCCTTAAGCGCCAACGCTAAGTGAAGTCGATTTCGCTCACCACCCGACAACATTCCGCACTTCTTCTCCTGATCGCCGCCCGAGAAGTTAAACCTCGCCACATACGCACGAGCCGGCACTTGACGATTGCCCAACTGCACCCACTCGCTATTTTGTGAGATCACCTCATAGACACTCTTATCGGGGTCGATCGACTTATGTTGCTGATCAACATACGCCAACTTCACCGTCTGTCCAACCTTAAACGTTCCTGCATTTGGCTCTTCGAGACCCATTATCATACGGAACAGCGTTGTCTTACCCACTCCATTTGGTCCGATGATTCCAACGATACCCGCTGGCGGGAGTGTAAAGTTGAGATCCTCATAGAGCATTCGCCCATCGTACCCCTTCGAGACACCCTGCGCCTCGATTACCACATCACCCAAGCGAGGTCCATTCGGGATAAATATCTCCAACCGCTCCTCCTTCTGCTTCGTATCCTCATTCATCATCTTGTCATACGCCGACAAACGAGCCTTACTCTTCGCCCTACGTCCCGATGGCGACATTCGCACCCACTCCAACTCACGCTCCAATGTCTTGCGGCGCTTCGACTCGGTCTTCTCCTCATTCGCCATACGTGTGGTCTTTTGATCGAGCCAACTTGAGTAGTTACCCTTCCACGGAATACCCTCACCACGATCGAGCTCCAAGATCCAACCTGCAACATTATCCAAGAAGTAACGGTCGTGCGTAACAGCAATGACCGTACCCTTGTACTGTTGCAGGAACTGCTCCAACCAATCGATCGACTCAGCATCCAAGTGGTTCGTAGGCTCGTCCAAGAGCAACACATCGGGCTGCTGCAACAGCAGTCTGCACAACGCTACACGTCTACGCTCACCACCCGACAACACGCCAATACTCTGATCCGCCGCTGGGCAACGCAGTGCATCCATCGCACGCTCCAACACCGCATCCAGTTCCCATCCATTCACCTGATCGATCTGCTCATACAACTCGCCCTGTCGCTCAATCATCGCCGCCATCTCATCGTCCGACATTGGCTCGCAGAGCTTCATATTAATATCCTCGTACTCCTTCAAAAGTGCAACCGTGGCGGCACAACCCTCCTCAACAATCTCACGCACCGTCATTGTGTTATCCATCTGAGGCTCCTGTTCGAGGTAGCCCACCGAGAACCCTGGTGAGAAAACCACCTCGCCCTGATAATTAGAGTCGAGCCCAGCGATGATCTTCATCAATGTCGACTTACCCGAACCATTGAGACCAATGATACCGATCTTAGCGCCATAGAAGAATGATAGATAGATGTTGTTGAGCACCTTTTTCTGGTTGGTGAATGTCTTACTCACACCGACCATCGAGAATATTATCTTTTCGTCTGCCATACTTTATAAATTATATTTCACGCAAAGATACAAAAAGTTATTGACAATTCACCCTTTGCCAAATAAAAAAATCGGCGGTCAACGAGACTACCTCATCGACCACCGATACAATTTACGGCACAAATCGACTACACCGACTTGAAGATCGCCTCGATATTAGCTGGCGGAATATCGGGCAAGATAGCCTCGTGGCTAGGCGACAATACCAACCCCGTTGGAAAGAGCGCCTTCAATCGAGCCACATCCTTAGCGACATCCTCAGCCTTGCCATTCACCAAGAGGTGCTGAGCATCGATACCGCCAAAGAACGCCCCACGACCAGCGAAATCTACAGCCAACTTCTCAGCCTGCATATCCGTAGCCAACGCCTGAATTGGGTGCACAGCATCCACGCCCATATCGAACAGGTCGCCAATGATTGGATAGATCGATCCGCACGAGTGGTGCACAACCTTCAAACCATAACTCTTAGCCTGATCCACAAGTCTCTTTGTACTTGGAAGAATAAACTCACGCAACTCATCAGGTCCAACCATCAAAGCGCACTGGCTACCGAAATCGTTACCGATCAACACACCATCCAGCTTACCCTTAGTCGCCTCATAAAAGATCTTATTCGCCTCCAAGTGGAACTCGATGATACGATCCACAACCGCCTTGAACATATCTGGGTAACACATCATAACGATCAGCGCCTGCTCCATTCCAAACGCTGCACAAGCATCTTGGAAGTGAGCCGACCACATAATACCCATCTTGAAGTAGTCATCCGAAACAGCCTCAACACGGCGGCGTGACTCCTCAACATCGATATGATCGGCTGGATTTGGCCAAGGATAGGTCTCGATCAACGCTGGATCGGTAATATCCTCGAAGAATCCTGGCGCTGTGAGTGTTCTCTCATCTTGGTTCAGCTCCAGATCCTTTGCGAAGTTCAGCGCACAACCGATGTCATTTGTCGGTGGATTGTTATAAGGCACCTCGATTGGATAGACATCATCATTCAGTTTCGCCTTAAGCTCCGCCTCTGTCTCTACACCGAAGTATTTAAAAATATTGGGCAAAGCCGATGGCACGGGCAACCCCAACCAGCTCGCTGGACGGTCAACCTCTTGACGAGCTATCGTTGCTAAAAATCTCTCTTTATGTGTCATACTTTTTTTAATTAGGAGTTAAGAGTTAGGGGTTAGGGGAGCAAGCTCCCTTTTAGCTTTCAATCTCAATTTATGTTTATAATTTACAATTTAGGGGAGTTCTATTTTCTCCCGAATTTTAATTTTTTGTTAATAATTGCCCATTTTTGATTTTACAAAAGTGGGCTGTAGTGGCTCTACCACCTATTTTTGTAAAATCAAAAATGGGCAATTAGTAACTTAAAAGTAATTTTGGGAGAAATTAGAACTCCCCTTTACAACTAGTTATATGATTCCTTCGCCGATCATCGATCCGTAGGTCATCACTACGAACGACACTAACAGTGTTGCCAACGCTAGCAGCAAGATGTTAAATGTCGTGCGGCTAACCTTGCTCCACTCCTTCATCATAAGACCGATCAAGAAGCTAAAGAAGATGAGCATAAACATATGCAAGCCCCAACCTGCAAACTCGAACTCACCCATACGAACATTAGCCATACCGAGGAACAAGAACTGCATATACCAAAGTGATCCAGCCAATGCCGAGAGACCAAGGTTGAAACTATAGGTCTTTTTATTCTCGTTATTTGCAGGGACAAGCTCGCCAATTGTCTTTTTGCGAACGCTCACCGTGATGAACCAAATGAGGTTTGTGATGAGACAGCCAAACGATGGAAGGATCTGAGCCGCATTCGAGACAAAGTGACCAGCACCCTGCTCAGCAGCGAGCTCCGAGACGGGCTGAGCCAAGAATAGCGCCACACCAAAGATACCCGATAGGACACCTGCAAAGAGTGTCAACGAGAATCCCTTCTTCATATTGAAGTTACCCGATGCCTCGCCCGATGCAGCCAAATCACGCTCCTTGCGGTAGCCAGCCAATCCGCTGATCAACAGACCCACAAACGAGATAAACATTCCCAAGAAGAAGACACCACCACCGGGGCGAGTGAACTGCTGAATGAGCGTACCTGTAAGCAGCAACGGCACAATAGTTCCGACAATAGCCGAGATACCGATACTAATTGTATAGGTCAACGAGTAGCCGATGTGACGAATCGCAAAGCCGAACGCCATTCCGCCAAATCCATAGAGAGCACCAAGCAAGATAGGCACAACGATAGCTGAAGTTGGCGCATCACAGAGCACCTGCCAAAGGTTTGGCACGGTGGCAAAACCGATGATGATAGGCATAATAAGCCAAGCGAATAGAGCTTGAACGATCCAGAACGACTCATAAGACCACTTTTTGATACCCTCAAAAGGGAGGTAACAGCAAGCTGCTGCAGCGCCGCCGATTCCGTGAATCAGCGTACCCAGAACGGGATTTGGTGTAATCATAGGTTTTTAATTTAGTTTTTTGGTTTCTCACAAATCCGCTTAGTTAGCTTAGTTAGCACATTAAGCAAATTCATCGCAATATAACGATAATTTTCATAACATCAAACTAATTTATTGTTATTTTTAATACAAATAAAATATAATACAAATAAAATTTAATACAAATAAAATATAATACAAATAATTTAATTTAAAAAACTAACGTACCCTTGAATGCTTTTTAAGGGGGCTTCTTATACCTTTGCAAAAAGATTAAAAATGAATAATATTTAGGTAAAAAAGCAAGATTAGAGAGTAAGAATGGGGTGAGTTCATGGTAAGTCAAAAATAAACATTACCTTTCGGATGA
>JBCQUE010000073.1:0-7557 GCA_047174325.1 Rikenellaceae bacterium | reverse complement strand
TTTTAGGCTACTAACCACCCCTTTTTGATTTCACAAAAATAGGTGGTAGAGCCACTACAACCCACTTTTGCAAAATCAAAAATGGGCAATTATTAACCAAAAATTAAAATCGGGGAATTATAAGAAGTCCCCTTAACGTGTTAGAGTGTGTTCTTAGCGTGGGTTCGGTGAATATCGGGCTCACGTTAACTTTTGGGTGTGATGTGTAGGTTGGGGATACAGGTTCAAATGGGTTCAAATGATGCGGTACGGTGTGGTGATATTGAGTAGACAATACACTGAGGATCAGTGTGATGAGGCGGTGTGTGTAGAGTATAAGCAGTTTAAAACGTTTAATTGATAATATTTATTTTACAAAAAAATGAAATAATTCATAATTTTTTTGTACCTTTGCGTAGTAACTAGGAGAGCAAGCTCCCTTTTAGCTTGGCTTGATGGTGTGAAGTGGATGGTGTGGAGTGGATGGTGTGGAGTTGACGATGTGGAGTTGATGGTGTGCAATGCCAGCTGCAGAGGAAGATGAGAGGATGACAGAGATAGAAGTAGTGCAATCTACACAAGCAAACCAGCCTAACAGACTGATAATCAAACGGTAACGCACTTACCGCAAGCTACGAGGTATGTCCATATCTCAACAAGATGGGCAGGGCGCAAAGAGTAGAAACAGGCGCAAAGGGTAGAAACAGGAGTATAAAAAGATAGATGGCAGAATCGAGAACGAAGAAGAGTTTACTGAATGCTCAGGTGAGCACGGTGTACTATTTCTTAGCGCTATTTATGTCTTTCTTCACGAGGAAGATATATTTGGATTGTATGGGGGCGGAGTTTATGGGACTCCCCTCAACGTTGGGTAGTTTTATGAGTTTCTTGAGCCTTGCGGAGTTGGGCGTAGGTAGTGCGATTGCATTTACGCTCTACAAACCGCTGGCACATAAGAGCTACGAAGAGGTTAAGAAGATCATCTCGATACAGGGATATATCTACAGCAAGGTCGGCTATATAATCTTGACGCTCGGAATTATTGTATCGCTATTCTTTCCGCTCATTTTCAAAGATACGACACTGCCCTTTGGTGTGATCTACTTTGCGTTCTATTGCTACTTGACAAATGCGATGGTTGGTTACTTCATCAACTATAACTCGGTGGTCTTCGACGCCGACCAACGTGGGTACGAGATCACACGCTACACGCAGAGTATGACGATTATACGCTTTTTAGTGGCTGCCGCAGTTGCGAAGTGGAGCGGTAATTTCTACCTATTTGTCTCGTTAGACTTGATCTTTGGAGTAATATCTTGTATTATCGTTCAGTGGAGAGTTCAGAAACTCTATCCGTGGCTCAAGACCTCAATCAAGAGTGGCAGGGAGTACCTCAAGGAGTACCCAATAATCCTCACTAAGACCAAGCAGATCTTCGCCCACAAGATCGGTACATTGGCACAATATCAGATCACACCACTGGTTATTTATAGTGTCACCTCTCTAAGCTCGGTGACACTCTATGCAAACTATACGGTCATAACTGAAAAGCTTGCAGTCGCAATTAACTTGATGTTGGGGGGCACGGGTGCATCGGTAGGAAACCTCATAGCGGAGGGGGATCGGGATCGAATAATGAAGGTGTACTATGAGATGTTTTCGTTAAAATTTGCTATTGCTGGCTATTTTACCTTTATGCTCTCTCTGCTTGTCGAACCATTTATCACAATGTGGCTTGGGGCGGAGTATCTGCTCGACCACTCGGTGTTGGTTGTTCTATTGGTGGCCTCATTTATTTTCTATTTGCGGGGTTTTACGGAGCAATTCATTGCTGGTTATGGTCTGTTTCACGATATATGGGCACCCTACACAGAGGCTGCAATATGTATGGTTGCGACAATTGTTTGCGGTCACTTCTTTGGGCTTACGGGTGTCATAATGGGTAATACTATTAGCACGGGAATCAGCGTGTTAGTGTGGAAGCCATACTTTCTCTTTAGTAGAGGCTTCGAGTGTAGTGTGTGGGAGTATTGGCTGGCGTTCTTTGTTAAAACAGCTGTTTGGGGGGTGGCATCTTTTGTGGCGTATTATATTTACCGATACTACCCGTTGGTTGAGATCACAAATTTTACAAATTTCGTTATTGTAGGAGTATATCTAACGCTAATGTTTTCGGTGGTATATATACCGTTGCTGATGACACTAGACGAGGGTTTTAGGTGTGCAATGACACGTGTTACAGGAATTTTCAGAAATCGATTTAAGTAATGGATATATCGGTAATAGTCCCTATCTACGGTGTCGAGAGATATATTGAACGTTGTCTGCGTTCGCTTTTCACACAGAGCAAAACAAATGGAGTAGAGTTCGTTTTGGTTAATGATTGTACTCAAGATAGATCTTTTGAAGTAGCTAAAGCAATCGTAGGAGAGTATTCCGAATTAAATGTCGTTCTTGTTGATAAAAAATGTAATGAAGGTTTAGCTAAGGCTCGCTTAACGGGAGTGGAATCGTCTTCGGGAGACTACATAATCCACATTGATAGCGATGACTGGTGTGAGCGAACAATGTTGGAGGATTTATGGGCTGAGGTTCAAGAGTCTCATTCTGATATTATTATTTGTGATTTTCATATTGATAGCCATCGTGGTCATGAATATGTTTCTGCAGAATTGTCACAAGATAATTTTGAATGTGTTAACATAATGATGAAGAGCGCTATTTTAGGTTCTGTTTGGAATAAACTATTTAAGAGGCAATTATATGTTAAGGCTAATTTCTCGCTAAATGAACGAATAAATATGTGGGAAGATATGTTGTTATGTTCTGCACTTTTTTGCTATGCAGAGAAAATATCGTATTTGCCAATGGCTTATTTGCACTATGTGAGAGGTGGAGGGCATTGCATAACATATAATATTGGAATGAAGACGTTTAAGGAGATGTTACGTGTAGTTGTCATTGTAGAGCAATTCTTTAAAGAGAGAAACCTTTATGCTAAAATTAGTCGTTCGTTATTGATAAGAAAAGCTGAGTTGAAATTTATGATATTAGAGTACTATTCTGACAAAAGAAATAGATTGGCAGGGTGGCAAGATCATTTAATACTTTATCCAGAACTAAAGGTGCAGATTTTACATTTGAACGAGGTTAGTATGTCGAAGAGAGTGTGTTTATATCTTACCAATATAGGTAGAGGAGAGCTGTTTTATTTTGTAAATAGTGTTAGTCGATTTGTAATAAAGATATTATCTAGTTTAAAGTAACCTAAATCCAACTTGCAAATGCAACTGATGAATTGAGAGACATATTCAATAGATAAACATCTTATTAAGTGGTATGTTGTTGCTTTTGTTTTTATGTGAACTACGATGCTGAGTAACTACGTGTCGATATACGAAAAAAATCTATGACCGAAAAGATCCTATTAGCACTAGTTGCGATACTACATATTAAGTGGGTGGCGATAGCTGTTGTCTATCCGTTTCAGATATTCGAGGCTCTGTTGCGCAAAAACTTAACGGCAAAGTGGTTGATCCCATTTGCAGTTCCGAGCGTGTTGCTGCATAGGCTCACTAAGGGTGGGTGGATCAGATTCACGCTACATCAAATCTCAACTATCCCATCAAATTCGCTGAGGAGATGGCTCTACAAAGGGTTGGGAGCAGAGATTGGCGATAGGGTGATGATACACTTCAAAACTGAGGTTCGTAGTCCTCATCTGCTGAAGATCGGCAGGGGAACGATCGTTGGGGATAATGTGATCCTTGATGCACGATGCGGTTTGACGATTGGCGAGAATGTCAACTTTTCGAGCAACGTATCTGTCTATACTCAGCAACACGACCACCGTAGTCCGTACTTCTATTGTCCTGATTCATCGGAGGTTAAGATGTCGGTCGAGATTGATAATAGAGCGTGGCTCGGGTCGAACGTGGTGGTGTTGCCTGGAGTGCATATTGGCGAGGGGGCTGTGTGTTGTGCAGGGTGTGTCGTTACCAAGGATGTTGCGCCCTTTGCAGTTGTGGCAGGAATCCCAGCCAAGCAGGTGAGCGAGCGACCACGAGATTTGCGATATAACTTCTCGGGAAAGAGTTGTTGGTTTTATTAGAAGTCCCCTAGAGAGATTAGATGAAAGTGAGCCCAAGCGTAGCAATAATAATACTAAACTACAACACCTATCGAGATACGATAGCGTTGGTGGAGGCGTTGCAGCGGCAGACGGTGGTGTCGGCACTGCGGATTGTGGTTGTTGATAACTGCTCACCGAATGGGGCGTTTGAGCAGCTGCAGCCACTCTCGGAGCGTTTCGATAGCGTTGTGGCAGTGATTAAGACTGAGGCGAACCTTGGTTATGCTCGGGGTAATAACTTCGGGTTGAGGTATGTCGAGGAGCAGGGCGTGGCGGAGTATGTGGCGATATTGAATAACGATGTGATACTGCCTGATGACTGTTTTGAGCGACTACTATATAAGTACCCGAGGCTCGACAACGCCTGTATCATAGCGCCGATGCAGTTGACACCCACGGGCGAGGTCTCGATATTTGGGAACTTGGGGCGGCTGAGGGATGACATACGCCTCACATCGCTGTTGATGCGAAAACTTGGGCAGCGCAAACGGGGTGGTGATGGTGGCGGAGGATCGAGGTTCGAGGACTCGACGGCTGGCGAGCGGGCGCTGAGAGTCGAGATGATCTCGGGGAGCTTTATGTTTGCGAGGCTCGACAGGTTTCGGGATATTGGTTACTTCTACCCCAACACGTTTTTGTATGTCGAGGAGCGGTTCGTGGCGCACGCTGCTCGAGAGCGGGGCTACAGCAACTATGTGCTGCTCGATGAGAGCTATATCCACAACCACTCGGTGACCATCAGCGCCACATTCAACGGCTACAAACGCCACAAGATGTGGTACACAGGGATCTTGGAGTACACCCGAAAGTGCCGCCCGAATGGGCATCTCAAGGCGCTAATTCTGCTGCCGTTTATGGCTGTGTCGCTCTTGGAGTGGTGGGTCATATCTTTGGTGCGGAGAAGATAGAAGTTTGTAGAATAAATTTGTATTGAAATATTCAGATAAAATAGAGCATTATGAAGAAGAAAATTTTAGTAGTTCCAAGATTTTACCCATCAAAAGAGAAGAGTGTAGGCGGTTTCTTTAAGGATCAGATGTTACTAATGTCAGACACATTTGATTTTGCTGTTTTGAATGGCAAATGTGTTGGTGTAACATATAAGGATTGGATAAAGAGCATAATTAAAAATATTTTTAAGCATCGATCATTTGTCTCATACGAAAGAACAGATGATAAATATTCACAAGAGGTTCCAACGATGTCTGTAGAGTATATTTGGAAATCGACTGCGTATGATTTAGTTAGCCGAAAGCAATACGAACTACGCCAGCGAATGTTTGATAAACTATTCGATCAGATAGCCCCAGATCTTATACATATTCAATCTGCATCAAGTATGGGTGTTTATGCTATGGATTGGGCAAAACGACATAATATACCTACAATTTTGACTGAGCATTGTAATTTCGGGTTTGGTTCAGATTATTGGTCAAATAAGGTAAAGGCGCTGTATGAGCAGGTCGATAGAGTTTTGTGTGTTAGTCATAGCCTTTTGAGGCATTTATTAATGCATTTATGGAAACCAAAATCTTTTGCAATTGTAGGAAACTATGTCAATGAAGCAGAGCTTTTTAAGGGTACAGAGCGAGCGTGTAACAACAAAGTATTATTTGTAGCAGCGCATAAAGTTTGTAAAGATGTAGAGGTGATGATTGATGCTGTCGAGATTGCAATTAAGATTATTCCCGATATTGTTGTCAGTTTTATAGGAATGAGTAAGGATGACGGCGATTATGGTTCTGAATACTATCAAATGATCGTGGACAAAGGATTACAAGAACATATTCTAATGCCAGGAAGAATGAATAGATCTGAACTACGTGCGACCTATAGCCAGCACTCAATGTTAATATCTACCTCTCATGGTGAGACCTTTGGACTAGCTGTAGCAGAGGCACTTATGAATGGTTTGCCTGTGGCGTGTACGGATAGTGGCGGCATACGTGAGTTTGTTGATGAATCAAATGGTATCGTTGTTCACATTCAAGAGCCACGCCTTATGGCAGAGGCAATCATAAGTGTATTGAGTAATTTGGATAAATATGACGCTAAGAAAATCTCTAGTAAACTACTCGCTAACTATGGAAAAAGTGTATTTAAGAGTCGAATGATAGATCAGTATAATGAAGTGATGAGGTAGTATTCTTGGATATTATGATTTGTTTTAAATATGTTAGAGGTGTAAGTATAATATAATACCGAACAAAATGATAACAGTAACCTCCCCACTACTACCAGACCTAGAGGAGTTCCACGAGCTGCTCAAGGATATTTGGGACAGGAAGTGGCTCACGAATAATGGGCACTACCATCAGGAGCTGGAACGGGCTTTGGCCCAGTACCTTAAGGTGCCATATATCAGCCTCTTTACTAATGGTACGCTGCCACTGATTACGGCTCTGCAGGCACTGCGCATCACGGGTGAGGTGATCACTACGCCATATAGTTTTGTGGCTACTACGCACTCGCTGTGGTGGAATGGGATCAAACCTGTGTTTGTGGATATTGACCCTGTGACGTGCAACATCAACCCCGATCTGATCGAGGCGGCGATCACACCCAAGACCACGGCTATTATGCCTGTGCACGTCTATGGGACACCGTGCGATATGGATCGTATTCAGACCATAGCGGATAAGTATGGTTTGCGTGTGATCTACGATGCGGCACACGCCTTTGGTGTCGAGGTCGATGGTCGCTCGGTGTTGGAGGCTGGGGATATGTCGACGCTGAGTTTCCACGCTACTAAGGTCTACAACACGGTTGAGGGCGGAGCGCTCGTTGTGAATGACGAGCAGACGAAGCGGCGTATCGACCATCTCAAGAACTTTGGATTTGCAGGTGAGACGGAGGTTATAGCGCCCGGTATCAATAGTAAGATGGATGAGATCCGAGCGGCATATGGTCTGTTGAATCTGCGACAGGTGGACGAGGCGATAGCGTCACGCAAGGCGGTGGCGGAGCAGTATCGTGCGGCACTACGAGGTGTCGACGGAGTGACGTTCTTGGAGGATGTAGAGGGGGTAAAACATAACTACGCCTACTTCCCGATCTTCATAGACGAGGCGCAATATGGGATGAGCCGAGATGAGTTGTACACGAAGATGCGAGAGCGTGGGGTTTTGGGCAGACGCTACTTCTACCCACTCATCAGCGATTTCTCGACCTACCGAGGCTTGCCCTCATCATCGAAAGAGAACCTCCCCATAGCCAACAAGATCGCCGACAGCGTCATCTGCTTGCCTATGTATGCTGGGCTGAGTGGGGCGGAAGTAGATACAATCTTAGATTTAATATAAAAATAATATATGATATGAAAAAGGTATTACTTTTGGGGGCAATGCAAATGCACATACCAATTATTAAAAGCGCTAAAAAAAGAGGTGTTTATGTTATTACTTGTGATTATCTTCCCGAAAATGAGGGACACAAATATGCCGACG
>JBCQUE010000072.1:0-7567 GCA_047174325.1 Rikenellaceae bacterium | reverse complement strand
AGTTAGTGGCTGTTGGTGGCTGTAGTTGGTGGCTGTTGGTGGCTGTAGTTGGTGGCTGTTGGTGGCTGTAGTTGGTGGCTGTAAAGCGATATAAAAGTGTGCAGGATATTTACAATATAACAACGCATCAGGAGTTTGAGAGTGCGGCACTGGAGCTCTTCAGAGAGCAGGCGGTGCGGTGCGAACCATATTGCGAATATCTGAGACTTATCGGTTGCGAGGCTACGCAAGTTGTGGCTGTTGAGCAGATCCCGTTCCTCCCTATTGAGCTCTTTAAGAGCCATAAGATCTATTGTGAGCAGACCCCACCTGAGGTGATTTTTACCTCAAGTGGGGCTGTTTCGTCTCGTCACTATATGCGCTCGTTGGCTGAGTATGAGGCGGCTTTTACGGCGGCTTTTAGATATTATTATGGTGATGTTCGGGGGTGGAGCATCTATGCGCTGCTGCCGAGTTATTTGGAGCGTGAGGGGTCGTCACTGATCTATATGTGTGAACGATTGAGAAGTCTTTCGGGCGGTGGCGGAGGGTTTTACCTCTATGATCATCAGCGACTTATCGAAGATATGAGACGTGACCCGAGGCGTAAAATTCTGCTCGGGGTCACCTATGCGCTGCTCGATCTTGCTGAGAGTGGTTTGGTGAGCGAGCCGCTTTGTGAACCGCTGAATGAGACGCTTTGTGAAGCGCTGAACAAACCGCTGAGCAAACCGCTGAGCAAACCGCTGAACAAACCGCTGAGCAAACCGCTGAGCAAACCGCTGAGCAAACCGCTGAGCAAACCGCTGAGCAAGACCATCATTATGGAGACGGGCGGAATGAAGGGGCGGCGTGAGGAGCTGCCTCGTGAGGAGCTGCACCGTAGGCTCTGTCGGGCGTTTGGGGTCGATGTGATCCACTCGGAGTTTGGAATGGCGGAGCTCACTTCGCAGGGGTACTCTCAGGGTGGCGGCGTGTTTAGTGTGCCGCCGTGGATGGGTGTTTTGGTTCGAGATTTGAGTGATCCTTTTGCGTTGAGCCGTGTGGGGCGTGGAGGGCTGAATATCATCGATTTAGCCTCTCGGGGGTCGTGCGGTTTTATCGAGACGCAAGATATGGGGCGCATCGGTGAGGATGGTCTCTTCACTATCGATGGGCGTATCGAGGGTAGCGATATTCGAGGGTGTAACCTTTTGATTGAGTAGATATGAGCTACAGTAAAGAGGAGCTGCAGCAGCTGCATATAACTCTCTATGAGATACTTACACAGGTGATTGAGGCTTGTGAGCGGTTGGGTGTGCGCTACTTCATAATCGGTGGCTCGGCAATTGGTGCTCACTTCGATGGGGCGATTCTGCCGTGGGACGACGACATCGATATAGGGATGGAGCGTGAGGATTACGAGAGGTTTTGCCGTGAGGCGGAGGGTGTGTTGCCTAAGGGTTACACGCTGCAATCGCCTCTTAATGAGCCAAATACACCTTATTACTTCGCCAAGGTGCGCAAGGATGATACGCTCTTTATCGCCGAAGATGAGCAGGGTTTAGATATGCACCACGGGATCTATGTCGATATTTTTCCCTTTGATCGTGTGCCCGACAATCGGCTGTTGGAGCGGCTGCAACGTGGGGTTGTGCGGATTCTCAACAACGCTTTTGTCGCTTCGGTTGGCAAACTTAAGGGCGGACGTTGGGCGCTTGTGCCCTACCGAGCCGTCTCGGTTCTTTTACCCAAATCACTGATATTCAAATTGTTGCATAGCGCCCAGTGCGTCTTTAACCGTTGCGACACCCGTCGTGTGACCATCGTGCGGATGGATCGGGATCATATCGAGCGCAAGATGCTCCACCCCACTGACCGAGTCGATTTTGGGGCGTTGAGGGTTGCTGCACCACGTGAGTTGAGGCGTTATCTTGAGTGGCACTATATAGGTCTCACACGTGACGTTAAGTCTGAGGATCAGATCAACCACCGACCCATCACACTAAAATTTTAGCCTATGATAGTCTCGATATTAGTCCCCCTCTATGGCGTTGAGCGTTATGTTGAACGGTGCGCAAGATCTCTCTTTGAGCAGAGTTTTGAGGCGATCGAATTTATCTTTGTCGATGACTGCTCGCCTGACCGCTCCGTTGATGTTGTCGAGCGTGTTTTGGCGGAGTATCCAGAGCGACAAGCTGAGACACGGATCATACGCAACAGCGAGAACAGAGGTGTCTCAGCGAGCCGAAACAGGGCGTTGGAGGCTGCTACGGGGCGGTTTGTAATCTTTGTGGATGGTGATGATTGGGTTGCGCCCGAGATGGTTGAGGAGCTTGTTATGAGGCAAATAGAGTGCGGTAGCGATATTGTTATGAGCAACTATTTTGAGGTCGCTGGCGAGGTCGCTGGCGAGGCTGATGGCGAGGTCGCTGGCGAGGTCGCTGGCGAGGTCGCTGGCGAGGTCGCTGGCGAGGCTGATGGCGAGGTCGCTGGCGAGGCTGCTGGCGAGGCTGTGCGGTTGGTGAAGTCGGCACCGATTGGCGGCAGGCGAGGGTCGTTGAGGATCGTTGTCTCACAGAGTTTTGCCCTGCCCAACAGGGTTTGGGGTCTCTTGTTGAGCCGAGAGATTATCAAGAGGAGCAATATTCGCTTTGATGAGGGTGTAGTGATGGGTGAGGATTTTATATTTCTTGTTAAGGTGCTCTACTTTTCGGAGCGTATCTCATTCATTAATAAGGGGTTGTATTATTATAGGGTTGGTGTTGGTTCGATGTCGAGCATTGGGGTTGCTAAGCAGCGGAGTTATGTTCGGGCGGTTTTTGCTGTGCGGTCGTTTCTTGGGTCTCGGGCTGATTCGGCTCAGTTTCGTGGGGCTCTGTGGCTCTCACGTCTTAACCTTAGGCGGTGGTTGCTGTTGCGGCGGTCGGGTGGTGGTTTTGTTTTTCGGGGGTTGTGTTACGCTTTGAACTTTTTCTATCGATTATATTGTTCAGTGAGGGGCTGAGTATTACTGAGTAAGGCTGAGTAAGGCTGAGTATTACGGAGGTTTTTACACTCAGCTTTACTCAGCCTTACTCAGCCCTACTCAGCCTTACTCAGCCTTACTCAGCCTTACTCAGCTTTGGCTCGATGTTTTTTCAATTCTTAACTAAATAAACTCAAAGCCCGTGTAGGGCACCAACACCTCGGGGATACGGATACCATCCTCCGTTTGGAAGTTCTCCAACAGCGCTGCAACGATACGTGGTAACGCCAATGATGAACCGTTTAGTGTGTGCGCCAATTGACTCTTCTTATCCGCCCCTTTGAATCTGAGCTTCAAGCGGTTAGCTTGAAACGACTCGAAGTTAGAGACCGATGAGACCTCCAACCAACGATCCTGCGCTGCTGAGTAGACCTCAAAATCATAGGTCAATGCCGATGTGAAACTCATATCGCCACCACACAAACGCAAGATACGATAGGGTAACCCCAACGACTTAACGATGCTCTCCACGTGTGCAACCATCGCATCCAACGCCTCATAAGAGTTGTCGGGGTGAGCAACCTGCACGATCTCCACCTTATCGAATTGGTGCAGGCGATTTAGTCCCCTCACATCCTTACCGTACGAACCAGCCTCACGGCGGAAACAGGGTGTATATGCAGTCATCTTGATCGGCAACTCTCTCTCCTCAAGGATCACATCACGGAAGATATTGGTCACGGGAACCTCAGCCGTAGGGACTAAATAGAGGTTATCCACCGTGCAGTGATACATCTGACCCTCCTTGTCGGGCAGCTGACCCGTGCCGAATCCCGATGCCTCGTTGACAACCACGGGTGGCTCAATCTCTTGATAGCCAGCCGCTGTGTTGCAATCCAAGAAGTAGTTGATAAGAGCCCTCTGTAGCCTCGCTCCCTTGCCCTTGTAGACGGGGAAACCAGCGCCTGTGAGCTTCACGCCCAAATCGAAGTCAATGATGTCATACTTGCTCGTAAGCTCCCAGTGAGGCTTAGCATCGGCAGGCAAATTGAGCTCCACCTCCTGCAACTTAACCACCACATTATCCTCCGCCACACGCCCCTCAGGGACGATCTCAGCTGGGAAGTTAGGCAACAATACGATCTTCGCCTGTAGCTCCTCACCCACCGCCTTAGCTCTCTCCTGCAGCTCTGTAGACTTCGCCTTAAGCTCCGCCACCTCACTCTTCTTCGCCTCGGCAGCCTCTCGCTCGCCCTTGCCCATTAGTGCGCCGATCTGCTTTGCAGCTTGGTTTTGTGCCGCTAGGCAGTTATCCAATTCACTCTGGATCGCTTTGCGTTGGTCATCGAGCATCTCGATAGCGTCGATGATTGGGGCTGCATCGACCCCTTTTTTAGCGAGACGCTTCGTAGCCTCCGTACGGTCGTCTCTAATCTGTTTGAGCGTTAACATCTATATCTCTTAATTTTGTTTCGTTTTATTTTCGCAAAGTTATAAAAAATATTTTTGATTTGTTATTTTTACCAAAATATTTGTACCTTTGTTTCGTATCAAAAGTGTTGCACTTTTATTAAATAGGTATATTATAACCCAAACGAAGAGATATGAGCAAGCAAAACTACACCCTACAGGAGGTGTTAACAGCAGCCGATGAGCGCCGTTTCATCGACTTTCCAAAGCGACTTTACCGTGGTAATGATAAGTATGTATGTCCGCTAGATGACGACATCAAGAAGATATTTGACCCTAAGCGAAACAAGCTTTTTGAGGAGGGCGAGGCTGTGAGATGGCTGGCGCTCGATGCTCAGGGCGAGGTCGTGGGGCGTGTAGCAGCGTTCTATAATAAGGAGAAGGCTGAGTTGGAGGTGCAGCTCACGGGTGGTTGCGGATTCTTTGAAGTGATTGAGTGTGAGGAGGTTGCGGTGATGTTGTTCGATGCCTCACGTGAGTGGTTAGTCTCGAAAGGGATGCAGGCTATGGATGCCCCGATCAACTTCGGACAGCGTGACACGTGGTGGGGTCTGTTGGTCAATGGCTTTGAGTTCGATGCACTCTACGAGAACCCATACAATCCACCGTACTATCAAGCCTACTTCGAGAACTACGGCTTTCAGAACTACTTCAACCAGCACACCTATATCTGGAAGATCTTCGATGACGATGTAAACGATATGGTTCACAAGCGTGCGGCACGTCTCCACGAGACCCCAGGCTACACCTTCCGCACCATTAATATGAAAGACCTCGATGGCGAGGCTGAGAAGTTCCGCACGATATACAACAAGGCGTGGGCGATATTTGAGGGTGTGAAACCGATGGAGCGACACGAGGCGGCGGCTCTGATGCAGACGATGAAACCGATCATCGACCCCGAGATTATCTTCTTCGGTTACTACAACGATGAGCCGATCAGCTTTTTCATAATGGTGCCCGACTTGAATCGTTTGATCGGTAAGTTTAACGGCAAATTTGGGCTTTGGCAGAAGTTGCAGCTTATGTGGGACTTGAAGGTTAGGCGCAGTTGCGACCGTATCTTTGGTGTGATCTTCGCTGTTACGCCTGAGCTCAGAGGCAAGGGTGTTGAGTCGGCTATGATGCAGGCGGTGTTGGATCAATATATACGCACACCGAAGAATAAGTATCAGACACTGGAGCTAGCGTGGATGGGTGATTTCAACCCAGTGATGTGTCGTATGGTTGAGAATTATGTTGGCGCTACGAAGCACAAGATGCACACGACGTATCGCTACTTGTTCGACCGCACGCTGCCGTTCGAGCGCTGCCCAAGAATCGGAATGAAACGCAGTTAGGGGAGCTAACTCCCCTAACTAATTAAAGATAGCGACCAGCGTAAGCAGCAAGTAAAGCAAAAAGATAGCAACACTAACCCAAACACGCAAATTGATAAGCGCCGCAGTGATAAGTATAGCCACAGGCGCAGCAATAATAAGCAACACATCAATGGCGAAACTAGAGAGCATCGTCATAAAGATACCCACAATAAAGAGCACAACACAATATACAAATCGCTGATGAGCCCGTGCCGTGATCGAATAGTTAAGTATTCGAGCCAACCCCAATCCCGATAAAATCAACGAAAAGATAACCAAAAAAGTCGTTGCATAGGAGCTCTGCAGCAGGGTAGTGTAGCTGCTCCACGAGGTAAATATCGAACCATCGACACTAAACATCGCCCAGTATCGATCGATGAGCAGATCAACATTGGCATCATATAACCACCAACGAATGTATAACTCGATGCCCATCGGGGCAAAGAAAGCGATCATAGGGATGAATAACTCATATATGTAGCGATCAAAACAGAATATGATGATCGGAATGGTCATAACCAATATAAGAGCCGAGGGCTGAATGAGCGACAATAGACCCATATATAACGCCCCGGCCAAGAGCCTCGATGTCGGTGATTTGAACGAGATCGGGGTGTCGGAGTAGATGCTGGCAGCGTAAGATGTGTGGTTCACGGAGCAGATCTCAGTGGTGATCATTATAGATAGGAGCATCGTTGCGGCAGCAATCAGAGGGCTCGCCGCCATCGAACTAATCGCTACAGCTAGGGCGGAGTAGATGATCGGCTGAAGATAGATACCCTGCGGATAGAGCGTTCTACGAGTGGTGAAGATGAATAGATAGAACATCAAGCAGAAGATCGTAGCGCCAAGGATGTATATCGAGAGGGATTGGTGCGAACGCTCAAAGGAGAGAATATCCTGAGCCAGCGGTGTCAAGACTTTGTTGACGGGCGTTGTCAGGCTGTGAGATAGCTGGCTAAATTTGTGCGATATAAATAAGATTATAATGGCGAGCGACATCAACGCAGAGGTGATGTTACCCGCTATTCGGCGATCTCTTGAAGTGAAGTTGATACTCATATTTTGCAAATATATTAAATAATTCTCGATAATTTGCAATAAAGGAGAAATATTTGCGTTTTAATAGCAAACGGAGCGGAAGATGGTGCGAATGATTTTAGGTAACGAATTGGTTGTTTTGAAAATATTTAAAGAATGTTAACAGAATCTTAACATAGGTGGCTATTTGTTGATCTTAGTGATTACCAAGGAGTTAAGTATTTTTGATGAATTTGTTAGTAATTTTTTTTAAATTTTCTTGTGAATTAATTTGCATAATCCAAAATCTCGCCTTATCTTTGCAGTGAAGTTTTAAGGTTCATTTTTAGGTTAGTAGTTTTAGGTTGGTTGAGGCAAGCGTTTGATTGTTACATCTGAAGTGACTAAGAGGTGCTATGGGGTGGTTCCCGGATCACAATCGAATATCACTCGCAAACCTCACGAAATGGGGAGAGCATTTATTTGCTCTCCCCTGTTTTTTGTATATATATACTCCACCCATTCATTCACCCATTCATTCATTCATTCATTCATTCATTCATTCATTCATTCGCCCGTTCCCTCTCTCCTTGCCGCTCCGCTCGCCCATTCATTCGCCCGTTCCCTCTCTCCTTGCCGCTCCGCTCGCCCATTCATTCGCCCGTTCCCTCTCCTGTTGCCGCTCCGCTCGCCCATTCACTCACCCGTTTGCTCTCCTGTTGCCGCTCCGCTCGCCCGTTCACTCACCCGTTTGCTCTCCTGTTGCCGCTCCGCTCGCCCGTTCACTCAC
>JBCQUE010000014.1:0-46502 GCA_047174325.1 Rikenellaceae bacterium | reverse complement strand
CTTCAGTACAACGAATCGCACGAAACCTTCCTTCGTCACCACAAAGATAGGGAATAAATTTGTACTAACAAAAAAGATCTAATTTTATTTGGATTTTAAGACAGTATCTAATAATTCCCCTTAGGTTATTTCGCCCCTAAATAAAACACCACAGGCTCTTTGCGAGGCTCTGAGTATGCTCCGACAAACTTCCGCTCGGCGATTTTATAGAGCACTCCGCCCCACTCTCGGGCATCGTACGGACACACCGCTATGCAGTGGGCGCACTTGATACACTTGTCGCTGTCGGTCGAGGGCTTGGGTGAGCCGATTGCGCCAACGGGACAGGCTGTGGCACAAATTCCGCACAGATCTTTATCCTTTTTTACCGCCTTGATACACTTGCGTTTATTGGTGCGTGGGGTTAGCGGATTGCTCCCTGGTCTCTTGTAGGGGTTGTTGCCCGGCACTTGCAGAGGCTCTGAGGTCGGCATAATTAGAGCCGCCTTAGCGCCAAACTCCTTAGCCTTCTGCGCATCGCTCTCATCGGGGCGCTCGGCTGCAACCTTCGGGAATATCGAGTGCTCAGCAACAAATGCCCCCGCTGCAACGGGCACAAAACCACACTCCGTAACAATATCGCTCAGCTCCAAAAGTGCATCATCAAACTCTCTGTTTCCATAGACCGCCACAAGAATCGCCCTCGTCCCCTCGCCACGAAATTTGCGGATCTGCTCCACAGCAATAGCTGGCACACGCCCTGCATAGACAGGCACAGCGAAGATCGCCATATCCTCCTTAGAGATTGTTGTCGCCCCACAATTCATCTTAATCAACGAAAAATCGACCGCCTCAACATTTGCTACAACCGATGCAACGCCCTCAGCAATCGCCTCTACAACTCGCTTTGTCGTGCCTGCAGCACTGAAATATATTCTGTTTAGTCTCATTGGTATTGTTTTTAGTTAGGGTAACGACCTACACAAAGATAAGTAAAATTTATCTACTCCTGCATATTTTGAGAATTATTTCATTTACTTTGGCGATATTCTTAGAGAGCTTATAGATAATTATTAACTTTGCACAGAAGGAGATACAAAAGATTAAATTTATGCCAAAGAGAAAGATTGAGGTTGAGATGGTGAGCTACGGGATCTACACGCCGTGGGAGCGTGAACAGAAGCAGCTGCCGAAGATTCGCAAACACACCAAAGAGATACCCGCTGAGCTCGATATTGAGTTCGGCTACATCCTCCGTATCTTGAGGGCTAAGGGGTCGAAGATCACCTTTGTGATGAAGCACCCACCGTTTTGTGATGACGAGGGGCGTGTTCGTCCCGACTTTGTGGGTGAGGAGATGGTCAACTCCAACGAGTGGCACTTCTTCTTGGGCGACACCGTGTGGGCACCGATCGAGGATAAATGTGGCGAGTGGGGGCTCATCACCTCGCTCGATGGCAAGGAGATTGCTCGTATGAAGTTTAACCTTTTTAATCCGAATGTATTATGAGAGAATTTCTACTACATAGCGTACCCTTTATCGTCCTTGGGGCGATGGCGTTGTCGATTTATTATTTGTCGAACAGGATGGCTTGGGCGTTTGGGGCTAGTCGGTGGCTTGTGATGGCGGTGGTTGGAGTGGTGATCGTTGGGGCGTTTGTCTCGATGATGTTTATTATGAGGAGCAATCAGACCTCGGCTGTGAGCCATTTTTTGAGTAACGCCTCTAATATATTTATCGGGGTCTTTATGTTTGCGGTTTGTGTCACCTTGGTGGTTGATTTGGTTGGATTGTTTGTGAAAATCTCTCCTCGCACCTTTGGGTTTGTGACACTTGGGGCGACTGCTTTGATCTCTCTCTATTCGCTTTGGAACGCCTCTTTCGCAAGGGTTTATGAGGTGGATATTACACTTCCGAACCTTGCTGAGCCGCTCCGCATTGCCCACCTTAGTGACACACACTTTGGGCACTTTTGGGGCGAGCACAAGGCGCAAGAGTTGGCGGATCTCATTGCTAAGGAGAGTGTTGATTTGGTGGTGATCACGGGCGATATGTTCGATGGGCGTGTGCGCCTCAGCCCCGATGTTGTGCGACCATTCTCGGAGCTCGGTGTGCCTGTATATTTCTCGGAGGGCAACCACGATGGCTACTCTGGCGCACGAGATATTAAGCGCCTTTTGAGCGAGAGTGGTGTGAGGGTTTTGGAGAACGAAAAAGCGAAATTTAGAGGGCTACAGATCGTTGGGTTGGACTACCTCACACCCGACGACCAGACCGTCGACACCTTCCACGCACCACACAATCGCCACACGATGCAGAGCGTCCTCCCCACCTTAGGTATCGACCCCAACAGAGCCTCAATCCTCCTGCACCACAACCCCGTGGGGGCACACTATGCAGCCGAAAACGGAGTAAACCTATACCTCGCTGGGCACACCCACGCAGGGCAACTCTTCCCCGCAACCCTCATCGCAAAGCTAATGTTCGAGTACAACAAAGGGCTCTACCGCTACAACGAAAATATGCAGATCTACGTCTCGCAGGGCACAGGAACATTCGGTCCTCCAATGCGCCTCGGCACGCATAGCGAGCTGACGATCATAAATTTGGAGTAAAAATAGGGAGGGGAGTTCAACGGCTTCGCTAGCTCCCCCCCCTAACTCCTAAAGGTGGTTCTGTGGTGCGGTGACAGCCCAAATTCAGCTATCGCCCGTCTGTGATCCGCTGTTGGGTAACCCTTATTCTTCAGCCAATTATACTCGGGATACTCCGCCGCAAGCCTGCGCATATACTCATCCCTGTGTGTCTTAGCCAACACCGATGCAGCCGCTATCGAGGCGTACTTCCCGTCACCCCCAACGATGCAGATGTGGGGCTGAATAATGTCGCTACGAAAGAGGTTGCCATCGACTAACACCAACTCAGGCTGTAGGTGTAAACCTTTGACAGCCAACGACATTGACTCGTGAGCCGCATTCAATATGTTAATCTCATCGATCCTCGCCGCCGAGACCTCCGCTACACACCACGCCACCGCCTCACGCTCAATAATCGGGCGCAAAAGATCACGCTTGCGCTCGGTCAACTTCTTAGAATCATTCAACAAGGGGTGGTGAAAATCGGGCGGCAAGATCACCGCCGCACCAAATACCGACCCTGCCAAACAGCCCCTGCCAGCCTCATCACAACCAGCCTCCGTCTGAATATCTTGATACCTATCTAACAACATTTTTCAAATTATAAATTACGAATTAGTGCTGTCCTGTAAAATATTTACAAAAGTTTGTAATGCTCCAATCATCAACTCATTACAGTCGTTTTAGCGATTGGGGCTTACTGGTTGCCATCGTGTTGGGTTTAAATGCCGAAGGCATTTAATAAATTTTGAAGAAAATTAGTTAGGCAAATTTATTTGCCTAACTAATTATATTTCAAAATCTTAAAGCAAAGCTTTAAGCCCAACAACGCAAGCCTGCTAAAAGCCAGCTAGCTGGCTGCCCGCCCGGCATTAGGGCAGTGGTCGATTTGACAGAGAGCAAGAATTACGAATTAAAACCGCAAAGTTCCTCGATAGAATCCGCTGCCCAAAGTCCCGAGCCACAATTTATCGCTCTCAAAGATGTCGAACTTAATATCCTCGATTTGGTGTGGCGCAACGATCGACCCGTTACATTTCTCCCAAGATTTGCCTCTATCACGGCTCAAATAGACCCCAGGGTTCTTGCCGCCAAAGCGTGCCGAGACGACAACCAGATTGCGATCAAATGGCGAGATGTCGATCGACTCGGTGTATGGATAGTCGAAACATTGCGTCCACTTTTTGCCCCAATTATCTGAGTACCAAACACCTGCGCCATTACTGCGGTAGCCCGTTGTTATATAGATTCGCCCCGTGTCATCGATCTTCACAAACTGCACAGCCTTCACCGCCTCGGGTGTCTTGACCTTCGACCACGTCTCGCCTCGATTGGTTGAGTGATACAATCCGCCCTCGGTGTTGACGGGCGAGCGGTAGGGGTGTGTCGAGATCTCAGCAGCGGCAAAGAGGCTCTTATAACTCTTGTCACGTGGGTCGAACTGAATATCATTTATACGTGCGATCTCGGGCAACCCAGCCGTGAGTTGTTCAAAACTTTTACCGTTGTTAGTCGAGCGATAGAACCCAGCTAATTTGCCCTTCGTCTGATCCTTGATGTCGGTGATTCCTAAGTAGATGATGTTGCTATCGGTGGGGTCAACCAACAATCCATTTGTATAGAAGTCGTCCAACCACTTTTTCGTTGCAGGTGTTGCGATGCCCCACTCTTCCCACGTCTCGCCACCATCTGTGCTACGCCAAAATATCTCCTTGCCCGTCTGTCGGTTCGATGTTCCGTAGACGATCTTCGGCTCTTGAGGGTCGTGCACAATATTGCTTATCGTGTCGGGCGCTGAGGGGACGTAACGCATCGAGTAGCGACCATCCGCCTCCAGCTTTGCGAACCACGCCTTGTGCTCGCCCGAGCCCAAAATCGTTGTGCCTAACTCCTTGTTTTGTATGATGGTGAGGGCTGGAAGATTACTGTTGCCGTGCCCTATAATTGCACCCGTTTGGGTATAATCCTCGTCGATTTGACTCCACGTTGCTCCATTGTCACGGCTCAACATTGTGCTGTGATCGGAGTGAATCATCACCGCTCCATCCACGCCCACTGCCAAGCCTCGCATCGAGCGAAGTGGATAGTCGTTGCGCATCTGCATATGATCCGACTGGTGACCGACCGTCATATTTTTGCTCCACGGATTGCCTCGCTCCTCCCAATATTGGCGATCAGCCTCCCACGCTGGCTCATACAATCTCGCTGTCGAGATCCACTTTTTACCGCCATCACTCGTTGTCCAAAGTCGCCCTGGTTGGATCGAGTTCTGCACCTGAGGATCGGCAAATCCAAGATACAACGCCCCCTCACGAGATGGATCAGCAGCGATCATATTAAAGACCTGCAGCGCCTCGGTCGGTAGCTCGGGATAGAGTTTACGAACCTGTTGCAGCGGCTTGCCCAACCACATCGAGATATACTTATAATAGTTAAGCGGCACACCGCCAGTCAAACGATTTATATCGAGAGACAAGTCGCCATTGATCTTGCTCCACGTGCGCCCACCATCCTTCGACTCAAAGACACCGCCTCGGCACTTCGTTGTGCGACCATCGGGCAAGTATTGCGTTTGGTCGATTGCATAGAGCGTAAAGCGCTTACTCTCAGCGTTGTAGTAATAATCCATATCCATCACGATGTCGCTTTCGAGCTCTCCACGTGAACACTGCACCCAGCTCTCGCCACCATCCTCCGAACGATATATTCCATAGTTAGACGAGGCGATCACCTCATTGGTTTTCAGAGGGTTAACAATGATTCGTCCGATCTGAGCCTTTGGGTCGATACCCTTGTTGACTAATTTCCAGCTCTTGCCGCCATCGGTCGTCCGCCACAACTTACCGAGGTTTTGGATCTTCTCCTCCTTGCCGTGCGGAGCTGCCGCCGTCATCGTCTCATAACACGACAACCACTCCTGCTGCCGCACGTTGCTACCGCCCGCCACGAACCAAATATTGTCGCTCTCGGGGCTGATCGCCAACGCCGCCACCTTTCTGTACCACGATTGTGAGTCGACACCCTCGGCATTGACTTTGTACCACGGACAGCGCAACACATCTTGCCAACTCCGTCCGCCATCACTGCTGCTCCACATCCTCGATGCAGCGATTGCGATTGCGAAGTTTGGGTTAGAGCGAGAGTGCTCCAAATCCCTCAAATGATAAAATGAAGCGTCCCCATCGGGGTCGGTGATACCGTACCACGAAGTGCCGTAATCCTCTGATTGATAGGCGTTCCACATATCGGGACACTGTGTAAATTTGCCCTTGATCGTGGGGTGTGCCCTCAGCAGATTTGTGAATCCTGCATTTCCAGGAGCGACCTGCTCCCACTCGATAGCACCTGTCGATGCCACACGTTTCGTCTCTAGGTTTTGCGCCACAGCCGCCACAGCGAGCAGTGTCAAAGATAGGGTCGTTAATCTACGTTTCATTAAGTTTTTTTGTTCTAGTTTTAAACAACGCTAACCCCCTCAGCAGCAGCGATCGCCTGTGCACGTAACTCATCGAGGTCGCTACCCAGCGGTGCGTGAGCCAACACAACACCCATTCGGCGGTTGACACGTGTAGTTGGCTTTCCAAAGAGGCGAATATCCAAATTCGGTTGCGCCAAGACGCTCTCGACACCGCTAAACGATGGGCGCTCGCTAGACTCTTTCGTAGCCAAGATCACAGCGCTAGCTCCGTTGCGTAGCTGCTTAAGCTCGGGGATCGGCAACGACAAAACAGCTCTCAGGTGCAGCTCGAACTCGCTGTGTGTCTGAGTGTTAGCCAATGTAACCATACCTGTATCGTGTGGACGAGGCGAGAGCTCCGAGAAGTAAACGCCATTTTTGTCGCTCAAGAAGAACTCCACGCCCCACAATCCAGCGCCACCCAATGCCGCTGTAACCTCTGCCGCCATCTCTTGCGCCTCAGCCAGATGCTCCGCTGAGATTGGTGCAGGTTGGAAACTCTCTCGATAGTCGCCCCCCTTCTGCACGTGTCCAATTGGAGTACAGAAGAGCGTTGGCGCACCATTTTGCGTCACGGTGAGCAGTGTGATCTCGCTATCGAAATCGATGAACTCCTCCACGATCAGCTCCTTGATGTCGCCACGGCTACCCGAGATTCCATACTCCCACGAGTGCGCCAAATCCGCTGCCGTGCGAGCCATCGATTGACCCTTTCCCGACGAGGACATCAGAGGCTTGATGATGCAGGGGAAACCGATCACATCAGCCGCCGCCGTAAGCTCCTCAAAGGTTGTGGCGTAGAGGTACTTAGCTGTCTTAAGCCCGAGCTCCTTAGCCGCCAAATCACGTATCGCCTTGCGGTTCATCGTGAAGTTCACCGCCCGAGCACTTGGTGTCACACAGATACCCATCTTCTCACATTCGTAGAGCGACTCGGTGCGTATCGCCTCGATCTCAGGGACGATCAAATCGGGCTTGTGACGCTCCACGACAGCCATCAACGCCTCGGCATTGAGCATATCAAAGACCTCAAACTCATCGGCAACCTGCATAGCTGGCGCACCTTCATATCGATCACACGCAACGACATATTGCCCCTTGCGCTGTGCCGCAATCGTAAACTCCTTACCGAGCTCACCCGAGCCCATCAATAGAATCTTCTTCATAATATTATTTTTTTGTTGTTATCAACTTCGCCCAACGTCACCCCACCCCGACCAATATACATTAATTAATAGGGAATCGCAAAAAAAACCAAAAAAATCTTTGCAACACAAGCAACATCTAAGCGCTCAGCACTACTCAGCCCTACTCAGCCCTACTCAGCCCTACTCAGCGTTACTCAGCCCTACTCAGCTCTACTCAGCGTTACTCAGCGTTACTCAGCGTTACCCAGCCCTACTCAGCTCATACAAGCAAGCCAACGCTAAAAGAGAGCTAGCTCACCTAATTAGTAGCCAAGGATGCGCATCATAGACCTGTACGACTGCTCTTTGGCAAAGAGCCGTGTGTAGTACTCACTGTCGCCCTTCTCCCGATCGATGATGATATGCTTAGGCGCAGGGATCAAGCAGTGCTGTATTCCGCCAAACCCTCCGACCGACTCTTGATACGCCCCCGTGTGAAAGAACCCTACATATTGCGTGTTATTTGGCTCTAACTTAGGTAGATAGATGGCGTTCGAGTGCGACTCAGCATTGTAAAAATCCTCACTATCACAGGTCAATCCACCGAGGAACACACGCTGATACTCCTTGTCCCAATTGTTGATCGCAAGCATAATGTAGCGCTGGTTGATGCCCCACGTGTCGGGGAGTGTAGTGATGAAGGATGAGTCGATCATATACCAATTCTCACGATCATTCTGCTGTTTTTGGTTGATAATGGAGTAGAGCGTTGCGCCACTTTCGCCCACGGTGAACGATCCGAACTCAGTGAATATGTTGGGCTCATCGATTCCGTTCTGCTCACATATATGTTTGATTTGCGCTACAATCTCTTCGGTCAGGTACTCATAATCATACTCAAAGTTGAGCGAGTTCTTGATCGGGAAACCGCCGCCAATGTTGAGCGAATCGAGCTCGGGACAGATCGCCTTCAGCTCGCAATATACATTGAGACACTTCGACAACTCGTTCCAATAATACGAAGTATCCTTGATGCCTGTGTTGATGAAGAAGTGGAGCATCTTAAGCTGAAACTTCTTGCTGTTCTTGATCTTCGCCTTATAAAAGTTGACGATCTCGTGGTAACGAATACCGAGGCGAGAGGTGTAGAAATCGAACTTTGGACCCTCCTCCGAGGCGATACGAATACCCACCTTACAGGGCTTATCTATCGCTGAATCAAGCAGTTCGATCTCAGCCATATTGTCTATAACGGGGATGGTGTTCTCAAACCCATCGTTGATAAGCTGAGCGATATTCTCGACATATTGCGGACGCTTAAAGCCGTTGCAGATGATGAATCGCCCCTTGTCGAAGTGACCACTATCGTAGAGCGCATTGATTATATGTATATCATACGCCGATGATGTTTCGAGGTGAATATCGTTCTTAAGAGCCTCCTCCATCACGAACGAGAAGTGGCTCGATTTAGAGCAGTAGCAATAGTTGTACGACCCCTTATAGTCGACCTTAGCCATTGCGACATTGAACATTCGCTTAGCTCGGTTGATCTGTTGTGAGATCTTCGGCAGGTAGGTGATCTTAAGCGGTGTACCGTACTGCTTGATGATGTCCATTAGAGGGATGTCGTGGAAGTTGAGCTCGTTATCCTCTACGGTGAACTCATCTTGCGGAAAGTCGAACGTTTGGTCGATTAGGTCGATATACTTATTCTTCATTGTCAATTAAGTAAAGTTATACAAATCCATCTTCGCTACATCTCTCTGTTTTGGTCAATGTAGCTCGGTCGGATCACCTCAACCCGACCCGTGCAAAGGTACGAATTTATTTTGATTCTGCATATCCATTCACCGAATTTTATCAATCTCGCCACAAATATTAATCCTAACAAATGAGGATTGTGCACTCCAAATAAAGGCGTTACCTTTGTCAGCGATGAATAAAATTTTGTTTGCGTTTACGATCCTGATGCTGCCGCTCAGTTTTGCGGCAGCTGAGGGTGACACTTTGAGTGGTGATGATCTTGCTCTGGCTCGATGGGGTCAGCGTTCGATTTTGGATAGCCTGCCTGAGTTCGAGGCTATCAGCGTCACAGCGATCAAGCAACACAACGCACTACAACGTGAACCACTCTCGGCACTCGTTATGTCTCAGCAAGAGGTTGAGCGTGAGAGGGTTGAGGCGATCAAGGATCTCTCGGCAATAGCTCCAAATTTATATATTCCCGACTACGGCTCACGCATCACATCATCGATCTACGTACGTGGCTTGGGAGCTCGTATCGACCAGCCTGTGATGGGTCTCACCATCGACAACGTCCCTTTTATTAATAAGAACGCCTTCGATTTGAGTTTGGTCGACTTGGAGCGTGTGGAGGTGTTGCGTGGTCCGCAGTCGACACTCTACGGGCGCAACACAATGTGCGGTCAGATGAATATCTACACCCTCTCGCCAATGAATTATCAGGGTGTAAGGGTCGGGGCGGAGTACTCCACGGGCAACACATACATCGTTCGTGCGGCACTCTATCATAAACTCTCGGAGCAATTTGCAGCGTCATTCGCAATATTTCGCTCAGCATCAGATGGTTATCACACCAATCTCTACACGGGCGAGAAGTGCGAAAGTGAATCATCGTGGGGCATACGTTCAAAGCAGATCTATAGAGCATCGAGCCGAACAACGATCGAAAACACACTCTCAGCATCGACATTGGAGCAGGGCGGTTACGCATATAAGAACTTAGCTACCAACGAGATAAATTACAACGACCCATCCAATTACGAGCGTATCACCCTTGGCGATGGCTTGACGATCCAGCACCGAGGCGATGGTTGGAATTTGTCGAGCATCACGGGGTATCAATACCTCGATGACTCTATGACCTTGGATCAGGACTTCACCACCGAGTCGATGTTCACGCTACAGCAAGCTATTCAGAACCACTCACTTACCGAAGATGTGATCTTCAAATCGGATCGCTCAGATCGCAAATATAACTACCTCTTTGGAGTGTTCGGTTTTTACGATCACAAGAATATGCAGGCACCCGTGCGCTTCAAGGAGGATGGTATCGACTACCTAATCTTCGATAACGTCAACGGCACGAAGAGTTACTACGACCGCTGGGACGACAACGGGTTCGACCTCAACAGCGAGTTTCTGAACCAAACCTATGGAGCGGCAATTTACCACGAGTCGAGATACAAGAGCGGTCGTTTCGAGGCGAGCATCGGGCTGCGGCTCGACTATGAACGCACGGTATTGGATTACCACAGCTACACATCCACAGGGTGTTACGGAAACATCACTCAGTCGGACGGCTCGATCAAGGAGTTCTACAAACCCATCGAGATCGACCTAGAGGATAAGATCTCACAGAGCCAATTCGAGTTGCTGCCCAAGGCGACACTGCTCTACAGATTGGGTCGTTACAACCAATCGATGCTCTACGGCTCGGTGAGCAAGGGTTACAAGGCTGGCGGATACAACTCACAGATGTTCTCAGATATTCTGCAGCAGAGGGTGATGCAGATCTTCGGGCTCTCGATGGCGTACTCGGCTGAGGATATTATCTCCTACAAGCCCGAGTATAGTTGGAACTATGAGCTTGGGGCACACCTCACCACGCCCAACAGAAAGTTTGCTGCCGACCTCACAGCGTTCTATATCGATTGCCTCGATCAACAGCTCACCATCTTCCCCGATGATATGGTCACGGGTCGTTTGATGACCAACGCTGGGCACTCACGTAGCTATGGAACGGAGCTCTCGGTGAGGGCTGAGTTGGGTCGTCTGCTGCTGAATGGATCGTACGGCTACACCAATGCGAAGTTTGTCACTTATGATGACAACACGGCGGACTACTCGGGTAACTTCATCCCCTACGCCCCACGGCAGACTATCTACAGCTCGGCTGAGTATCGTGTGGCGCTGTCTCACAAGTTTTTTGAGGCTGTGACGTTTAATGTCAACGCACGAGGTGTGGGCGAGATCTATTGGAACGAGGCTAACACCCTCTCGCAACCGCTCTATGCTCAGTTGGGCGGTGAGGTGCGCTTTAGTGGCGAGGGGTACACGCTCTCGTTGTGGGGTCGCAACCTTGGGGACAAGAGCTACAACACCTTTTACTTTATGAGTATGGGCAATGAGTTTGTGCAGGAGGGTCGCCCACGCACGGTTGGGGTCTCGCTGAATTTGGATATTAACTAATTTTAACAATAACAAAAAAAGATGAAAAAGATTTTCTCGATGATGATGATCGCTGCAGTGGCGATGATGAGCACCGCTTGCGACAAGGATGACGAGGGCGCTAAGGAGTACACACTTTCGGGCACGGAGTACACGGGTGCACTAGATGGAATGAGTTCTCCTCAGAGCGATGTAGTTGTTTGGGTTGACAAGAGCGACGACGGCGCAACGGTTGATGTGATGTTCCCAGCGCTATCATTTATGCCTAATTATATGCCTGAGCTTGATATGGCGTTTGTCGATGTGCCAAAAACTACGGAGGGTGTATATGGTCAAGAAGATGCTACAATGGTTGGTATCACAGATCACTTGCCGCTAATCAACGATGTCGTGCAGGAGATCTCAAATCTTAACATTATATATACTGGCGCAGACACAATCACAGTAAAATTCACTTGCACTGTCGTAACAGAGTATTTTGATGGCGAGCCTAAGGATGTTGATATTACATACACGGGTACAATCAAGTAGCCCAAACAACTGAGTAAGGCTGAGTAATTACTCAGCTTTACTCAGTCTTACTCAGCGACCACCACAGCATTCGTTGCAGCTCTTTGAGCTGCCGCCCTCTGGGGATTTTTTTTGAAAAATCCCTTTAACGAGGGAGGGCGATTGCTTGCTCTGGTCTCTGGTGTACTGCCTTTCAGGCGGTGCAGGGGGAGCTCCCCCTGCACGAGCTAGGCGATACTTTGTATCGCCCTCCAGCGATGGTCAATTCACGTGCGTTAGCCAGCTAAAAGCGATGGTCAAAGCGATGGTCAAATTATAATTATTCAACTATTTCTAGTTCGACAAGTTCGCAGCCGACATCGTTGCGCTCGACACCGCTAACCCGAAACAGCGCATTGAAGTACCGAACACCCTCGGGCAACGCCGCATAAAACTCACCAAGCCGATCCCGATCCGTGAAGAGACGCACCGTAGCCATCGCCCCAACATCGTTGTTCGAGACAAAATAGAGCGCCTCATTGCCCCCCTGCAACGGAATATAACTCACAAAGGCGTACTCCGCAGCGAGCTTCCCATCTCGATATTGCGACTTGTACTCACTCACCTTGCCACCCCTCGTGACCCTGATTATATCGACCTCAACATCGAAAACATCACTCCCCTTCAAGAAAATATCTCTCGATATATTCATCAACTTCGACTGCCCAACATAGACGATATTTGACCGTTTGGTCTCATTGAACTTCAACTCGCTCTCGGAGATGATGTTGAACTCCCGATCGTGCTGCACAAACCACCTCGATAGCTCCTTCACAGCGTGCGGTATCGCCTTGGTGTAGAGCGGAAAACTATTGAGCTGCAGCGTGTCGCAATGCCTCTCCTTGATGTAGTGCAGATACTCACTGTGCGTGGTGATCTTGGGGTGCTGCACCGCCACACCCTCGCCACCAATCGAGCCCCGCACCGTTAGGTGATCCGCCAACACAAGCGTCACAGCTCGCTCACTTCCAAAGATATTTGACCAACAATATGTCGCCTCGCCACCCCCACCAAACACCACCGACAACACAACAGCCACAACAGCCACAGCCCCACCAACGAACCATCGGCGGCGAAGTCGTGCAGTCGGACGATCCACAGAGCGCACAAAGATGATGTTGTAGCTACCCTTGCTCAGCTCAAAGCGTATCGCCTCATCAGCGCCACGGCTTTGGTAATACTCCGTGAGCCGTTTGCGCAAGTTGAACATATAGACCCTCACGCTGCCTGTGCTCCGCTCCTTTTCGTCATATTGTTTGTTGAATAGCTCCAACCCGATGGTCACCTCTTTGAGCTGTTCGCCTCTGATCGCCTTCTCGACAAGATACTCCAATAGCTCCGCATAGCGTGGTGCATTGCGGAAGAGCTCATCATCCTTGATTCGGATTAGCGCCTCACGTATCTCTCCCTCTTTGATCTTCATAGCTTTAGAATTAGAATCTGTTCTCTACAAAGCTAACGATTTTTTTGAGAATTAACACGTTAATTGCCCGTTAATTTACAAGTTAACCTATAAAATTTGGTGTCATTCTCCTTTTAATAATTAATTTTGTGTTAAATCCGAAAACTTCCGAAAACTAAAAACCCTATATAATGAAGAGAAACTATCTTTTAACACTACTCTGCACACTCCTGAGTGTTGCATCTTTCGCTGCTAAGCAGCTGCCCAATGGTTACCCCGAGAGCGACCGCACAAAGGTGTCGTTGAATGCCGATTGGCGTTTTCACTTGGGCGATGAGCAGGCTAACTACTTCGCTGCATCGACCGACGACAGCGCTTGGGAACTCGTCTCAGTGCCCCACACGCTTAAGCTTACCGACATCAATTTGGATGGCTGCAATGACGACCCAACACAGCAAACGTTCCACAGAACCGTGGGTTGGTATCGCAAGGATATTTTCGTCTCGAAATCGAATAAAAAGGTCTACATCGAGTTTGAGGGTGTCCACCAAATCACCACGCTGTGGGTCAACGGTCGTAAGGTGGGTGTTCACTCGGTGGGTGGCTACACTCCGTTCAATATGGATATTACCGAGTTCGTGAAGCGTGGTGCGAAGAATCAGATCACCATCCTCGCCGACAACCGTATGGATGAGACCATACCGCCCGACCCCGACAAGAAGGATTACGTTATGTTTGGCGGAATCTATCGTGACCTCTACTTAGTGGAGAAGAGCCCCGTACACATCTCATCCAACTTGGAATCTAAGCAGAGCGGTGTGACGATCACCACCCCATCGGTCGACCCCGTGAACGGCAACGCAACGATCTGCATCACAACTGAGGTGCACAACGAGAGCCGCAAGAGTGCCGATATGATGGTGGTGCAGAGGGTCGTGGATGCACGAGGCAATGTAGTGTTGAAGATGTCGGAGAGCTTTACCCTAGCGGCTGGCGAGCGACACTTGACTTCACACAGTGGCGGAATCTCGGAAGATGTTAAATTCTGGAGCATCGAGCAGCCCTATCTCTATAAGGTGAACACAACACTCCTCGACAGCGAGGGCAGGGTGGTTGATGTTGTCGACAACCGTTTGGGTCTGCGCAAGATCGTTCTCGACCCCGAGCGTGGTCTGCTGCTCAACGGCAAGCCAACGACACTTGTCGGTTTCAATCGTCACCAAAATTATGGTTTCATCGGTGATGCAGCGCCAAACTCGCTCCACTACCGAGATATGTTGCAACTCAAACGCTTGGGTATCAACGCTATACGCACGGCTCACTATCCTCAGGATGATGAACTCATTAGGGCGTGTGACGAGTTGGGTATGCTCATCTATGAGGAGGCTCCAACGTGGCACGGAATATCTAGTGTCGAGGGGTGGTACGACAATCTTCACAAGGCGGCTCGGGCGATGATCCGCAACCATAAAAACTCACCATCAGTATTTGCGTGGGGTGCAGGTATCAACCACCGTGGCGTTGTTGGCGAGATGCAGTTCCTCGTCAAGGAGGAGGATCCGACACGTCTTACAGGTTCACAGAACAGCCGTTGGACAAGTTGGCAAACGAGCGGTTGGTCAGACATATACGCCAATATGAACTATGCAGCGAGCATCTGGGAGCGTGAAGAGCCACAGATGGCGATGGAGGGCAACGGAGGTCCAGCGGCTCTCGCTCCATACTTCCGTGAGGCTAAGCGTATCGGTATGCTCTCGTGGGCATCGGCGGCGTACTACACCTTCTCGCCCGATGTGCCTATCAAGGGGGATCGCACTCACCACAGCGGTTTTTATGATGTATTCCGCTACCCTCGCAAGGCGGAGCTACAGTGGTATCCAGCCGAGATGAGGGTCAAACCATATATATATGTAAAGGATGCTTGGCAAAAGGATCTGAAGATGTTGACCATCTACAGCAATGCAACCGAGATAGAGCTCAAAGTAAACGGCGTGAGCCAAGGACGATTCTACCCATCTAACGCACTGAAATACAACGGGCTCACACACGCTCCATTCGAGATCACAGAGTTCAAATATGCGGAGGCGGAGCTAGAGGTGATCGGCTATCGTGAGGGTGAGCAGATGGCTCGCCAACGTCTTCAGCCCTTAGGCAAGGCGGCGGCTCTACGTCTCTATGCCGATGAGTTGGGTGTCGAGATGCGTGCCGATGGAAACGATATTGTGATTGTTCACGCTGAGGTTGTCGATCTTGGCGGCAATGTGATACGTGACTTTGATGGCGAGGTTGAGTTCTCCGTGACGGGCGATGCAACGGTTGTGGGCGCTGAGTTGGGCAAGGGATTCAACCCACTGAAGGTGAGGGTTGGCGGAGCTAGCGCACTGATACGTGCAGGCAAGAGCACGGGCGAGATAAAGGTTGTGGCGAGCTGCTTTGGGTTACGTAGCGATCAGATTATGTTGGAGAGCAGAGCCTACACCACCGACATCATTGCGCAGGAGAGCTATCCAATCTATGATACGGAGCGTTTGGTGGTCGATATGGGTTCAGCCAACCAACTCAACCAATTTGGTTGGACACCGTGGGTGAGTGGCGACAAGCTCTCTAGCGAGGTTACAATGCGTCCCGTGGTGTTGGGCAACTACGTTGGTGGTCACACACCTAAGGGGTCAAATCGCTCCGAGGTGGTTGCTAAGGGGACAAAGGGCAGCTATGAATTTAAGGTTGAGCCCCTCACAAAGGATGGTCAGCTCAATTGGGTTGGTGGAGCTACGGCTATCGGCAAGAACAACAATGTATTCAGCGATGGAGTATTCTGTTATGATGCAGAGGGTTTGCGCCTAACGATCTCGAAGTTACCTGCAGGCGAGTATAAGATCCGAAGTTATCACCACGCCCCAATCGTCCCCAAGGCGAATTTGAAGGCGAATTTACCAACGGAGCTAAAGATCAGCGATGCCGATAAATTCATCTTCTCGCCAAGCATCTCGGTGTGGGTTGATGGTGACGAGGCGGTGCGTGACGTTGAGGTTTCGAGCGGCAACATACTTCAGTATGAGGATGTTACGACAGCTGAGGCTACGTTCAGAGTGGGTAAGAGCGGCAAGGCTGAGATCACATTCAAGGGCAAAGGGGTGTGGCTAAACGGCTTTGAACTAATACGCACGCTTTAGTGAGGAGTTAGGAGTTTTGGCTTGCTCCTTACAATTACGAATTACGAATTACGAATTAAAAATAAAAACCAAATGACAAAGAGATTACTAACAGCCCTAGCGGCAGTAGCGATACTAGCCAGCTCGTGTTGCGGAGATTGCGCACAAAAGGGCACGAGTTATTACGTGGCGACAACAGGTGACGACTCAAACGATGGTTCACAGGAGCGACCATTCCGCTCAATATCTAAGGCGGCAGCGATTATGGAGGCGGGCGATGAGTGTGTGATCCGTGGCGGCGTATATCGTGAGATCGTGACACCACTAAATAGCGGTGAGGAGGGGCGACCAATCACCTTCCGCAACTTCGAGGGGGAGCGTGTCGTGGTCGATGCAACAGAGCCTCTCAACGGCTGGACAAAATACAAAGGCGACATCTACAAAGCCAAGGTGCACCACCGTTGGATCGCCCTCAAACCCGAGTGGCAAGCGCTATTCTACAGCGACCGCTTGGTCAACGAAGCACGATTCCCGAACGACAGCGACAACGACCTCTTTACCTTCGAGGGAGTATATGTCGATGGCGGCTCAGCCTCTCACGTATTCTCAAAGAGCAATAAGTTCCCCGATGTAGACCTCACGGGTGCAGCGATCACCTACTTCGGTCAGCACTGTGGCGCAACGTGGACTCGCCCAATCACTAAGTCAAGCAGCGCTGAGATTCACTTCGAGGCGGTCGACCTAACCGATTGGCCATTCTCGAACCACAACCCAACGCTGCACAGAGGCGACAACAAGGGTCAGATCTTCGTCTATGGCGCACTAGAGCTGCTTGACCACCCTAATGAGTGGTACTACGACGGCGACAAAGGCATCGTCTACGCAATCTTCCCAGACCGAAAAAAACCTGCGGACGATGTGGTGAAGATCGCCTCACGTATCCGCACGATGGATATTCGCACAGATTATATCGTGGTTGATGGTTTGGAGCTCTTCGGTGGCGAGGTGCGTTTTCAGGGTAGCCACGGTGTGATCCGCAACTGTAACCTGCAGAACTGCTCGCAGATACGTGACCGATTTGACGATTGCGAGGCTCAGATGACAACGGGCGCACTAGTCTTTGAGGGCAACTACCTAACGGCTGAACGCAACCTGATCGAGCACGGATCGAACAACGGAATCGTGATGTTGGGCGGAATACGTGGCGCACACCACTACGTGATCGACAACAATATCGTCCGCTACTTCAACACCTTGGGTATTCACGCCAACCCGATCTTGTCGGATTGTGACAACACCATCATCACACGCAACACAGTCTCGATGTGTGGACGAGATGGCGTGACGACAGGTAACACGTGGGGCGGTCGCAATTGCGAAGTAGCCTACAACGATGTCTCGCACTGTATGCTCATCAACAACGATGGCGGTATCTATTACACTGTGGGTAACGATGAGTACAAACACACGAAGATCCACCACAACTGGTTCCACGACTCATTTGGACCAGCCTATGCCGATGGTCGTGCAGCTGGAATCTATCTCGACAACTACAGCAAGGGTTATGATGTCTACAACAATGTGATCTCAAACGTGACGTGGACAGGTTTCCAATACAACCTCTACAACACCGATTTTAACTTCTACAACAACACGATTGTTGGGGCTGGAGCATCGATCGGGCGTTGGGTTGCAGGGTTCAGAATGGAGAGGGTCAACATCTCGAACAACTTTGCCGACAAGAGCGCAAGCGTAGTTAAGACCGACAACAGCAGCAAGAGCAGCGTCAAGGATGAGTGGATCGGAACAAACATCACGGAGCACAACTTGATCGGCTCGGCAGATATGTTTGAGGATGCAGCTAACGGCAACTTTATGCCTAAGGAGGGTTCGCCACTGATCGATGCAGGTGAGCAGATCACCAATTTCGAGATCGACTACTCGGGCGGTGGTGTCGACTTAGGTGCTTACGAGAGGGGCAAACCAGCGTGGAAAGCTGGCGCTACTTGGATTAACTAAAGGGGACTTCTAATAATTCCCTAAATTAGAATCAACTAAATAACTACACATAGAAATGAAAATTAAGAGTTTATTGAGTAGCCTTGCACTAGGTGCAGCGCTATTAGTCTCTACACAAGCAGAGGCAAATCTATTGGTCGAGACCGAGAGTTTCGACAAGTTAGGGGGGTGGCTATCAGACCATCAAGCATTCGAGAAGATCGGATCAGCCTACATTCAAGCACACGGCTGCGGTAAAAAGGTTGCCGATGCAACAACAACTGTGAAGTTCGACAAGGCGGGCAAGTATCACGTATATGTCAGCACATACAACTGGACATCACCGTGGTACGACGGCAAGGGTCCTGGATCGTTCCAACTTAAGGTCAACGGCAAACCGCTGTACCACACACTCGGAAACACAGGTAAGCAGTGGGAGTGGCAATATGCAGGTGAGGTAGAGGTTGGCACAGAGGCAACCTTGGCACTGCACGACCTCACTGGATTCAACGGGCGAGCCGATGCAATATACTTCTCGAAAGAGAAACAGGCTCCACCGCAGCCATCGGAGGCTAAGGAGCTACGCAAATTCCGCAAGACGGAGCTCGGTTTCGAGAAGATACGTGACTGTGGCGACTATGATTTGGTCGTTGCAGGTGGTGGATTGGCTGGTTGCTGCACAGCTCTCACAGCTGCTCGCTACGGCTTGAAGGTGGTCTTGATCGATAACTTACCGGGGTTGGGTGGTAACCACTACTTGGCGGTTAGTCAGAATGGTGTCATCAATCGCAACCTCTATCCAAATGTTGGTAATATGCTGCGTCAGCTCTCAGATCTGCCGATCCCTCAAACAGAGGAGGAGTATAACGATGAGCCACACGTGGTGCACTGGTCGGGTGCTGGTAAGCTGATCCTAAAGAAGAGCCCAAAGGAGTTGGCGGTGACACGCAAGCAGCTACTGGAGGAGGCAGGTGTTAAACTCTATCAAATGGCGCACGTATTTGAGTTGAAAAAGGATAAGAAGGGCAACATCAGCGAGATCACAGCTAAGTCGTTGGAGACGGGCGAGGAGATGCGCTTCGGTGGTAAACTCTTCGCTGATTGTACGGGTGATGGTGTGTTGGGCTACTTGGCTGGAGCGGAGTACCGCATAGGACGTGAGTCTCGCCAAGAGACACAGGAGAAGTTAGCGCCAGATGAGGCAGATAACAAGACGATGGGTATGACGCTTTGGTGGAGCAGCAAAAACTCGGGACGACCATATAAGTTCCCAACACTCAAGGAGATGCCGTGGGCGATGCAGTGCACGCAAGATTACCACTTCGATGTGACAAAGGGCGGTTGGTTCTGGGAGACAGGTCTACAGATCGACAACGCATTGGAGGCTGAGTTGGTACGTGACAATATGTTCCGTGCGATCTATGGAAACTTCGCATACCTCAAGGAGAACTACGACAAGTACATCACCTTTGAGTTGGCGAATATGTCGAACTACGGAATGAAACGTGAGTCACGCCGTCTGTTGGGCGATGTGATACTCAACCAAAACGATATACTCAACCGAGTAGAGTTCCCCGATGCAAGTTTCACCACAACGTGGGCATTTGACCTGCACTACGCAACGCCTCAAAATGCAGAGAAGTTCTCGGGTTGGGAGTGGATCACCGAGACGAAACACGACAAGCTAAAGGCGTATGTAAAACCTGCATATCACGTTCCATACCGAGTACTCTACTCACGTAACATCGACAACCTCTTCATCGGCGGACGAGCAATGAGCGTTACGCACGTAGCGTTGGGAACAGTGCGTGTGATGTCGACATTGGGAATGGCTGGCGAGGTAACGGGAATGGCGGCAAAGATCTGTATCGACAAGGGTGCGACACCACGTGATGTCTACAAGAAGCACCTAGAGCAGCTGAAAACATATATGAGCGAGGGCGCTCCACTTAAATAAGGGGACTTCTAATAATGTTTATGAAGAGATTAATTTTATCAATATTGGCGGTGGCGGCTCTCTCGGGCGCATCGGCAAAGAGTTACTACGTCTCACCAACGGGTGACGACTCAAACAGGGGCGACATCAAGCGCCCATTCCGCACCATCACAAAGGCGGCAACGATTATGGAGGCGGGCGATGAGTGTGTGATACGTGAGGGTGTATATCGGGAGGTGATCTCGCCCGTCAACAGCGGCGCTCAGGGTAAGCCGATCACATTCCGTAGCTACAAAGATGAGCAGGTGTGGGTCGATGCAACCGATCTGATTGATGGATGGGAGCAGCACGAGGGTAACATCTACAAAGCAAAGGTGCACCACAAATGGATTGCGCTCAAAGCCGATGCACAGGCGCTCTATTATAATGACAAGGTTATGGATGAGGCTCGCTGGCCAAACAATGATGACAACGACCGCTTCACATTTGAGGGTTTCCCCGTCGATGGAGGCTCAGCGTCACACGTCACATCGAAGTCGAAAGGCTTCCCCGATATTGACCTCAAGGGTGGTGCGATCACCTACTTCGGTGAGCACTGCGGCACAACGTGGACTCGCCCCATCACCAAGTCAAGCAGCGAGGAGATCCACTACACCAAGGTGAACATCAACAATTGGCCATTCTCGAACCACAACCCAACGCTATTTAGGGGCGGCAAGAATAAGGGTCAGATCTTCGTCTACGGCAAATTGGAGCTGCTCGACAAGGAGAATGAGTGGTACTACGACCCTGAGGGCACTATCTACGCAAATTTCCCTGGGGACGTAAAACCAGCGGAGGGCAGCGTGAGGTTCGCTGGTCGTCTCAACACTGTGAAGTCGACAAGCAGCTACATCGAGATCGATGGGCTCAACTTCTTCGGTGGCGAGGTGAGCAGATCACCAATTTCGAGATCGACTACTCGGGCGGTGGTGTCGACTTAGGTGCTTACGAGCGGGGCAAACCAGCTTGGAAAGCTGGCGCTACTTGGAGGTAATCTTTGGCTGAGAACGACTGAGAACGACTGAGAACGACTGAGAACGACTGAGAACGACTGAGTAAGGCTGAGTAAGGGCTGAGTAGGGCTGAGTAGGGCTGAGTAAGGGCTGAGTAAGGCTGAGTAAGGCTGAGTAGGGCTGAGTAAGGGCTGAGTAAGGCTGAGTAAGGCTGAGTAGGGCTGAGTAAGGGCTGAGTAAGGCTGAGTAAGGCTGAATAGCGCTGGGTAGGCTTTACTCAGTAATACTCAGCCCTTACTCAGCCCTACTCAGTTTTACTCAGTTTTACTCGGAACTATACAAGTAACTCGGCTCCGCTCAGTAAGCTCCAGAGCCTCATAATCGATCCCCGAGAGAGTATTTATTCGGGGGCGCTTGCCGACCTCTATATCGCCCAAATCATTGAGAGCAAGAGCCTTAGTGCCAATTCGTGTAGCCCAATCCAACCGCTCCACTAACGGCACACTCGCCATCGCTCTGAGCTCCTCGACAATCGAGAGCGACCAATTCGAGGCAAGCGAATCCGTCCCGACACAGATATTGAGCCCACCTCGGCGCAATAGATCCAGAGGCGGTACGGAGTTCGATATGTAACGGTTTGATCGTGGACAGACGCACCAATAGACGGGCGCTGTGAAGTGGCTCATTATCAGATCTATATCTCGCTGTGTGACGCAACAATTGTGCACCAAAATGACGCTCCGATCCGCTGGAACGACACTGATCAGCCGCTCCGCTGGCGAACTATAACCCAAGAAATCACACTCAAAACCTGACCGCTCGTACCAATCGTAAAGAGCCCCCGATCGGTCATAGAGTTGCTGCTCCTGCTCCGACTCCATAAAGTGAATCGAGAGCGGTGTTGACCTGTCTCCACTAGCGGCTATCTCTCTGATTATCGGATCATTAAGTGAATATAAAGAGTGCGGTGTAGCGCTAGTCCGCTCCCTCTTCAAGAGCCCCTCGACACCCTCCATATCGGTGGTTCGCAAACCAAAGAGCTCAGCGAAATTTCTATACTCAATCGCCCCTCGTCCGCTCGCCTTTATCTCGTAACTCGTCTCGCCATTAACGATGTCGCCAACCCCTGCAACGCCCTCACGCTCCAACTCTAACTGAGCCAACTGTAGCGCCTTAAGTCGCTCACTCTGTGTGAATTGACCTCGCTGTCGGCCGATCTGAGAGGCAAACTCCGCAAAGCCGCCCCCAGCCTCGATCGCCCCCCGAAGATAGGACAACTCAAGGTGTGTATGCGCATTGACAAATCCAGCCATCATAATGCCGCTGTAGAACTCAGTCATTGCCGAGCGGTCGACCAAAGAGCCCGTCATTGCCGAGCGGTCGACCAAAGAGCCCGTCATTGCCGAGCGGTCGACCAAAGAGCCCGTCACACCCTCACACTCGCCAACCTCTCCATCGACCCGAACAGAGACAATTCGCCCCTCGCCATCCACCTCAACCAGCGGATTGCGCCACAGCTTACCGCCACTCAGCAGCAGATTAGAGGCTAGGAGCCGATGCCGTGAAGAGCAACTCATCATCGAAAATCTTGATTGGCAAAAGCTCCCTATAGAGCGAGTCAATAGCGGTCGTTGTGGGCAATATTCGCCTGACACTCAGGTTCTTAATCTTGATGTTAGGTTCACCCTCAGCCAACACAGGGCGAGCCAACACGATCTCCAACCGCTCCGTGCCCTCCTCGACATATATCGAACTGTTGTAGCTCACCACACGCCCCCTGTTGAGCAGCGCACTATTTAGGCTCTTCACCTCTGTTTCGGGCTCTTTCTTGCTCTCTTTCTCACTCCCGTTCTCACTTTTCTCGCTCCCGTTCTTACTCTTGGCGATCTTGTCGCTCTTGTCGCTCTTGCTGTCGCTCTTGCTGTCTTTGCTCTCCTTGTCGTTTTTCTCGCTCTTTGCAACCTTTTTGTCGCCCCTCTTAGGCTTTGGTTTCACCTCTAGCCATCGGAGTGTTCTGTGCCCCTTTGGTGTGGTGTCATCGCTGCTGACGAGGTAGTCGAAACTTATCTGATAGCTACCCACCTCGGGGCGCTCAAATGTCAAACGTAACTCCGTCGTATCCCTCAGATCCTTGACCCAGATGAGTGAATCCCGATGCAGATACTCCGTGGTGCGCTTCACAGCCATTGCGTTGAGCGTATCCAACACACGCACCTCATAATCCAACGCCTCACCCTCACGCTCCAACAATCGGATCGATGCCTCGACAACATCGCTCAAACGTGCGCTCTTGCGTGTCGAGAAGCTACCGATGGTGTGCTGCACCTCCTCGACCGTGTAGCCATACTTCCGAAATATCGGCTCATAGAGGCGCAACGAATCGAGGTTGATACCCTTGTTAGTTGTGTAGGCATTCGCCAAAAAGGCATCGTGAAAAATCAGCGCAAGCTGTCCATCTGAGAGCGTCCGCTGCTGTGTGCACCCCACCGTGAAGAGCAGCGAGAGCGCAAGAAGTATAGAGTATAAGTATCTCATAATCAGTTAAATCATCACCAGTTTTTATCTGTAATTTCCAAACATTTTTCGCACAACCATTTGAGTGAGCACCATAGCGATCACCGAGGCGATAACCACCACCGTAAGCACATCAACCACCTGCAAGTCAACAGGATAGTTAGCTCCAAGCATCGACCCCTGCGGCATCTTAACAAAGCCAAACCACTGCTGAGCCAAGCTAACAATCGACCCCAGCACCACACCGCCCACGATCGCTACACCGCTAATCAAGCCACCCTCGATGATGAATATCTGTCGCAACTCACCACGTGTAGCGCCCATCGCACGAAGTCGACTCATATCGCCCCTCTTCTCGATGATGAGCATCGCCAAAGCCCCAACGAGCGAGAATGAAGCCAAGAGCATCACCAACGAACAGATCAACAATACACCCAACTTCTCATACTTAATTATATCGTAAAGCGCTGGGTTGAGCTCCTCACGGCTAACCACCTTGAATTGCGCTCCTACGCCTCTCTCAACCACACCTCTAACCCTCTCTTTATCAGCACCTTTAGCGAGTTTAATAACCACCCTAGAGGCTCTCCCCTCGCTCCCCGAGAGTCGATTTATCAACCTCCGTGAGGCGTAGCCGTACCGCTCCTCAGCCTCCTGATCCATCAACACCACACCAGCCAACTGCGCCACACTCTGCTCCACACGTCCAGCCATCGGCAAGAGACTCTGCAGAGCGCCACTTCGCAAAGCATACAACCGCAAATCGGTATCATAGAGGCTACGTATTCCAAGCCCCGAGGCGACCGAGCTCCCCAACACCACACGCTCCAAATCGCCCAACTCAACCTCAAAACGCCCAACACTAACCATCGTCTCGATCGGCACAACATCCAGATAATCCTCATCGACCCCTCTAAACGTCAACAGTCGGCTCTGATCTCGATACTCCACCAGCATCATCTGCTCCGTGACCAAGCTCACCGCCTCGACACCATCGATCGCCCTAAGCTCCTCACAATCGACATCACCCTCGCCAAACATACGCCCCTCACGCAACATAATGGTGAGGTCACTATCGACAGCTCGACTGAGCTCCCCAACCAACGACCCAAAACCATTAAAGACCGAGAGCAGCACAATAACCGCCGCCACAGGTATCAACAACGAGACAAGACTAACCACCGAGATGATATTCACCACGGAGTGCGACTTCTCCGAGAGAAGGTATCTTTTGGCGATAAAAAACAACTTTTGAGTTATAAGTTATAAGTTATAAGTTATGGCTTGCTCTCAGCCTTACTCAGCCCTACTCAGTAATACTCAACCCGACTGAGTAAGACTGAGTAAGACTGAGTAAGACTGAGTAAGACTGAGCCCGACTGAGTAAGACTGAGCAATACTGAGTAAGACTGAGTAAGACTGAGTAAGACTGAGTAAGACTGAGTAAGACTGAGTAAGACTGAGCAAGACTGAGTAAGACTGAGCCCGACTGAGCAAGACTGAGTAAGACTGAGTTCCATAGAGTTACCGTGCGACCTGACCGCTTAGAGCCTTGATAGGTGGATGAGATTTTAAAGATCGTGTTTCGGGGTGTGAGGGAGCGTACTTAATGTACGTGACCGAATACCCCGAAGCAGGATCTTTGAAATCTCGCCGCCTTGCAAGGCTCTACCAAGCCGCCTTGCAAGGCTCTACCAAGCCGCCTACCTAAGGGCTCGGTCGATGTTTTCAATGTACTCCAGCGAATCATCTAGGAAGAAATCCACCTCGGGCACCGCCTTCAGCTGATTCCTAACTCGGCTACCCAACGCCTTGCGTAGCGCCCAGTTGTGCGTCTTAAGCAGCGCCAACACCTCCTCATTGCGATCGAACGGAAACACACTCACGTAGATCTTTGAGTAGCTAAAGTCGGGCGACACTCTCACCGCTGTAACGGTCAATAAGATCCCCTTGAATAGGTGTGCATACTCTCTCTGAAGGATCTCCGCCATATCTCGCTGTATCTGCTTGGCTATCTTCTGTTGTCTTGTACTCTCCATATATTTAATTCATAATTTATAATTCATAATTTATAATTCATAATTCATAATTCATAATTCATAATGCGTAATTATCAATGCGTAATTGTAATGAGCAAACCAAATAACTCATAACTCACACAAGTAAGCCAAAGCTAAAAGGGAGCTAGCTCCCCTAATTACTTTTTGCCTGTGTAACCGAAGTCGCTGCCCATCTTCACCTTTTCACGTTTCACTCTCCACGACTTGAAGCCCTCGGCATCAAACCTGTAGGCGATACCGAAGTTGAGCATAAAGCCATTGAGTGACGAGCGTATCGGTGTGTAATAGAAGGGATTCTCCGCACCATCCAAGTTATTACTATAATACTTATTACGGTTGCGCACCACGTCCGACAGACCCCAATAATACTTCACCTTAGCCATAAATTCGTAGCGCCCCAATATCAGCGCCAATCCACCGCCAAAGAAGAGTCCATAACCAATCCGATTGTCTCGTGCCGTCATATACTCATACTCGCCCGATGAGACGATCTCATCGCCATAGATCCCCTCAGCGTAGTCATTATCATACTCCGAACTGATGTCGTAGCTAAATGTAGCCGCCGCCTCACCGAAGAGCCTCACACGCCTGTAGAGCATATATACGTGAGGTTGCCACACGATCGGCAGCAAGATTGTGTTGATGGTGCGAGTGTAGTAGAGCAGCTCCTCGCCCTCTTCGTAATACGAGGCGTAGGGTGCATACGAAAATCCACGCTTCATATACTCCAAATCGATACCGAAACAGCCGACATAACGCTCCGCCGTATAGTTGCGCCACGTGATACCGAAGTTGGGCAGTCCATATATTGAACGGCTCGTCTGTGCTGGATAGATAGCATCCTTGCTCGATCCATAGCCGCCAATGATACCGACCACATTCTGTGCCTCAGCCGAGCCCGTAGAGCCCACTGTAGCGATGAGCAGCAGCGTCATAACCGCCACTCGATAGATATATCTCATTGCTCTCATCCTCATCACTTTAGTTTCTCCAACGCCTTACGTTCGATCTCCTCCAACCTGTACTGCTCCTGCTTGTCTAGTCGCTGAGCGAGCTGCTCTTGGCTCTCGGCAGCGAACAACGCCTTGGGGTCTACGTCAATCTCTATCTCCCAATTGACTTTTGTCTCGATCTCACGCACACCCTTTGCCGAGCGATACGTTTGAGCCTTTTCGCTCTGTTTGCGCTTGATGAGGTTACCGCCGTCCCACTTGCCGTTGTTGTTTAGATCCTCTATCACACGCAACGAATACGCCCCTGCAGGGAGGTAATTGAAGGCTGTTTTGCCCACCTGTACGCCCGTTTTGACCTCCTTGATCTGTGTCCCTGCACCATCCAATAGCTCCAATACGTAGTGCGTCTTAGACTTCGGGTCGCCCACAATATTGACCACGATGCGGCTGTAATCCTCGCTCCTGATGGGTGTGAACTTCTTTGTTATCGAGTCGTTCGAGAGCCCTGCAACATCTATCATTGCCCCCTTATTGAGGGTTAGATAGTAGAGGTCACCGGGCTCGCCCCACTCGGTGCTGAAGTGATAAAGGCGCAAATCTTGTGTATCCCTCTCAAACTTAAACGGATGGGGCTCACCATAATATTGCCTCTCGGGGGCGGCGGCTGTTGTGTTTGTTGCGTTCGCTGCTGTTGCTGCTGTTGCTTCTGTTGCTCCTGTTGCTCCTGTTGCTCCTGTTGCTCCTGTTGCTCCTGTTGCTCCTGTTGCGTTTGCTGTTGTTGCGGTCTGGGTTGTTGCTGTGCCTGTAGCCTTTGCCTCGGCTGCGGCTAGAGCTGCCTCGGCTGCTGCTAATCTTGCGGCATCGGCTGCTTGCTGCTTCTGTTGCTCCAATATCTTCTGCTCCTCGACTGTTAAACGTGTGAGTGTTATCGCCTTACGATCGAGTTTCGAGAGTGGGTAATCCAACTCAAACGAGATGCTCTTCTCGGGATTCACACTCTCCTCCGAGCCGATCTTGAGGCTGAATTTATTCTCCACCTCGGGCTCTTTATACTCCTCGCCTCGATCCTCAGCCCTCTTGCGAGCCTTCTCCTCCTTCTCCCTCGCCTGCTGCACCTGCTTGGTCTCGATGTATCGCCAATTGAGTTTCAGCGGCTCAGAGGTGAGTGTTAGGTTACTCAGCGAGTCGTGTTTGTAGTAGACAATTCGTCCACGGATCGAGTCGGGAATCTGCTCCGCAGGCATATCAAACCACAGCGAGATGGTGTCCCGCCCAACGGTCTGATACTCCCAAATGATCTTGTCCGAGGGTATCGAGTCCAATATCAATGAATCGATACGTGGATGGTTAGCTCCGAAGTTCAACACCGCCTTATGTTGCAGCGGTCGGCTCGTCTCCTGCAGCAGCTGTCGTTTGAACGCCTCATCGAGGAACATACGGAAGTGGAGCTGAGGCTCAGCCACGACATATTTACGTATTGAGTCGTACCAAATAGAGAAGTCGCCCAGATCCTTCGGGTTGCGTGTTCCATTGATGAAACCGACCCTATCGACACCCGGTTCGTAGGTCATATTGCCGTTGGTATCCTCCATTGCGTAGATGTAGTAGGGTATCGGCTTGAGGTTTTGCGCCATAAAGATACCGTTATTCTCGCTCCTAGCTATCACGGCTGGCGTGGAGTTGAAGAGTGTCGAGTCGTAACGGGCGTTGAACTTCACCGAATCTTTTGGATAGAGGAAGATATATGTTCCCCCGACCGAGTCCATTTTGTAGCTATCCTCAGCGTAGCCCGACATAATGAGTGAATCGATCTCATCACCCGTTGAGAATACGTACCTCGCTGAGTAGAGCGGATTGCCCTCGTTGTTGTCACGAATTGCGCTACCGAAGTTGAGTGCATAGGTTGTATTTGGGCGTAATGTATCACGCATCGTCACCACCACGCCCCGCCCCTTGATCGCCAATTGCGGTTTATTCTTCATCTGCGGTGAGGTGAAGAATTGGCTCTGCTGATCGGTGAGCTGCACAAACTCGTTAAACTCGATGTAGATCCTCTTTGTGAGGGTGTCCATATTTTTTGTGAAGTTGTCGGGTGTCATCGCCATAATCACGGGCGGCAGTGTATCCTTTGGACCTCCCGTAGGCGACTCAATGCTTGCACACCGAATGAATAGCGAGCTCACGAAGAGCAGCGCCACCACTAGCGACATTATCAATCTTATGTTTATTTTACTCATATTCTTTTTTTTGTGTTGCTGAGTATTACTCAGTATTACTCAACCCTACTCAGTATTACTCAGCCCTACTCAGTATTACTCAGCCCTACTCAGTATTACTCAGCCCTACTCAGCCCTACTCAGTATTACTCAGCCCTACTCAGTATTACTCAGTATTACTCAGCACTACTCAGTCCTACTCAGTATTACTCAGCCCTACTCAGTATTACTCAGTATTACTCAGCCCTACTCAGCCCTACTCAGTTCATACAGCCAAGCCAAAGCTAAAAGGGAGCTAGCTCCCACTAATAACTAATCAACAGTCGGTATATCTGGTTCAGGCTCCACAAGTCCGTTTCCTTCGGGGTAGATGTAGTACCACTTACCGACCGTGATTTCGCCCTCGTACCACGATCTAAAACTCAATGTAAAAAATGTCTCCGCCAAGTTCAGCCCCACTTGATAATAGGTGTATGTGTAATCTTCGTTCTGTGTATCAACCGCCAAGAGCATCACCCACTCTCTATCAACCCTCATCGATACCGCTGTCGTGAACCCCGATTCATCAGTCACGTATGGCGCTGTGGTGGCGATGGGCGCAACGACCGCCCCCGTCTCACGAGATACAACCCGACCGTTGAGCGCATCATCATAACTCAACACCGAGACCTCAGCCGTATCAGCTGCAAAGGCGTAGCCCACAACCCCAGCAAGATTCTCATACTCAGCGCCATCGTACTGCTGTGCGTAGGGTCGGAAGACAATATCCGAACGATACGCCTCCTCCTTCATACACCCCACAGCGATGAAGATTGCAACTATATATACCCAAACCTTATAACTCATAACTAATAACTAATAACTCATAACTACCTATTTGCCAGCTCATTAAGCAACTCCGCAGAGCTCCGTCCCAAGAGAGGGTGTCGCCACTCAGCCGCCACTTCAACCATCGGGCGCAACACAAATTCACGCTCCGCCATCAACGGGTGCGGCACTCTCAACCGCTCGCTCTCAACCACCTCGTCACCGTAAAAAATTATATCTATATCGATCACCCGTGAGGCGTATCGCTCCCCCGTTGATCTCTTCTCTTCCAGCTCCCTATCTCGCTCTCGACCGACCCGCTGCTCCACCCTCTGTGTCACAGTTAGGAGCTGTTCAGCCTCCAAATTTGTCGAGATACGTAGCGCCTGATTGCAGAAGAGCCCAACCACTGCACCCTCGCCAAAACCCCACGGCTCACTCTCCAAAACGCTCGACTTAGCGACCAACTCCACACCCTCAGCGACCAACATCTCCACCGCCAACGACAGCAGCGCTCGGCTATCACCAAGGTTACTCCCCAACAACAAAATCGCCTCTGTAGCCATCTCTAAAGCCTATTTATAACCTTACTCACCGCCAAGGCGAAGTGCGTGAAGAGTATCGTTGCATTGGCGCTCTGCTGTAGCTGCACCAACGCTGTCTCGATCTCACCAATCAAAAACTCTATATTCTCGCTACCGATGTAAGGCGCAAATTTTGTGCAAAATGCACCCTCCTCGCCCCACGTGTAACACAACTGCTCCAGCCCTGCATTGCGGATATAAGCCTCACGCAACATCATCATCGAGTAGCGCAACATCGCCAACTGCTCCGACCTGCCGAGCTGTGCAACCTCCTCAGCCCACGCCAACAACTCAATGTGCCGATCCCCGTAACTGAGCCTCATCAACTGTGTAAAGAGGTTGAAGTAGAGCGTACGATCGCTACCGCCCTCACCACTCAGTAACCTATTCATCGCCAAGAGATCACCCCCAGCCAAGTGCACCATCCTCCGCAGCTGCTCGCCATCCGTCACCCCCCTCTGCTGAGCATATCTCGCCATCACACAGCTCTCAATCTGAGGCACTTCGATCTGTTGCGCACGGCTCAATATCGTCTGCAACAGCTGCTCAGGGTGCTCGCTCACCAATATGAATAGCGTCCGATCCCACGGCTCCTCCAACACCTTCAGCAGCTTATTCGCCGCCTGCTCACCCATCATCTCGGGCAGCCAAATAACCATCGACTTATACCCACCCGAGAAGCTCTTGAACGACAGCGAGCGGACAACCTCATCAGCCTCATCAACCGAGATCGCACCCTTCAGTGTCCGACCCAACTCCAACGCCTCGTACCAACGCTCGGGCGACAAGTAACCACCGCTGCTCTGCATCTCCTTGCGCCACAAATTCAGAAAATCACGGCTCAGCATCCTCTCGCCACTCTTCTTGCCCTGCCGATTCACAGGCATCACAATGTGCAGATCGGGGTGCGACAGCGCCTCCATCTGTAGACACGAGGGGCACTCTCCGCACGAATCCAACTCGCTGGGTGACTGACAATTAAGGTGCTGAATATAAGCCAACGCCAAGGGCAACACACCTCGTCCCGAGCCCCCCGAGAAGAGTTGACAATGGGGCACACGTCCCTCACGCAACGCCTCACGTAGTCGCTGCTTAAGTGGCTCATTGCCTATGACATCCGCAAACCTCATAACTATCTCTTTCTCAATTTAATACGCTCCAGAGCCGCCCCGAAATCGACCCCCTCACGATAGAGCACAAAACCCAAATAACTCACCACCAACACCATACAGATCATCAACGATGCACCCAATCCACTCCAAACGCTCTCGATCCAAACGCCCACGCCACAAACCGCACCACACACCAACACATACTCACCAATGCGCCGCAAGTCGTAAGGTATCGGGAAGTGTCGACGCATCAAACTATAACTGATACCCACCATCGCCACCTGACTAATGAGACGAGCCCAAGCTGCACCCTCATAACCAAACGGCGGAATCATAAATATATTCGCAACGACACTCACCACAAGCCCCCAGAGCGTAATAACCAGCGCATAACGTGTCCGCTCCTCCCGTTTGTACCAAAACGACAGATTGAGCCAAACACCCATCAAGAGGTTCGACAACAAGATCACAGGGAGTATCGTCTCGCCCTCTCTAAAGTCGCTACCCACGATATACATAAAGAGGTCGGACGAGAGGGTGATACCCAAGAATATCGTCATCGTTGCGATTATGTAGTACTTCATCGCCTCAGCATTCGACTCCACAAACTCCTCCTTTTTGAAGTTCGCCAAGAAGTACGGCTCAGCCGCCAAGCGGTACATCTGAGTAAAGAGCGTCATCACCACAGCGATCTTCGCCACAGCGCCATAGAGCCCCAATTGCGCCATTGCGTTCTCGGGAGCGATATACTTAATGAGCTGTCTATCAAGGAAATCTGTAGCTGTAGCGGCAATTCCGCTCAGCAGCAGCGGCATCGAATAGATCACCACTCGACACATCAACCGCCAATCGATCAGTGGCAAAACATAAGGGCGAGCGAGAGTAACCGCCAAAGCGAATGTAATCATACTCGCAGGGAGGTTAGCCAGCAAAACCCAACCCACACCAAGCGGTGTATCGAAGAGCCCGATCGAGCCGTAGAGAATCGCCAAGCCAACCTGCAACACGATGTTTAACATATTGAGCATCACGTACTTCTTCACCTCGCCCTGCTCTCTGAATCGAGCGAACGGCAGTGCCGTCATCACATCAAACATAATGACGCAGGCGACAAGCGGAGCGAGATAAGGTTGCTGCATATAAGCCTCGCCCATCAAGCGGTTCACCTCCTCGATATTAAAGACCACAAAGCCCGTGAAGGCAACCGAGACCAAGCAGGTCAACCCCCACGTAGTTGCATAGAGCCTCTTTTTGCGTCGCCTAATATCAGCCCTAGAGACCCCCTCGCTCTCGGCACGTGCGGCAAAACGGAAGTAACCCGACTCAAGCCCCATCGTGAAGAGCACCAACGCAAAGGGGATCAGTGCGTAGAGGTCGGTGATGATTCCATACTCATCAGTTGTAAATAGTCGTGTATAATAGGGCGTAAGGAGGTAGCTCAGCAGACGACCTAAGATCGTGCTGACACCATACGTTGCGCTCTGTTTTGCTAATTTCCCTATCACCTTTGCGGCTCTAAATATTTTACTCTTAATTGCACCTCTCTGCTCCCCTCTCTGCACACCTCTCTGCACACCTCTCTGCTCCCCTCTCTGCTCCCCTCTCTGCACACCTCTCTGCACACCTCACTGCACCTCCGTCTGCACTATATAATATGCAAACCACGCAAAGGTAATAAAATTTTAGATAATTTCGAGCCCAAAAGCAACATTTAACGCCTCAATATAACTCTTTTCGTCAAATGGCTCGCCACGGGGGATCTGCTCGGCAAAGATCGGCAGCGCCTCTAAGTCGCCTCGCAACACCTTTCGGGTGTGAAAAATCGTGCGGAATAGGCGGTTCATAAAGTCGCTGTTGAGTAGCTGAGCGAGCTGCTGTGCGGTGAGCGGAAAGCTCTCGTTGAGCACCAAATTATTGGCGCTGTTAAGGGTTAAAAGTTGCGATCGGTCAACGGCAAATGAGAGACGACTGGAGATGAATCTGTAGATTAACTTCTCGGGGGCGGCGTAAATACCGATCGGTGCAACCTGTTGATAAAGAGATACATCACTATTTATAAAGTGTCGACCTCGGGCAATTTGTCCCTCGCCCCACCGCACCGCTAGCTCGCCATCACTGCTCTCATCGCCCTCTACTTCGGGTAAAATATCGCCACCCTTGACCACCTCCACAAAACCCTCTTTTGGAGTGGTTGATACGTAGCGACTGTTGTCTCCCGTGACGATCCCCAGCCCCCAATTTGCCGCCCCACGTAGGGTGATGTAAGGCAATGAGTAGAGCCGCTCTATAAGCGCTGCATCCGCCTCGCTCGCCCAGATATTAAAGATCAAATTTGGATTGCACAAAAACGATTCACGAGAGCGCACCACACGCTGCACAACCGAGCCCCCAACCGAGTGTCGAACCGCCCCCCCGTCCGAGCCCAACACCTCACACAGAATCGACCCTTGCGAGGGCTCTTTGCGAAGTGTCACGGAGAGTGCGCTGGTCAGTAGCGAGGGGAAAACTCGCCCGTGGTCGACCAGCCTAACTATATTGTAATCAAAGAGATAACGCCTCAAAGCCTCGTGCGCCCTAACCGTAAAGAGCGCCTCCTGCACCAAGAAACTCACCACACCACCCTCACGAGTGACACCCATCGCTGCCCTCAAAAATATCGAGCTGCTGTCGTCATTCACAGCCGCTCCATAGAGAGCCGCCACCCTCCGCCGCTGCCGCCTATCGATCCTCCGCCCCCACGGTGGATTTGTGATGCAGTAATCAAAGCGCCTCCTAAGCCTGTGCGCCACCTCCAAGAAGTCACCACAGATGATGTTTCGGCTATGCACCCCCGTACGTTCATAGATCCTCCGCCTTGCGATACGTGCCGCCTCTGGGTCAATTTCGTAGCCGAAAATATGCTCTGGTGCAAAGCCCTTATCGAGCGCCTCGATGAGGAAATTGCCGCTTCCGCAGCAGGGGTCGAGCAGCGTTTTACAGCTCAGATCCTCGCCCTCAAAGATCTTATAAATGTTTTGTATTGTACCCGTTGGGGTGTAATAAACCCCCTCTTTGTTTCGTTGCGCCTCACTCAGCCCCCTGTCATACTCCACCGCCTTACTGTCTCTTTTGCGCCCCTTTCGCCCCTTTCGCCCCTCCTTTTGGCTCTTATTAGCCCTCGATGTTAGGCGACCTCGCCCGACCTCTTCGCTCTCGAACCGCTCCACCGAGCCGAGCGCCACACCTCCATCCACACGCTCCAAGAGCCCCGAGCGAACCCAGTTACGAATAGTCGACCCACAGACACCCAACCGCTCGGCAGCCACCGAAACAGATAACGTTTGCCCCACCTCACGCACCTCATCCATAAGCCTACTTCGCCATCTTATACGCTCCGTTCAACCTCTTTGCATCGACCCTCTTCGCACCGCTCACAGCGCTCAGCTGAGCCGTTGTGTCATCACCGCTCCTCGCTGCAACACTCTGACCACCAGCACTATAGAGCAACCCTTCGCCCTTAATCAGCGAGATAGCGTTCTTGATTAGATACTCATCCACCGAGAAGTCATAAAAGCTCGTCTCATCGCTAAATGCAGGGACGTAATGGTCGGGTGTGAAACCAGCCTCGTAGCCACCCTCGACCTTGCAATTGAAGTTCTCAAAGGTGATCGGAGCAAGCTCATATTCAAAGTTCTCGAAGGTCTTGTCGTAAACAAACATACCGACATTCTTTCCACGAGTACTCTGTCCAATTGTGACGACATTGAACCCATCCATACCACGTAACGAGTTGATAATCATCTCACTAGCCGAGGCGGTGTCATAACCCACCAAGCAGTAAATAGTGGTCGCTGGCAGCTGCAGTTGATAATCCGCTGCAACACCGCTCAGGTTCTCGTAAAACTTGCCTTTAGAGCTATCATAAGTCACTCCCGAGGACTTCTCTGTCGAGCTATAATCCTTTGTCATATCATCGTTAAAGCGGTAATACTGAAAGACTTGCGAGTTACCAACAGATGTGTTTGTGAGCGCACTCATCATCTTCGATGCCGATGAGACGTAACCGCCAAGGTTGTAGCGCAAATCGAGGATCAGCTCATCCGCCCCAGCCTCATGTAACTCCTTGAATGCTAGCAACATATCGCTATCATAAGAGTATTCAAACGAGCAGTAATTGAGGTAGCCAATCTTTACCCCTGCCGATGTCTCCGCAATGATCTCGCTCTTCAAGACGGGGTTCGCCTCATAACTCGTTGCCGAGACCGTCACCGTCATATTTGCGCCGTCTGGATTGCTCTCATCTTTATAGAAACACTTCAGCGCAACCGACTGACTTTCAGTTGGATAATAGAGGCTGTACCAATAGCTGGTGTAGTTATCAACAGTAATCTCGACACCCCCAACCGAGCGGATCACCATACCCCGTCGAATACCCTTGAGCGCCGCTGGAGAGTCGTTATAGACCGCCAAGACATAGAGCCCCACCGTCCCCTCCGAATCCTGCACAGGATAGAGCGAGACGAAACCGAAATCGGTCGCTTTGTAGCCGCTGCTGATCGCTGCCCGTGTCGCCAAGCTGCTGTCGTCATCGACATCGGTGCGAGTGATGTATGAGAAGAGATATTTGTTTCCATCGGAGTAGAGTTTGTAGTCTAACACATTGGTAGTGAGGCTAGTAAGGTTCGTCTCCAAGAAGTTGCTGTACGACAGCGAGTAGTCCTTGCTCTCAAGCGCTGCATACTCCGTATTATATAGGTATATGTCGCACAACGTCTCGTCAATCCAAGCCGTCACACCCTCGGGATCATCGACAACCTCCTGGTCATCGTCGTCATCATCCAAGTCGTCCGTGTCGCTGTCGTTGCAACCAACCAACAGCGTTGTCGCAAGAATCGCAATTCCTAAATATCTAAAAATCAGTTTCATAGCTCTATGTTTTTTGTTCGTATTATCATTTTATACAGTATCATTTCATACAGTATCATTTCATACAGTATCATTTCATACAGTATCATTTCATACTGTCAAGCCAGTTAAAAGGGAGCTAGCTCCCACTAATAACTTTTTTCGTACTCTTTGCACCACTTTTTTATTCCGCACTCTCCGCACTTCGGCCGCCTAGCTATGCAGACGTAGCGCCCGTGGAGGATCAGCCAGTGGTGAGCGATCGGCAAGAGGTGTGGCGGAATATGCTTTTCGAGCTGCAGCTCCGTCTGCAACGGGGTCTTTGCGCCACGCACCAAACCGATCCGTGCAGCGAGCCTAAATACGTGAGTATCAACGGGCATCACCTCCCGACCCCACAACACAGCCCCCAACACATTTGCCGTCTTGCGACCCACACCAGGCAACCGCTGCAGAGTGTCGAGATTGTCGGGCACCTCGCCGCCAAACTCTTCGCACAACATCTTCGACATCTTCGACAAATTCCGAGCCTTGTTGTTTGGATATGAGATACTTTTAATGTAGCTGTAGATCTCCTCCACCTCAGCCCGAGACATCTCCCACGGCGTTGGATAGGCAGCGAAAAGTGCTGGCGTAGTGAGGTTTACACGCTTATCGGTACACTGAGCCGAGAGCGCCACCGCCACCAACAACTCATAAGGGTTGCTGTAGTTTAGCTCGCTCTCTGCCGTGGACATATTCTCCGTGAACCACGCTATTATACCGCTGTATCGCTCCTCTAATCGCATCTTTTTTTTAACTGCTCTCTTACACCTTATATCGCTAATACTCCGCTATTTATTGCCCTACAACCTGCTTATCGGGGCTTTACCTTTAACCAATTTCCTCACGCCACCATCCTCGAAATCGACACTCAGAATCTCTCCAACACCCGTCACAAAGAGATCCACAACAACACCTCGCCCAAACCTCTCGTGCTGCAACCTGTCCCCAATCTTAAATGTCTCATCACAGCCAGCCCCCGACCGAACAGCAGCCGTAGATGTTGACCCACTCGACCCAGCCGACCTCACTGCATCACTCGACCCAGCCGACCCTGCCGACCCACTCGACCCTGCCGACCCAGCCGACCTTATCGATCCGTTCGACCCAAAGCGACCTGCCGACCCTGCCGACTCGTTCCGCTGATAACCACCGCTCGAAACTATACCCGATCGGGTGTAATTAGAGCCAACTTTATTGATTTCCGTTTCTGAATCAACCTCGATATACTGAGGGTCAATATCCCTAAGAAAGAGACTAGGGCGACAACTCTCAACCTTGCCCCACTTAAAACGTGAGTCGCAATAAGAGATCGCCGCCGCACACTTCGCCCGTGTGATAGCGACATAAAACAGCCGCCGCTCCTCCTCAATCTCGCCCGACTCCATAGCTCGCTGTGACGGGAAGAGGTTCTGCTCCACACCAACGATATATATATACTCATACTCCAACCCCTTCGATGAGTGCACCGTCATCAACGTCACACGCCCATCCTGCTCATCCTGCTCCCCCTCACTATCTTGATCGGTGAGCAGCATCACACTCTGCAACCACTCCTCAACAGTCGCCACCTCATCCTCCAACCGCTCGCCACTAACCACCTCAGCCTCGACCTGCTCCGAGAAGATCTGCATAGTGTTCAACAACTCCTCGATGTTCTCCACAGCACTAGTCGCCTCGGGCGTAGCCTGTAGTCGATAGGCTGACAATATACCCGATCGGGTACAAATAAGCATACCAAAGTCATAAAGCCCCATCCGACAGCGCTCCAACGAGAGCTCACGAATCATCTCCACAAACTCCTTCACCTTGCGTATGATAGTCCGCTGCTGTGCATCCTCGCCCTCACCGCTCACCAGCGTATCGATAGCGTCCCACATCGAGACACCCCTCTGTGCAGCGATCTGACCAATTCGGTCAACCGTAGTGCCGCCAATTCCACGCACTGGATAGTTGATTATTCGCCTAAACGCCTCGTCATCACGGGGGTTGATTATCAGACGAATATAGGCCAAAATATCCTTGATCTCCTTCTGCTCATAGAACGAATTTCCACGATAGATTTGATAGGGTACACCCCTACGTCGCAACGCCTGTTCGAGCGATTGTGATTGGCTGTTGGTGCGGTAGAGAATTGCGAACTTATCATAGGTAACACCCTCATTCTTAATGCGTTCCATTATCGAGTTAACAACCAAAATCGCCTCCTCACCATCGGTTGTAGCCCTCATTATACGGATCTTCTCACCCCGATTTCCAGCCGAGAAACAGCGCTTATCGAGCCGTGAACGGTTGTGCGCAATGATCGAATTTGCAGCATCGACAATGTTCTGTGTCGAGCGATAATTCTGCTCCAACTTAAAGATTTGTGCCGTTGGATAGTGCGTTCTAAAGTTCAAGATATTCTCGATCTTCGCACCACGGAACGAGTAGATACTCTGTGCATCGTCACCCACCACACAGACCCTGCCGTGAAGTTGCGACAGGCGGCGAATGATGATGTACTGCGCATAGTTAGTATCCTGATACTCATCGACTAAGATGTATTGATAACGCTGCTGATAGCGCCTCAAAACATCGGGAAAGTCACGAAAAAGGATATTCGCCTGCAGCAACAGATCGTCAAAGTCGAGCGCTCCAGCCGCCTTGCATCGGGCGCAATAGGTGGAGTAGAGCTTTGCAAATTCGGGGATCTTAAGCTGGCGATCCTCAGCGATATAGTTGGTGTTAGCGAGGTATGCAGCAGGCGTTATGAGTGAGTTTTTGGCGAACGATATTCGGGAGATTATCGATGCGGGTTTGTACCTCTCGGCATCGAGATCCATCTCCTTTACAATGCTCTTAATGAGGCTCTTAGCATCGGATGGCTGATAGATAGTGTATGATGTTGGGTAGCCCAAGACCTCGGCATTTTCACGAATTATGCGAGAGAATATCGAGTGGAAAGTGCCCATTGTGATTGCACGAGCGGCGTAAGGGTCGACCATCTCGGCAAGTCGCTCCTTCATCTGTGCAGCAGCTTTGTTAGTAAAGGTGAGGGCGATGATCGAACGAGGGTCAACGCCCTGCTCCAACATATATGCGATACGAGCCGTAAGGACACGTGTTTTACCCGACCCAGCGCCAGCGATGATAAGCGATGGTGTTTGATACTGCGTAACGGCAGCGAGCTGAGCAGGATTTAGACCCTCAAGGAGATTTGCCACACTAAAATTATTAATAAAAGTTCTGAACTATATCCAGCACACGTTAGTTAATGCAAGTTTGGCTTCACCTCACACACGCTAGTCGCTGTGTCTATATGATTTAGCCCAACTCAAGTAAGTTTAATAAACAACAAAGGTATAAACCTTTTGCGAGGAAATCAAACGGCAGGGGCAATTTTTTTCATTTTTTCCACAAACGTATCTTTTTTAAGAGCATAAGTAGTTGTAAAATAGAAATTTTTCACTACCTTTGCACCGCACCAAGCCCCGAGCCAGCGTTGTAGACGACCCCGAGCTAGAGTTGTAGATGATTCAAAGCTAGAGTTGTAGATGATTCAAAGCTAGAGTTGTAGATGATTCAAAGCAAGAGTTGTAGATGATTCAAAGCAAGTGTTATAGATGATTCAAAGCAAGTGTTATAGATGATTCAAAGCAAGAGTTATAGATGATTCAAAGCAAGAGTTGTGAATGGTCGAAGGCAGAGTGTAGATGGTCCGGTAGCTCAGCTGGATAGAGCATCAGATTTCTAATCTGACGGTCACAGGTTCGAATCCTGTCCGGATCACAATGTAAAGAGCTAATTATCTATAAAGTAGGTAGTTAGCTTTTTCATTGATGGTTGTTGCACAACATTTGCACAACTGGGTAATGTAGCTCGCTCGACATCGAATGTTATCTATATCTGAATACAAAGATAGTAATAATTCCCTAATATACAAAGAATTATCCCACATACTGAAAATATAAATTTGCCGTTTTGCGCAGGGGGTATCTCTATATAGGGGGGGGGTATCTCGAATAGAATAAAAAAGGCAGCCATCGTTAAGATAACTGCCGTATATTTATAGTGCGTATGTGTAATTTACTGATGTTCGTATTTAGCAATATCAGAAACATTTATTCCTTTTTTGCCGAAATATACATCTCTTATCATTATACCTAACATACGGGTGTATAAACTTAGAGCCTGCCCATTAGCAAAAGCAAATGTTTTGATAGAGTCTAAATCTTTTGGTAGAAAAAACCTTTGGGGTTCTACCGAGACTGTTTCCAAACAATATTCTTGAATGTCGTATGGGTTCTTACCCTCAACTTCACTGTTTAATATTTGTTCTATAGTCTCCCAGTTACGAGCTATTATATCATCTGCACCTAATTCGGTGGCAACTGACTTACCTTTTTCGGTTAAAGATATAGGACTATGCGCTTTTAATAGATCTTGAGAACTTGATCGAATAATATCCAAAGACCCTTTTAAGAAAGACATATCTTTTCTAATCTCGTCAATATTACCGTCTAACTTATATATGCTTTTGGATAGATTACTATGATTGTTATTTATTGTAGTAATATGTTTTGTTATATAGTACACGAGGTAAAAGGCAAGCGCAAAAATGGCAAATACCGAAGCAAATGATCCATAAGGAGATGTTAGTATGTCACGAATTAAGTCAAGCATATCGTTTATGTTATTAGTTATTCTTTGTATATATAACGCTATCAAATTTTGTTTATTCGGCAAAGCTACAAAAAAGATCGCAAAAGCAGATATAATTTCCAAAAATCCAACAAATTTCGTGAAAAAACATTTGCAAACTTAAACATCGTAATACATATACCACTATTGTAATATACGAAAATTATCTGGATTTCTCGAAAAGATGGTGATTTTCTTCTATCTTTGTGATTGAATAGCAGTGGATAACTGTTGAGAAATATTATGATAGCGTTTTATAACACTCCCCTTTAGTACTCCCCATCCCTGCGACCAATAAATCAGCAAGTTAAGTCAAGATAAAATTTATGCTGCTGATGCATATTTGTTTTTCTTCTTTCTTCTTTTCACTGGCGGCTTCTCTTTTCCCGACAGGTACGTTGTGTAGCGGGGGTTCGGTCTTTTTTAGGGGCGGCTTTGCACGCTGTTTGCACGCTGTTTACACGCTGTTTGCACACTGTTTACACACTGTTTGCACGCTGTTTGCACGCTGTTTGCACACTGTTTGCACGCTGTTTGCACACTGTTTGCACGCTGTTTGCACGCTGTTTGCACGCTGTTTGCACGCTGTTTTTCTGGTGACCCCAAAATTACTGAGAATTTATTGACGAAAAATAGGGTACGAAAAAAGCTAACCATCTGATAATTAGACGATTAGCTTTCTCTGAAGTACCCCCTCACAGGTTCGAACTGTGGACCCCATCATTAAGAGTGACGTGCTCTACCAACTGAGCTAAAGAGGCAATTGCGAGTGCAAATATAAACGGTTATTTTTTATTATCCAAATTTTCCTGTGACTTTTTTTAGTTTTTCCTGCTTTTTTTGTTATTTCATCCTTTTTTGCTACCTTTGCACTCAGAATTTAAAATACATACATATATTATATGGCTCTACAATGCGGTATCGTCGGACTACCTAATGTCGGCAAATCAACCCTCTTCAACTGCCTCTCCAACGCTAAGGCGCAGGCGGCTAACTTCCCTTTCTGTACTATCGAACCAAACGTGGGTGTCATCACCGTGCCCGATGAGAGGCTCGTGATGCTTGCCAAATTAGACAAACCTAAGAAGATCGTACCCACGACTATCGAGATTGTCGACATCGCTGGGCTCGTGAAGGGCGCATCGAAGGGTGAGGGTTTGGGTAACAAGTTCCTCGCCAACATCCGCAACACTAACGCCATAATCCACGTCTTGCGCTGCTTCGAGGATGGCAACATCACCCACGTCGATGGCTCGGTTGACCCCGTGCGTGATAAGGGTGTGATCGATACCGAGCTCCAATTGAAGGATCTCGAAACCGTGGAGTCTCGTATCTCGAAGTGTCAGAAGCAAGCTGCATCGGGCGACAAGATCGCTAAACGTCAGTACGACATTCTCGTCCAATACAAGGAGGCGTTGGAGCAGGGCAAGAGCGCCAGAACAGTACAGCTCGAAAAGGAGGACAAAAAGTTAATGAGCGACCTAAATCTCCTCACCGACAAACCCGTCCTATACCTCTGCAACGTAGATGAGGCTTCGGCTGCAACAGGCAACGCCCACTCTGAGGCGGTACGTGAGGCGATCGCTGAGGAGGGCGCTGAGATGTTAGTCGTAGCGACAGCTGCCGAGTCGGAGATCGCTGAGCTCGAATCAGATGAGGAGCGTATGATGTTCCTAGAGGATTTGGGGCTCAAGGAGTCGGGTGTGGCTCGTCTCATCAAGGCGGCTTATAAGCTGCTCGACCTACAGACCTACTTCACTACGGGTGTACAGGAGACACACGCTTGGACATTTACTCGTGGAATGAAAGCGCCTCAGTGTGCCGCTGTGATACACACCGACTTCGAGCGTGGTTTCATCCGTGCCGAGGTTATCAAGTACAACGACTACGTTGAGCTGGGTAGCGAGAGGGCGTGTCGTGATGCAGGTAAGATCGGTGTCGAGGGCAAGGAGTACATCTTCCAAGATGGGGATATTGCGCACTTCTTGTTTAACGTCTAATTGTTTAACGTCTAATCCGTGAGCGCTGCAAGGCGGCGAAATTTCAAACCGCAGGGTGTTGATCCTCACGTGCAAAAGTACACTCCCTCACACCCCTCTACGGTATCTTTGAAATTTCATCCACCTATCAGCACTCACGAGAACAGATAAAACTGACGCTCTGCAATCTAATTCACTGAATTTATTTGCGTAGATTATTTTTTTTGCTTACCTTTGGATAATGGTTAACAACACTACCTCGTCAATGGCTACAAACGACCCCTCGCAACAGGATGTCATTAAGGCAGTTGAGGGTCACGTAGAGCAGCTAATAGCCGACCACAAGCGTCTAACGGAGCGAAATCGTGACCTCAGTGAGCAGTGTGACAAACTAAAGAGAACGAAACGTGAACTGCAGGAGAGGGTGGTGGCACTGGAGAGAGAGTTAGCAACACTCTCGCTAGCAACAGGAATAGCCGCCTCAGAGTCCCTCAGCGATCGAAGTAGACAACGGGCACGGGCTTATGTGAATCGTCTATTGCGGGAGATTGACGAGTGCATAGCCCTCGTCACAAGCCCTGAGGGGGCGGGTGATGGTGAGTGATTAGTGGAGCTAGCTCCCTTTTAGCTTTGGCTTGTTGGTGTGAGTTATTAATTATAAGTTATTAGTTTGGCTACAGAGGAGATTAAAATAACAATAGCGGCGAAGAGCTATACGCTGAACATCGACAGCGCTAAACGGGAGCACTACAGGCTCGCCGAGAAACGTGTCAACGCTTCAATCACAAAGTTTCAACAGATGAACTTTGAGGGTTTCAAGCTACAGGATGCAATAGCGCTAAGCGCATTTGAATTTGCCGTGGCTAACTTAGCCCTCAAACAACAGAGCGAAGTCGACCCCGAAGAGTTGACGGCACTGAAGGCAATAAATAACAAACTTGAGGAGTACCTCTTTGAGTTATTTTAGTTAGGGGGTTAGGAGTTATTGGCTGGGCTGTATGAGCTGAGTGGGGCTGAGTATTTGCTGAGTATTTGCTGAGTAGGGCTGAGTATTTGCTGAGTAGGGCTGAGTAGGGCTGAGTATTTGCTGAGTGGGGCTGAGTAGGGCTGAGTAGGGCTGAGTATTTTGAGAGCAAACCCAGTTAAAAGGGAGCTAGCTCCCCTCCCCTCCCCTAAGAGCAAGCTAATAGCTAATGACTAAAAAACGTTCTTTAAAATATACAGACAAGAGATCTACCTGCATAGAACTCCTGAGCTTTGCGAAACTGAACATTTTTAATATTGGAGGCAAGCTCTCAACTCTCAAAATCAGGCCTTAACCCCTCGGGGTGTGCACTTATTCCCATAATTAGCACCGTTGGACGATTGCGATATTTGGCACCTCCACAAATGACTAATCGGCAGATTCGTCAAACGAAGTAGGGGTTCTGTGTGGGTTTTTATATAATTGAAATCAAGTTACTAAAATATAATTGAAATCAATTTACAAAAATATAATTGAAATCAAGTTACTAAAATATAATTGAAATCAAGTCACAAACTAACAACACATTAATAAAATTAAGAGTACTATGGAAATCGTAACAATCATTGCGATCACCGCCATATCAGCTGTAGTGGCTGTTGCCGTAGCCTACAAAGTGGCTAAGCAGCGTGCCAAATCTATCATTGACAAGGCTGAGGCAGAGAGCGAAATGATAAAGGAGAGGAAGAACCTTCAGGCGAAGGAGAGATTTATGAAGCACAAAAGCGACCACGACAGAGCCGTCAACGAGCGAAACCAAGCTGTGCAGCAGGTCGAGCAGCGTGCAAAGCAGAGCGAGCAGCGTGCAAAGCAGATCGAGCAGAACCTACAGAATCAGCAACGTGACCTAGAGAACAAAATCAAGGAGAGCGACAGGTTGCAGGAGAGGGCTAAGCAGCAAATTGACCTCTATGAGCAGCGTAAAACGGAGGTTGATCAGGTGATCAGCGAGCAGAATGTGCGCTTGGAGCAGATCTCGGGAATGAGTGGCGAGGATGCACGTAATCAGTTGGTTGAGAATATGAAGTCGGAGGCTAAGAGCGAGGCTGCATCATACATCTCGGAGACGATTGAGGAGGCTAAGCTCACCGCTACAAAGGAGGCTAAGCGTATCATCGTGGCATCGATTCAGAGGGTCGCAACGGAGACCGCTATCGAGAATGCTGTGACGGTATTTAACATTGAGTCGGACGAGGTGAAGGGGCGTATCATTGGTCGTGAGGGTCGCAATATTCGTGCGTTGGAGGCTGCTACGGGTATCGAGATCATCGTTGATGACACACCCGAGGCTATCATCCTCAGCGGCTTTGATCCTGTGCGCCGTGAGATCGCACGTTTGGCGCTGCACCAACTTGTTACAGATGGTCGTATCCATCCAGCACGTATCGAGGAGGTTGTCTCTAAGGTTCAGAAGCAGATCGAGGAGGAGATCGTTGAGGTCGGCAAGCGTACATCTATCGACTTGGGAATCCACGGGTTACACCCCGAGTTGATCCGTCTGATCGGTAAGATGAAGTACCGTTCATCATATGGTCAGAACCTCTTGCAACACGCACGTGAGACGGCTAATTTGGCAGGCATTATGGCTTCGGAGTTGGGTTTGAATCCTAAGATTGCTCGCCGTGCGGGTCTGTTGCACGATATTGGTAAGGTGCCTGATGATGAGCCAGAGTTGCCACACGCAATCATTGGTCAGAAGTTGGCTGAGAAGTTCAAGGAGAAGGCTGAGGTGTGCAATGCGATTGGGTCTCACCACGATGAGGTTGAGATGACATCGATCATATCGCCAATCATACAGGTGTGTGATGCGATCTCGGGCGCACGTCCAGGAGCACGTCGTGAGGTTGTTGAGAGTTACATCAAGCGACTTAAGGAGATGGAGGATATTGCTCTTTCGTATCCGGGTGTGCTTAAGACCTATGCGATACAGGCTGGTCGTGAGTTGCGTGTGATTGTTGGTGCGGAGAAGTTGAGTGATGCAGACACGGAGAATCTATCGCAGGAGGTTGCGAAGAAGATACAGGACGAGATGACCTACCCTGGGCAGGTTAAGATCACTGTTATTCGTGAGACACGAGCTGTTGCTTACGCTAAGTAGCGGTTTTTCTTATCTTGTTAATATTGCCCCTTGCAGAGTTTTCTGTTAGGGGCTTTTTGCTTAGTGGGCTTAGTGGGCTTAGTGGGGCTGAGTGGGGCTGAGTATAGGTGCATAAAAAAAGGG
>JBCQUE010000013.1:0-47427 GCA_047174325.1 Rikenellaceae bacterium | reverse complement strand
GATTGAAAACAAGCTAAATAATCGTCCTCGTAAAAGACTCGGATACCTCACACCAAATGAAAAATTTAAACAAATTATTAATATGAATTCAGTTGCATTTGCAGGTTGAATTCAGCATTAAGACAATGAAAGATATAGCAATATATGGAGCAGGCGGCTTCGGACGAGAAATAGCGTGTTTGATAAATAATATCAATGAAGTAAGTCCGATATGGAATATAGTCGGTTTTTTTGATGACGGCAAAGAGATTGGAACTAAAAATGAATATGGCACAATACTCGGGGGGATTGAAGAGATTAACCAATGGGCTAAATCTTTATCTGTAGTTATTGCCATAGGATCACCAAACGTAGTTGAAAAAGTAGTAACCAGAATAGAGAATAGCAACATTGATTTCCCCAATATTATTTCACCCGATATAGTATTTCTTGATAGAGAAAATGCATCTTTAGGTAAGGGGAATATTATATGTACTGGTTGTTTAATCAGCTGCAATGTTCACATTGGTGATTTTAATATATTCAATGGTTATATAACAATAGGTCACGATGTAAGAATAGAGAATTACAATTCACTTATGCCAGCTGTAAGAATATCTGGGAATGTTAATATTGGAAATCTAAATTTTTTTGGAGTGTCATCGATTGTTTTACAAGAAAATACAATCGGCAATAACACATCAATAGGAGCTAACAGTGTAATAATAAAAAAAACAAAAGATGGATTTACCTACATTGGCAATCCAGCAATTAAATTAAAATTTTAAATCAAGAAAAGCATGAAACAATTTATTGAAAATTTTGCATCTCAATTTGATGATACCGATGCATCCGAGTTCACTGCAACGAAACAATTTAAAAATATAGACGAGTGGTCATCTCTATCAGCACTAAGCATCATCGCAATGGTAGATGATGAGTACGATGTTCGCATCAAGGGTGATGACATTCGCAACTCAGTGACAATCGAGGATCTATATAACATTGTAGCAAGTCGAAAATAATGAGCTATCTTACTATTCAGAATGTTAAGATAAGTGGTGTGTCGGCTTGCGTACCTGCTCACATAGAGTCTAATAATGAGGTCTATGAAAACTGGGGGGGGTACGAAAGTTTTCTGACGACAACAGGCATCGAATGTAAACGCAAAGCGGATTCGGCAACAACATCAGCGGATCTGAGCAGCAAGGCGGCTGAACAACTAATTGAAAAATTAGGTTGGCAACGAGAGGATATTGATGCGTTGGTCTTCGTTTCACAAACACCCGATTACATCCTACCAGCTACCTCGTGTGTTTTGCACGGCAAGCTTGGGTTAAGTGAGGATTGCTATACTCTCGATATCTCTTTAGGTTGTTCTGGTTGGGTGTATGCTTTAAGTGTTGTTTCTTCTCTTCTGCAAAATGGAGATATGAAAAAGGCTCTTTTGTTAGCAGGGGATACATGTCTTAAATTGAATTCAGAGCAAGACAAAAGTACATATCCATTATTTGGAGATGCTGGCACTGCGACGGCTCTTGAGTTCGATAATAATTCGAATGGTATGAAATTCACATTTAATACTGATGGGAGTGGAGCAGAAGCAATTGTTATTAGAGATGGCGGTTATAGAAATCCTGTTTCACAAGATTCTTTCTTGATGAAAGAGCGAGGGGAGGGAATTATTTCTAATAGGTTAAATGTTGAGTTAGATGGCATGAGTGTGTTCTCATTCGGCATATCTAAGGCTCCTAAAAGTGTGAATAATCTGCTTGAGCGTTTTAATATAGATCGAGAAGATGTCGATTACTATCTTTTTCATCAAGCTAATATGTTTATGAATGAGAAGATTCGTAAGAAGTTGAAGTTGTCACCAGAGAAAGTACCTTATTCACTTAAGGACTTTGCGAATACAAGTAGTGCATCTATTCCATTAACGATGGTGACACAAATAGGACAAGAATTAGAGTCTAAGCCATCGAAGATCGTTGCTTGTGGATTTGGTGTAGGTTTGTCTTGGGGAAGTGTTTATTTTGAAACGGACAACATTTGTGTACCACAACTAATTGAAATTTAATTATGAATAATTATAATCCATTCTCGCTATCTGGCAAGAAGATTTTAGTGACTGGAGCATCTTCGGGTATTGGTCGTGCTATCGCAATTGAGTGCTCTAAGATGGGGGCGACTGTTATTGCGACAGCTCGTAATGAGGAGCGGCTGCAGGAGACTATATCCGAGATGGTTGGTGAGGGGCACAAATATATTTGTGCTGACCTAAGTGTGGATAGTGCTATTGATAAAATCATTGCATCTATTGATGGCAAACTTCAAGGTGTTGTTCAATGTGCAGGATATACGATGACAAAGCCTTTTCAATTCCTCTCAAAAGAGGATATGAGCGATGTGATGAAAGTTAATTACGAAGCGCCAGTGATCCTTACTCAATCTTTATTGAAGAAGAAAAAAATGGAGAAGGGGTGCTCAATTGTTTTTGTGTCATCAATCTCAGGAGTGTATGTGTCGTCTATAGCAGGCTCTATATATTCCGCATCCAAAGGAGCTTTGAACGGAGTAATGAAGGGGTTAGCAATAGAGTTAGCCGCGAAAAGCATTCGAATCAATAGCGTTAATCCGGGAATGATAGATACTGATATTTTTAGGGGGATAATTAGTGATGAACAGCTAGCCGAAGATGCAAAACGATACCCGTTAAAGCGCTACGGCAAGCCCGAAGAGGTAGCCTATGGTGTTGTGTACCTTCTCTCGGATGCAAGTTCTTGGACGACAGGAAGTAACCTCTTGATAGATGGAGGATACACACTACAATAAGTAAAAATGAAAACGATACTAAACGGAATAGAAATTAAGGCTATCTCTTCATGGCTTCCTACTAATGTCTTGGAGATGTCTTCATTAAATGATATATACGGAGAAAAGGAGGTTGCTAATATTATAAAAGCAACAGGAATTGAAAGAGTCAGAGTTGCTGATACAGATATGACCTCTTCCGATATGTGCTATAATGCTGCACTTCATTTAATAGATCAAGAGAATATAGATTGTTCTGAGATAGATGGATTAGTTTTCGTGTCTCAGACTACAGATTATATACTGCCTGCAACTTCGGTTATACTCCAAGATAGGCTAAAATTGAATAAAGGTACTGTGTGTATAGATATTCACTATGGCTGCTCAGGGTATATCTATGGTTTATTTCAAGCTGCAATGTGGATAAATTGTGGGGCTTGTAAAAATGTATTAGTATTAGCGGGTGACACCTCCTCAAGAATAATTAATCCTCTTGATAAATCTATAAAAATGGTATTTGGTGATTGTGGAACAGCTACGCTAGTTAGTAAAGGCGATTGTAAAATGGGATTTTCAATTAACTCTGATGGAAGTGGATATGATAAATTAATTATACCTGCAGGAGGATTTAGATATCCAAGCGATGAAAATACATCGATCGTAACATATGATGAAGATAATAATGGGCGGAGCAAGAATGACCTATATATGGATGGTTCCGCTATATTCAACTTTGCAATTACAGAGGTTCATAAAGATGTTAATAACATAATAGGACTTATGGAATGGGATAAGTCAGAAATTGATTTATATGCTCTCCATCAAGCTAATAATTTTATGGTAAACTATGTAAGAAAAAAACTGAAGGTTAGCCCAGACTTAGTTCCACTTGGGGTAAAAAACTATGGTAATACAGGTCCCGCCACAATACCACTGTTACTATCAGATATTTATAGTAATAGATCTGATAGCAACTTAGAAAAAGTTATTCTTTCTGGATTTGGAGTTGGACTCTCGTGGGGAAGTGTTGCAACTAATTTGAGTAAAACTAAATTGTATTCACCTGTTAACAAATAAAATAATGGAAGAGAAAGTATTAGAAATAATCAATGTAATACGAGCATCAAAGGGATTAGTGGAATTAGAATCTATAGCACCTAGCGATTCGCTTAGAGATAATATAGGTTTTACCTCATTTGATTTAGCAGAACTAACCGTTAGGATTGAAGATGAATTTGATTTAGATATTTTTGAAGACGGTTTAGTTAGCACAATAGGTGAAATTTACGCTAAATTGAAGTAGACAAATGAGTGCTTTTTTAGTAGATAACTCTTCGGTTGTATCTTACGATAGTCTATTTGCTCAAATTAATAAAGCAAATAAGTTCATAGAGACATACCGAACGGATAGTCTATACGACTATTTTTGTAACTTTCTTACTGCCTTGTGCAATGATAAATCATTAACCCTTGTTGATTCTGATACAAAACTCGATGAGATAGATGGTTTGTCCGAAACAGATATAAATTGCGAGCAAGATATAATCGGTAAAGCATTCGAGAATATAGATGGCGTTATACAAGCTATAAGAAACTCTAAATCTCGTATAACAATTTATACTTCTGGCACTACTGGTCAGCCTAAAAAAGTGATTCATACTGTTGCTACACTAACCCGTTCTACAAGAATCTCAGAATCATATACAGATAATGTTTGGGCATATGCATACAATCCTACGCATATGGCAGGATTGCAGGTGTTTTTTCAAGCATTTTGCAATAAGAACATAATAGTAAATGTTTTTGGTAAGAATAGAGGGGATATATACGGATTGATAAAACAATATAACGTAACACATGTATCCGCAACGCCTACTTTTTATCGTTTGCTATTACCCAAGGAGGAGATATTTGCAAAGGTGCAAAGAGTTACTCTCGGTGGCGAAAAATCGGAAGTAAATCTATATCATACGATACAAGATATATTCCCTAATGCAAAGCTTAATAACATCTATGCTTCAACTGAAGCTGGTTCTTTGTTTGTAGCAAAAGGAGAGAATTTTCAAATACCAGAAAAGCTAAAAGACAAATTTAAAGTAATAGATAACGAGCTATTAATTCATAAATCATTACTGGGAGAGTCTGATTCTTTTATTATTGCCAATGATTTTTACCACTCTGGAGATATAATAGAGTGGATAGAGGAAAATAAAGGTGTTTTTAAATTCAAGAGTCGCAAGAATGAACTGATAAATGTGGGTGGATATAAAGTTAATCCACACGAGGTTGAAGATGTGCTGCTTTCAATCAATGGGATTAATCAAGCGGTTGTGTATGGGAAGAAAAATTCTGTATTAGGTAATGTGCTTTGTGCAGAGGTTAAACTTGAAGATAATACGCAGATTTCAGAATTGAAGATACGTGAAATACTCTCTTCAAAACTTCAAGATTATAAAATTCCTCGTCGAATAAAGTTTGTCGAAGAGTTTGAATTAACACGAACTGGAAAAGTGAAAAGGAAATGAACATATTAGTAACAGGCTGCTCAAAAGGAGTTGGCTTAGAAATTTGTAGAGTACTTCTTAATGAAAACCATACTGTTTATGGAGTCGAGCGAAGTTTTACGCAGGGATTTGAAGAACTACAAAAACAATATCCAAATCAATTATATTTTAAATCAGTTGATTTAGCAGATACAGATAATGTGCAGAAGAACGTATTTAAGGAATTTGTAACAAACAGAATACCTTTACACGGTTTTGTGAGTAATGCTGCAATGGCTTATGATGATATTGTGACAAATATCAATATATCCAAATTAGAGGAGATGTATAAGGTTAACGTGTTTACTCCTTTTGTTCTTACTAAATATGCTATTAGAAATATGCTTTTACATAAAGTTAAAGGCTCAATAATACATATATCATCAGTGAGTGCGCACACAGGCTATAAGGGTTTAGCAATGTATGCCTCAAGTAAAGGCGCATTGGAGGCTTTTTCAAAAAACACAGCAAGAGAATGGGGCGAGTTAGGAATCCGCTCGAATGTAGTTGTGCCGGGTTTTATGGAAACAGAGATGAGTGCAACACTTTCAGAATCGCAAAAAAACAGAATATACGCTCGCACCTCTATGAAACAAGCAACATCTGTAACTTCTGTTGCAGAGACAATAGCCTTTTTACTTTCTGATAAGGCTAACAGTATTACGGGGCAAAATATCTCTGTTGATTCTGGGACAATATAATTTACCTATAAAACACTAAGTATATGATTGATTTTTTGCGCAAGAAGAGTAAGATTTACAAGGATAAGTTATACTATGCTTTGTCAGAGTTTGGTAATACTGTTTCAAATACTATTCCAATTGCACTTGTAGAGGCGTTGAAGGATGGGTCAATTAAGACTGGTAATAAAGTAGTTATAGCAGGCTTTGGGGTTGGGTACTCTTGGGGTGGAGCTATGCTGAAATTTGGAAATATAGAGACAATTTGAATTTAGGCAAAATGAAATAATTAATTGGCTATATTTGGAAGATTCTAAACTAAATTATAAAATGAAAGATAGACAGGCTGGTTCAGTGGTGGTCGAGTATAATAGCGACTATTATTCAAAATTGTTGGAGTATGATAAGATGGTGAGTAGTACATCTTTAAGCTACTTTGATTATCGTATAAACGGCATCAATAAAGATCTAGTTCATAAGAATTTAATCTTGTTGGATGACGCTAACAACATCATTGGATGCAACTTGTTTTTCCCAACTAAGGCTTCTATAAATGGTGTTGAGGAGGATGTACTTTGGTCGCACGATACCTTTGTAAACGAAGAGCATCGAGGAAACGCTGGTCTGGATTTTATGCTAATGCTTCGACAGGTGCCTAAATTTGGTATGGGACTAAGTGCAATTAACAAGTCAATCCAGAAAATGTTAAAGACAAACTTCATAGCCAAAAGTTATCGTTACATTAAATATAACCCGTGGAGCATAAAGTTAGTCGCTAATAAATTATTCAAGGTATCGCTTAAATCAACGACATCAAATAACTTCCCGCAAACAATAAAGGTTGGTGATGCAGAATTTAAACTAATCAACTCAGTTTCGGAACTAAACATTGTGAATGGGGGCTACTGGATGCGTGATGTGTCGACAGTCGATTTTGTTCGTGATGAAAACTTCCTAAGGCATAGATTCTTCGAGAACTTTAATAAGTATGGTTATACAGCCTCAAAACAGAGAGCGGAGCGACGGAGTGTTATTTCGTTGTTAGACCCATCTATGAGAGAGATATTCTCTGTATGTCGTTAGTTGATTTTAGATTTGATATACAAAAGCCAGAGCAATTTAAGGCTGTGATTAAGGCTGCAAATAAGATTACTCGGAAAAATCGATTGCCTTTGTTGGTGACAAACACAACTTTGGATCACTCCTATTTCCAAAATCTGATGCGAAGAATCGAGAGTTATGGTGATGTCGTATCAACATACAAAGGGATGAAGAGTGTGCCTAACCTCCTTGTTACACGGGCCGATTCCGATGGAGAATTTAATGCCAAAGCACCAACGTATAATATTTGATAATTATGTTTAGTTCATTCAAGAAGAGATTTCAAACTAAGCGCTTTGCAGCGATTATCGCAATCAATAATGCAAACCCGTTTGACCTTTCATTACAAGATGTGGTACATATAGAGAATGCCAAATCACACCCACTTGATCCAAGCCAACGTCAAGTTGTGGCTGATCCTTTTTTATTTGTCCATAATGATGAGCTTTACCTCTTTTATGAGGAGTGTAAAAGACCAGGTGATAAGGGGGTTATTAAATGTATTAAGACAAGAGACCTCAAGAAATGGACAAAACCACAATTGGCTTTGGAGGAGCCCTTTCACCTATCATATCCAAATGTCTTTGAAATAGATGGCAATATCTATATGATGCCCGAATCCTGTGAGGATCAATCAATTCGTTTATACAAAGCCGTTGATAACGATTTAACGAAATGGGAGCACGTTCACACATTGTTAAAAGGGGAGGCTTATGCAGATAGTGCGATAATTAAGATTGAAAACGTTTATTATCTATTTACAACGTTCGGCGAGAATGGACGAAACAAGCTCTACTTGTATGTGTCGGATTCTCTCTTTGGAAAATGGGAGAAACACCCTATGTCCCCCTCTAGTGGTGTTGTGGGTCAACGATGTGCTGGCAGCATAATAAAGTGGAATAATGCTCTGTATAGACCAGCACAACGTGAGGATAGATATTACGGTGACGGTGTTGATGTTTACAAAATAGATAGCCTAACTCCGACTGAATTTAAGGAGAGCTTGCATATGGAGAAGATGATCCCACAAGAAACTCAATACTACAACATAGGTGGGCATCATATAAATATGGTCAATTTTTTGGGGAATAATATCGTCACTACAGATTGCTTGGTTGAGGGTGTGAATCTCTTCACTATTATCAGACGCAAGATTCAAAACATGAAATAGAAATAACAGCTAATGAAACAAAAGATCCTATTCATAATAACCTCGCTGGGCGGTGGCGGTGGCGAGAAGGTGTTGGTTACGACACTTAAGAATTTCGACTACACACGCTTTGAGGTGCATCTGTGTGTGATAACTAAGTGGGGCGTATATCTCGATGATATTCCTGAGCAGGTGAAGGTGTTCTACCTCTATGAGAACCCTGCATCGCTCTTTGCTAAGGTCTCATTCAATTTGTATAGCCGCTTTAGGGTCTCGCTACTGGAGCGGTGGAAGATCCGCTCTGTGGTTGAGGATCAGTATGATACGATCATATCATTTATGGAGGGGCGCTCGCTGAAGTTCCACGGCTATGTGATGGATCGAGCTGGGAAGAGTGTCACTTGGGTGCACACGGATATGATAAACAACCATTATACGATTGGAGATGTGCTCTCTGCTGCTGACGAGGAGCGTATTTACCGAAGTATGGATAGCATAGTATTTGTCTCGAACGAGGCTAAGAGTCAATTTCAGAAGCTCTACAAGATCGAGAATGAGCAGGTTGTGGTACTCAACCCTATTGACAGGGAGCTGATCAGAGAGCTTGCACAGACAAAGGTTGTCGAGAAGTCTCGCTTTGTGATTGGCTCTATTGGCGGATTGCGTGAGCCGAAGGCGTATGATAGATTGGTACGTGTTGCGGCAATGGCAAAACGTGATGGATACGATGTTGAGTTTTGGATAGTTGGCGATGGCGAATTGCGAGGTGAGTTGGAGCGGCAAATCGAGGAGTTGGATGTGGCTGATAGTGTAAAGTTATTAGGGTTTCAGAATCCTCCATATCCATATTTGGCTCAGTTTGATCTGTTCTTGTCGACATCGCTTGTGGAGGGGTATCCATTGGTTGTTGGTGAGGCTCTCTGTTTGGGTATTCCGATTGTCGCAACTAGATGTACAGGACCGGTGGAGATGCTCGATGGCGGAGAGTATGGTGTAATTACCGAGCAAGACGATGAGAGTATATACAGAGGTGTGAAGAGCCTATTGGATGATACAAACCTTATGAAGTGTTATGTTGCAAAATCACAAGCGAGGTCGGCTATATTTGATATTGCATTTACAATGAATGAGATATATAACATTATCAGCTAGTCTATGAAGCAACGTATTCTATTCTGTGTAAGAGACTTCAACCACGGTGGTATCCCGAAGTGTTTGCAGCAGTTGCTGCTCTTTATCGATCGGGAGCGGTATGAGGTCGACATATTTTGTGGCGATCAGAGGGGCGCTTATCGGGAGTTGCTTACTAATTGCAACATCATCGAGAGTAACTTTCTGATTCTGTTGTGCTTGATGAACTACCGCAAGGAGAGCGGCTTTACTCGTCTGCTGGCGATCGTTGTAAAGCTCGTTCGTCATCTGCTTTTGCGATTTGGTGTTGACATCCTTAAGTTGTTGCTCAAGCGTGAGGCTGGGAGGCGTAGGGGCTACTCCGCTGCAATCGCCTATGCTGAGGGTTTCCCTGTCGACATCGTGGAGTGGATGGAGTGTGAGCGTAAATTGCTGTGGATTCATAGCAATTTTCAGTGGAAGGACGCATCTGCACAAGATATGATTAGTGATTCAGTATTGTCTAAGTTCAGTACGATTGTGTGCGTAGCCAACCATATCGAGAGATCTTTTTTAGAGTTGTATCCATCAGCGATGGGCAGAACGACAACACTAAACAACGTAATGGCAGATCGAGAGATAGTAGAGCTAGCAGCGTCTCAAGAGCCACTACATCCACTATTTGACAACTCTGGATTTACGATGTTATCAATCGGGCGAATTGCCTATCCAAAAGATTTTGATAAAATACCTAAAATAGTTCGGTTGCTTAAAGAGATGGGAATTGAAGATATAAAATGGTATATCATTGGACCTGGTCCAGATGCAGAGGTTCAGTTGGTAGTCGATAATATAGCAAAGAATAAAGTCGAGAATGAAGTGGTACTGTTGGGTGCAATAATGAATCCTTATCAGTATATTAAAAAGAGCGATCTGTATGTGCTCACATCACAGAGCGAAGCCTACCCAACAGTAATCAACGAGGCGAAGATACTAGCCACGCCAATCGTCTCAACTGCATTCAATGGCGTGGAGGAGATAATGAGCTCGGAGTATGGCGTGATTGCCCCGATCGATGAGCTGCATCAGGCGATATACAAAATGTACTCCGACAGAGAGTACTACGCCCAGTGCAAAGCGAACCTCGGGTTGTTCAAACAGGACAATGAGGCGCTGTTGCAGCACTTTTATGAGCTTATTTCATAGAGAACGTTTATGCTGAAAATAAAGAGCGAATACTTTAGCGATCGAAACATAGCGACATTTTACCTCTTTGCTATGACGGTGCAGTTCCTCTATTTGGAGGGGTGGGCGGTGAGCACGCCTAAGGTGGTGCTGATGGCTATTTCGCCGATTATTTGGCTGCTAAAAAAACCATCGCTTACCAAGGCTACATTTTGGTGTGCGGCGTATATGTTGGTGACAACCTTCACGCTCTATCTGCAGTGGAACAATGTGCGAAGTTCGACACTGTGGTACTCGTTGCTGTTCTTCTCGATGTTCAATATGTACTACTCGCTGATATATGTCAATCGTGCCTTTACGCTCGATTACTACATTAAGTTGATACGGGTTGTGATCTTTGCTTTTGCTGGCTGCTTGGTGCTGCAGCAGGCTCTGCATTTGGTTGGTATAGAGTACTTTCCTTTGGTTAATTCTTACACGTCGTATGGTCGAGGATTCTTGGCTGGTAACTCTTTGGCTATTGAGCCATCGCACTCAGCTCGAATGCTTACCGTGACTTGTTATGTGTATCTGAGGCTTTTAGAGATCAAGAACGGCGGCAAGTTGGCGTTTGGTGCACTATTTATAGATAATCGAAGAACATTTATTGCGTTCTTTTATACGATGGTGACGATGGGTAGCGGTACGGCGTTTGTTGGGCTGTCGATTTTGGCGTTGTACTTTATTGATCGGCGCTATATCTTGCCGCTTATACCCTTTGCATTTGCGTTATACTACATTGCTGCTAATATCGAGTATGAGCCGCTGCAGCGTTTCTTGGATGTGGCGGAGGCATCGATAGAGATGGATAGTGCTGAGATGCGCAAGGTGGATCATAGTGCGTCTAGTCGTACAAATGTTATCTTTAATTCGATAAAGTACTTCGATATTAGTGATCCGAAATTACTGTTTGGGCACGGGATGGGAGCAAATTGGTTAAATCCGAAATCGACACTAGATGCTATTTACAACTACGGTCTAGCCTCCTACGCCTGCAAGCTAGGTCTATTCTTCAGCTGCTGCTGGAACGGTCTGTTCTCGCTGCCCGTCTTGATGTTTATACTACTATTTAGTTTTAATATAGGAAATGTCGCCTATGGTTGGGCATGCTTGATGATGCTGGCGACCTTGAAATATTTCCAAACACATAGAGAGTGTGATGATGATACTATCGATAATAATCCCGATCTATAACGGGTCGGCAACGATCGCTACGACCCTTGACTCTATTTGGGCTCAAGGGCTCTTAGTTGATGAGTTCGAGGTGATATGTGTTGACGACCGCTCAACGGATGACACCTACACATATCTGCAGGGGCTAGCCTCACAGCACACCAATATGCGTGTGTTGCGTAACCCCGAGAACCTCAGAGCAGGTGGCGCACGAAACTACGGAGTGAGAGAGGCTCGTGGTGAGTATGTCGTATTTATCGATGCCGATGACTACTTCCACTCGGGGGCACTTCGCAAGGTGGTGGAGTATCAGGCTGAGCACCGACTTGATATTTTGATGTGTGATAACGTGCGACACAGTGCTGGCGAGGATAGCGAGAAGCTAATACATAATATTGAGAATCGATCAGTGATGAGTGGCGTGGATTTTATGGTGAAGAGTGGTCTACCGTGGGCTCCGTGGAAGTATATATTCAGACGCTCTTTGATGGTTGATAATGGCGTTTGGTTTGTTGAAAAGGTGAGTTGCGAGGATGTCGATTGGACACATAAGTTAGCCTATTTTGCAGAGAAGATGCAGTATCAACCAATCTTATTGACACATTTTATCCTCAACGACACCAGCCAAACAGCTACCGAGTTCAAGAATGCCAATGTCATTTGGCATAGGTTCTACAGCGCAAGACGAGTATATGACCTAATTGACACAACCTATAAACACCACCCTGAGAGCCATTCATACCTAAGGGGTGTAGCCTCAGCGCAATATTTCGTGGGGGTGCTATACCTCAATTCATTTATTCTGAAACCATCAGTCAAGCGAGATATGATCGTGAAATATATACCTCGCAATGAGAGTTTTCATAAGCTTGTGAGTTTTGCGGCTGATAATCCAATGATATATGCGCTACTCTCAAATCTCGCCTCACCACTCTTCCGCTTGGCGGTAGTGTTGAAGCGAAAGATAAAAAAACGCCGCTAGCAATGACCCACGACCTAACCCTAGCGATCTGCTCATACAATAGCGAGCAGTATATAATCGAGACGCTGCAGTGTATTGTGAATCAGACACATCAGGCGTTTGATCTGCTGATCGTGAATGACTGCTCTACGGATGATAGCATCGCTAAGGCGAGCGACTATCTAACGAGCGTAGGTAGAGAATTTAGCGTGGCGAACTTCACGGAGAATAGAGGTTTGGCGGCAGGACGGGCCTATGTGGAGCGGAGCGTAGAGACGAAATATATACTCTTTGTCGATGCTGACGATTGCCCAAAACCGAACCTCGTTGAGCGGCTCTATTCAACTATCACGGCTGATGCTGACCTCATCGCTGTGGGGTGTTACAACAACTTCATCGATGGCGAGGGGCAAAAGATCAAGGGCGGAATATTCCTCGGAGCACGAACAAAGGAGGAGTTCTTCATAAAGGCAAAGGGTGAGAAGTTGATCTTTATGCAGCCAACGGCAATCATCGACCGAGAGGCGGTGCTTAGAGTAGGCGGTCGCAACATCACAGGGTTCCCCGAGGGCAAACCTCGCTATCAAGATCTGTGTGAGGATCTCGATCTGTGGTGTCGTATGAGCGACCTATATGTGGAGGGCAAGGCGATTGTCGTTGTGCCCGAGGTGCTGCTGCACTACCGCAAACATAGCCAAAGTATGTCGGCATCGAACGTGAATATGTCGCTCAGAATGAAACATATAAAGCGAAATTTGAAGCTGCGTAGAGCAGGGAGAGAGGAGCTGAGTTTTATAGAATTTATGGCGAGTGTCACCCCCGAGGAGATGGCGCAATTGAGGCGTGAAACAGAGAATGGAGATAGACTGCGCAGTGGTGTGATGCTCCTCTCAAAGGGGCGGATCTTCACGGGGGGCTACTTGGTGGTGCGGTCGATCATTGGAAACCCAAAATATTTTTGGCAGAAATTAAAGGCAAATTCGAGGATTTTTAGATAGTGAGTAGTATAACAGGAGTACATATTGAGAGGGTGTTGAGCTACCTCAATGCGGATGTAAAGTATGCGTTGTTGCGCAACTTTGAGGGGTTGCCGCACAACAATAGCAGTCGAGATATTGATATAGTGATCGAGCAGAGTGAGTTCCGCCGACACCGCCGAGCGATCATCGAGCAGCTGACAAACGATGGGTGGCGGATCTTCTCATACCTCAATAATGGGCGACTAATCACCTATGTCTGTATGAAGATGGAGGGTGGCGAAGTTGGGCTCGTTCAGTGGGACTTTTTCATCGATACTTCGGTGCACGGTGTGAGGCTGCTGAGCGCAGGTGATATGGTTGCATCGAGGGTGTTTAATGGGGCGCTTTATCACGTCTCAAAGGAGTATGAGTTTCTCGATAAGTACCTATATAATAGGGCGGTAGGGGCTCAGTATCCAGCGAAATATGGTGCATTGAGAGCCGAGGTTGAGCTTAGCGATGAGGTCGTGAAGAGCGTGAAGAGGGCGTTTGGATGTGGCGATTTGACACGTGTAGATAAGATGTCGGGACGGGCGCTGCTGTTGCAAGCATTTGTGCGCAATTTCGTTCGCAATCCACTCTCGCTCTTCTCGGTGTTGTGGTCGTTTATCATCTATATTACAGATTTTTTGCGGTCGGATGTAGCGCCAAAATTAGCCTTCACAGGTGCGGATGGGGCGGGTAAGACGACCATTATTGATATGATCGAGCGAGAGATGTCGGCGGTCTATGGCAAGGCTACAGAGTACTATCACTTCCGTCCGCTGCTGATCCCAAACCTAGGCGAGGCGGCGCATAGTGCAGGCATTAAAAAGGAGGTCGACAGAGAGTATGATAAGCCGCACCGTGGGGCAAAGAGCGGTGTGGTGAGCTCGTTTGTGAGGTTGTGTTACTACACGCTCGACTATCTGTTGGGCTATTGGGTCAAGGTGAAACCAGTGGCACGTATCACGAAACTCGTCATCTTCGATCGCTACTACAACGATGTGATTGTAGATAGTCGCCGCTCATCGATCCACCTAAATGTGAAGTTTTTATACCTTTGGGGCAGGCTATTCGTGCCGAAGATGCGCTACAACTTCCTAATCACAGCCGATCCCGATGTGATCCTAAAGCGCAAACAGGAGCTCGACCGAGAGGGCATAGTGAGCATCAACACCAAGATGGAGTACCTAGCGACCAAAAGGGGATATTATATGATAATGAACAACGGCACAGCCGAGGAGGCAGTCGCCACAATATTGTCAATCGTTGCCGAGGGGCAGCATTGGCGGAATTTACGACGGGTATGAGTGCAAAGCGTACCAAGATCCTAGTATCCGCCTACGCCTGTGAGCCGAACCTTGGGTCGGAGATTGGGGTGGGGTGGCACTGGGTGCTCGAAATGGCTAAATATTTTGACCTTTGGGTCTTGACTCGTGAGAGCAATCGGGCGAGCATCGAGGGGTGGTTTGAGCAGAGCCCTTGTGAGCCCAGACCGACATTTATATATTACGACCTGCCCAAGCGATGGCGATTCTGGAAGCGGGGTTTGCGGGGCGTGAGGCTCTACTATATGCTGTGGCAGGCGTTCACTAATCGGCTGGTTAAGAGCACGATGCGTGAGAATGGGATCGAGGTTTACCACCTCTTGACCTATGGCAATGCACTCTGGAGCGTTAGTCGTTATGGGCAAAAGCTGCACTTCGTATGGGGTCCAACGAGCGCTGGTACATACCTCAGCAGCGACTTCACACGGCACTACGGGCTTAAAAATCGACTTAAGGAGGCGGCGCAGAGGGTGATGGCTCAGACGCTCTCGTTCAACATTGGGTTTCGCAACCGCTGCCGTGATGCACGTGTGATTCTCTGCAAGACGGAGCAGACACGACTCTCTGTGCCGCAGAAATATCGTGATAAGGCGCTGGTTTTCACCGATGTAGCGATTGAATTATTCGACACTTCTAAATATGAAAAACGCCCCGATGATGGTGTGGTGCGCTACTTGGCTGTTGGGCGATTGGATTCGTGGCGAGGGTTTGATCTGATGATCGAGGCGTTCGCTAAAGCACTGAGTATCAATGATAAATTGCGTCTCGATATTTTGGGTAAGGGTGGCGATAAGGAGCGACTTAAGGGCATAATATCGAGGCTTGGGGTTGGCGACAAGGTGACCCTACGTGGGCAGGTGACGATGGAGGAGTACTATCAGGCGATGTCGGATTGTGATGTGGTTCTGAACCCGACACTTAAGGAGGGGGCGGTGACTACGGCGTTCGATTCAATGTCGTTTGCTAAGCCGCTAATCTGCATCAACACAGGTGGTTACACACGTTATTTCGATAACGACTACGCTGTGGTTCTCGATCTGAAGAGCCGCTGTGAGACCATCGAGGATCTCGCCTCGGCAGTGGTGCGATTGGCTGACCCTGTGGTGCGAAAGTCGCTCTCGACACAGATCGTAGCAGTTCGAGAGCAGTTCACGTGGGCGAGAAAGGGCGAGCAGATTCGGGATGTAATTAATGGGACGCTTTAATGGGTAGCTATAGCGTTCAGAGTGCAGCAAGTGGGCGATATTTGCGCTTCTCAAATGCAGATGGCAAGGTGTGGATCGTGCCTCTGAAGGGGATGCGTACAGCGTTAAATCTCTATCAGCCAAGCAGTCGTAACGGGCTGTTGGTCAAGCTGTTGTTGCCCTATCTATATTGGCTGCTGATTGTGCGGAGAGTGGTCGGTGCGCAGCGTGTAGATGTGGCGTTAGAGCCCGAGTTTGAGAGGCGGTTGCAGAGTGTTCTGAATAGAAAAGAGTTCGATTTTTCGATCTTCGAGGGGACACCATCGGTTCACCAAAAGGTGACGATTCAGCTCTCAACGGGGGCGAAAATATTGGGCTACTGCAAGGTGTCGAACAACCCTGATGTGGTGCAGCTGTTTGATGGTGAGGCGAAGATATTGAGCGATTTGCAGAGCCGTGGGATCGAAAATATACCTAGAGTGCTCTATTGTGGGGCGATCTCGAAGGGGAATGCCGATTCAATATTTGTACAGTCAACGATCAAGACAAATAGTTCGGAGGTGGTGCATCGCTGGCGAGCTGAGCACAGCGAATTTTTGGGGCAGTTGCAGCAGCGAACGGCTCATAAGATCCTATTTGCAGAGAGTGATTTTGCATCGTCATTAAGGCTGTTAGATGGCTACTTAGATCGTTTTGAGGTTGGTAGTAGGGCGACATTGGCGAGAGCATTGGAGCGAGTGCGAGACCATTTCGGTAGTGGCGAGGTTTCCTTTTCGGCGTATCACGCTGACTTCACACCGTGGAATATCCTCTTCGAGAGGGGTAAAATATTTGTCTTTGATTTTGAGTATGCTTCAATGAGCTATCCGCCACAGCTCGATTGGTATCACTTCTTCACACAGACGGCAATATTCGAGCGACACCTCACGGCAGAGGCAATTGTGGCGGAGTTTAGAGAGAGGCAGAGTGGGCGCTCAGAGATGTTATTTAGTGCCTATCTGCTCGATATAATAAGTAGGTATGCAGCTCGTGAGGGTGGTGAGATCGGTAAGGCGACTGAGACGCAGATCAAATTTTGGATAGAAATTTTAGGGATGTTAAATATATGAGGTTATTAGTAGACCTGCACTGTTTCGACCTCGACACGAGGGAGGGAATCAATACCTATTTGGAGGGGATTTATCGTGAGGCGATCGGGTTGCGAGGCGATATAGAGTTCCTCTTTGCGGCACGAAATATCGATAAGATCAAGGGGATATTTGGGGAGCACCCCAATGTGACGTATGTTGCACTCACGGCTAAGAATAAGTTCTATAGATTGCTCTTTGAGTTTCCGCAACTCATTAAGCGTCACCGAGTTGACTATGCGCATTTCCAATATACATCGCCGCTGATTAAGAGCTGCAAGACGATCATTACGCTGCACGATATTCTCTTTTTGGACTATCCGCAACAGTTCCCAACGAGCTATCGGGTTGTCAAGGGGATACTCTTTAGATTGTCGGCAGCGAGGGCAGATCTGCTGCTGACGGTGTCGGACTACTCACGAGAGAGGATTGCGCACCACTATGGGATCAAGCAGGAGAGTATCGTGGTGACACCCAATGCTGTGGATGATCTGTTTCAGAGGGTCGATAGCGCTGAGGCTCAGAGGTTTATAGAGGCTCAGGGCGTTGGTAAATATCTTCTATATGTGAGCCGCTTTGAGCCACGCAAGAACCATCTGCGGCTGTTGAAATCGTACTGTCAACTAAGGTTGTGGGAGAGAGGTTATAGCCTTGTATTGATTGGGAAAAAGACGATTGCGATCGAGGAGTTTGATGAGTACTTGGCATCGTTGACGGATGAGGTGCGTAGTCATATCCATATACATAACCAAGTGTTATTCAATGAGTTACTGCTGTGGTACAACCAAGCGTCGCTCTTCGTCTACCCCTCGATTGCAGAGGGCTTTGGCATACCGCCCCTAGAGGCAGCGATGGCAGGCGTGCCGTGCATCTGTTCAAACAAGACAGCGATGCAAGAGTTCGATTTCTTCGGCGAGAATCTAATAGACACCGACGACGAGGAGCTACTCAACAAGCGGATAATCAATATGTTAGAGCAAAGAGAAAGCCCACAAAGCATACAGCAAAAAGAGCAAACAAGAGCAAAAATAGCAGCAAAATACAACTGGCAAAGCTCCGCCAAGGCGCTGCTGTCGAGACTGAAAAAATAGAATAAATAGTGCTAACAGAACTACTAAAGAAGAATCGGGAGGTGCTGTGCTATGCGGTAATTGGGCTCGTTAGTATAATACAACCCCAAATTAAGACAGCAAGTTAAGATAGAAATAATTCGTATCTTTGTGTCATAACAACAGGGAATAATGAGAAAGCGACACACCGCCGAGTTTAAGGCAAAGGTAGCCATTGAGTCAATCAAAGGGTTAAAGACTATCAATGAAATTGCAGCACATTTTGAGGTTGCGCCAACACAGGTATCAGCTTGGAAGAAGCAGTTCCTGGAGGCATCTGCCGAAACATTCAAAGCGCCAAAGCAGAAGAAAGAGGCTAATAATCAAGCAGATGTAGATAATCTATATCGCAAGATTGGGCAGTTAGAGGTCGAGAACGAATTTCTAAAAAAAGTGGGAACACCTGAAGTCTCTCTAAGCGATAAGCGTGCGCTTGTTGAGCCTAACCACCCGACACTCAGTCTTGTACAGCAGTGTATTCTGCTTGGGCTGTGCCGTAGTGGTTTGTACTACACCAGCAAGGGTAAACCTCGTCACAGCAGGGAGTTAGAGATAAAGGAGATGATCGATCACACCTATACAAATATGCCATATTACGGGGTGTCGAGAATGACTCAACACCTTAAAAACAGGTTCCACACAAAACCCAGTAGAACCATATTTTTATCGAGAGGCTTTGGAGATCGGTAAAATATGAGTATATTTACCTCAGCAAACCCAGTACAGGTCGTGAGCTATACGATGGATTGAAGGCGTATTTTGCCAATTATAATAGCGAGAGATTACATCAATCACTTGGGCACAAAACGCCAGAGACGGCATATATGACTGCTGCTTGATGAGCTTAAATGCTTAACAATTGAGTAACAAACCAGTGAAATAAAAATAATATTAACCGACACAAGGAGAGGGATATATCTTATTTGTTAAGAGAATGCTGTCTAAGGTAGGGGAAGTATTATAAAGATTTCGATCAACGTTACATTGACCAAACCTAAAAACCACACAGATAAAAACTAAATGAAGAGAGTAGCGATAATAGGCACGGTGGGGGTTCCTGCTGGGTATGGCGGATTTGAGACTTTGGTGGAGAACATCATTGGCGAGAACGCCTCGGCTGGGATCGAGTACACCATCTTTTGTAGCGCTATGGATTGTCCTGACCATCCTAATACCTACAAAGGGGCTCGCCTTAGATATATAAACCTCCACGCAAATGGTATTCATAGCGTCCTCTACGACGGTTGGTCGCTGATGAAGTGCATCCGTGGCTATGATGTGGTGGTTGCGCTTGGTGTCTCGGGCGGTTTGCTCTTCCCTGTGTTCAAGCTGCTTAGCCGTAGCCGATTCATCGTCAACATCGATGGGCTGGAGTGGAAACGCAAAAAGTGGGGAACTCTTGCAAAGGTAATACTCCACATCTCCGAGCGTTTGGCAGTCATCTTTGCCGATGCTGTTATCGCTGATAATCAGGGCATTGTCGACCACGTAACCCGTTCGTATCGCAAAAAGAGCCACCTCATCGCATACGGTAGCGACCACGTGCAGCGCAGCGTCACCGAGGAGCAGAGTGCCGCAACACTCACCAGCTATGGTCTCGTGGCGAATGAGTATGCGATAACCGTCTGTCGAATTGAGCCCGAGAATAATTGTCACGATATTTTGGAGGCGTTCGCTCGGTGTGGCAAACCGCTGATATTCATCGGTAATTGGGAGAAGTGTAACTATGGACGGCAGCTTCGTGCGAAGTATTCACGATATGAAAACATCCATATTGTCGAGGCTGTTTACGACCTCGATACACTCCATATTTTGAGGACAAATTGCAAATATTATATCCACGGACACAGCGCTGGAGGTACTAACCCATCGCTTGTGGAGGCGATGTACTGCAGGTGTAACATCATCGCTTTTGATGTGGTCTACAATCGTGCAACGACCGAGGAGCAGGCGCACTACTTCAAGAGCTGTGACGATCTTGTGGAGTCTCTAAATGGTGGCGAAGTTGCGACCACCGACAACTCGGAGGTTATGTTTGAGATCGCTCAGAGGCGATACACTTGGTCGGTGATTGCTCGGCAGTATGAGGCGCTCTATTAATTTATACTTCAACAGATTATCTATTTGTATTATATAGATAATCTATTTGTATTATATAGATTATCTATTTGTATTATATAGATTATCTATTTGTATTATAAAATATAAATTGTAAATTTGCAGATTGTTATGATAAATTTGGATATATATGTTGCACGAAATTGAGCGTTTTGTCGAGGTGTTTTGTGGTTGGCTTTGGGGCTGGCCTATGATTATATTGCTCTTTGGTAGCCATCTGTTCCTCACGATTAGGCTCGGTGTTCCGCAGCGTAAATTGTTGACAGGTATCAAACTATCGGTTAAGAGTGATGGCGATGTAGATGGTGATGTAAGTCAGTTTGGGGCGCTCGTGACCTCTTTGGCGGCAACTATCGGTATCGGTAATATCGTTGGTGTGGCGACTGCTGTGACGCTTGGAGGACCTGGTGCTATTTTGTGGTGTTGGATGTCGGGTATTTTGGGCATCGCTACGAAGTATGCGGAGGCTCTCCTCTCGATGAAGTATCGTGTGAAGGGGGCTAATGGCGAGATGTTTGGTGGTCCAATGTATGTCATCGAGCGAGGTATGGGTAGCCGTTGGAGGTGGTTGGCTATACTCTTTGCGATCTTTACGCTCTTTGCGGCTATGGGTATCGGTAGCTCGGTGCAGTCCAACGCATTTGCTACGGTGGCTGAGGCATCGGTCGGTATCCCTAAGTATGTTAGCGGTATATTTATCGCTGTGACTGTGGCGTGGGTCTCGCTCTTTGGGGTGAAGGGTATCGCTCGTGTCTGTACTCGAATGATCCCATTTATGACTGTGCTCTATGTCGGTGGGTGTCTATATATATTGGTAATCAATGCGCCATTTTTGGGCGACACTATCAACTTGATCGTTTCGTCGGCTCTCTCGCCACGTGCTGCAGGGGGTGGATTTGCAGGTGCGGCAGTTATGACAGCGGCTCGTTATGGAATCGCTCGTGGTCTCTTCTCGAATGAGTCGGGTATGGGAACAGCTCCAATTGTAGCGGCAGCGGCTAAGAGCCGAAACCCTGTGCGTCAAGCGCTTATCTCCTCTACAGGTACGTTTTGGGATACGGTTGTTGTCTGTGCATTGACGGGTATTGTGTTGGTCAGCAGCACGTTGGCACACCCCGAGATGTTAGAGCAGAAGGGTGCGATACTTACTGAGCTGGCGTTTCGTGAGATTCCGTATGTCGGTACAGCTATCTTGTCATTGAGTATGGCGATATTCGCATTCTCAACGATTTTGGGTTGGGGCTACTACTCCACGAAGGCGGTGCAGTATTTGGGTGGAAAACGGTTGGTGCGGCTCTTTCATCTCATCTGGATTGCGGTTATCTACTTAGGCGCTACGGCTAACCTTACGCTTGTGTGGAACTTCGCTGATATTATGAATGCGATGATGACAATCCCCAATATCATATCGCTGATTGTCTTGTCGGGCGTAGCGGCTTCCGAGACTAAAAAGTATCTTTGGGAGGGACGACTTGATGATTATGGCGAGTAGGGCTGAGGGGAGCTAGCTCCCTTTTAGCTTTGGCTAGCCTGTATGAGCTGAGTAATTCTGAGGGGAGCTAGCTCCCTTTTAGCTTTGGCTAGCCTGTATGAGCTGAGTAATTCTGAGGGGAGCTAGCTCCCTTTTAGCTTTGGCTAGCCTGTATGAGCTGAGTAATTCTGAGTAGGGCTGTGTAAGGCTGTGTAAGGCTGTGTAAGGCTGTGTAAGGCTGAGTAAGGCTGGGTTTCATTTAAGAATAGGGTTGGGCTAGGTGAGCATTTTTGCTTCATTTAGCTCAGCTTTTTTTTTGTTGTTTGCGAAAAAAATGTTATCTTGCGATTGTGCCTACTTATCTGCTTTGCCTGCTTTGCCTGCTTGGCTAGCTTGGCTTGCAGTTGGGGGTTTACTACTAACTGGCTTACATTATGAATAGACTTCGTGCTCTGCGTATTGCGGCTGCGGCTCTCTTTGCTGTGGCTCTTACACTTCTTTTTCTCGACTTCTCGGGAACGCTTCTCGGGTCGCTGTCGTGGCTTGCTCGTCTGCAATTTTTGCCGGCGCTCTTGGCTCTGAACTTTGGTGTTGTGGTGGCGCTGCTGCTCTTGACATTTATCTTTGGGCGACTTTACTGTTCGGTTATCTGTCCGTTGGGTGTTTTTCAGGATCTTGTTTCACGACTTGCATCGATGGCTAACCCTAAGCGTAAATTTGCATATTCGCCTGCTCTCTCTCTGTTGCGGTGGAGTATGGTGCTGCTCTTGGTGGTCGCTGTTGGGTGCGGTGTGGGGTCGATTGTGGCGCTGCTTGACCCCTACAGTAGCTATGGCGTGATGGTGACAAACCTCCTTTCGCCTATATATCGTTCGGGAAATAACCTCTTGGCGGTGGTGGCGGAGCACTTCGATAGCTATGCTTTTTATAGTGTAGAGTTTGTTGTTACATCTGTTGGGGCTGTGGTGCTGTCGCTCCTTTTGCTCTTTGGTATCGGTTATTTGGCTTGGCGCAATGGGCGTATCTACTGCAACTCGGTTTGCCCTGTAGGAACGCTGTTGGGGCTTCTCTCTAAGGTTTCGCTCTTTCGGATTGTGCTCGATGAGACTAAGTGTAACGGCTGTCAGAGGTGTGTGCGGAGCTGTAAATCATCCTGTATTGTGAAGGATAGTCGCCGCATCAACTATGATCGATGTGTGGTCTGTTTCGACTGTATAGATAGCTGCTCGCAGGGGGCGCTCTCATATCGTTGGCGATTTGGTGCAGCGGCTGAGAGTGGGGCTGATAGAGATGCAAAGATCGAAACAAAAGGTGATGCAGAGGGTGGTTTAAAGGTCGACACAAAGAGCGGTGTAGAGAGTGGTGTAGATAGCTCAAAGCGAAGTATGTTGGCGATCTCAGCGACACTCGTTGCGACAACGGCGCTGAAGGCGGAGGAGAAGTTGGTCGATGGAGGTTTGGCGGTGATCGAAAAGAAGATGATCCCTAAGCGAAGTGGGCGGATTGTTCCAGCTGGAGCTCAGAGTTTGCGTAACTTCTCACGCCGCTGCACGGGGTGTCAGCTCTGTGTCTCGGCTTGTCCGAATGGAGTGCTGAGACCATCCACAGGGCTTACGAACTTTATGCAGCCCGAGATGTCGTACGAACGTGGTTATTGCCGACCCGAGTGTACAGCCTGTTCCGAGGTCTGTCCAGCAGGGGCGATTCAGCCCATCGATCGTGCCGAGAAGTCATCTACTCAGATTGGTCACGCTGTATGGATCGAGCAGAATTGTGTGGTCTTAACCGATGGAGTGAACTGCGGAAGTTGTGCAGAGCACTGTCCTGTGGGGGCTATCACGATGGTCTCCGCCAAGGATAAGGAGCGATATGCAAAGCGTAAGATTCCTGTTGTCGACATTGAGCGATGTATCGGTTGCGGAGCTTGTGAAAATTTGTGCCCTGCTCGTCCATTTAGTGCAATATATGTTGAGGGACACGCAAATCATAAGAGTGTGTAGTTATTTTACCCTACTTAAAAAGAGATTGTTTTATGGCTAATGATAATAAAAATATAGATCGTAGAGGCTTTCTAAAGCTATTTGGCGGTGGTGCGGCAGCGTTGTCTGTGGCTAGCTGCAAACCAAAGGTGGTGGCTGTAGCGGCTGATGCACCAATGGGTGAAGTGCCTAAGGGTAAGATGGAGTACAGAACCACTAGCCGAGGCGACAGGGTCTCTCTGTTGGGTTATGGATGTATGCGCTGGCCACTGCTGAAGAACCCCGAGAAGGGGGGTAATCATATCGACCAAGAGGCTGTGAATGAGTTGGTTGACTATGCAATGGAGCACGGTGTTAACTACTTCGATACAGCGCCGCCCTATATGCGTGGCTGGTCTGAGCCTGTGATGGGTGTGGCGCTGAGCCGTCACCCTCGTGATAGTTACTTCATCGCTACGAAACTCTCCAATGCAAACAAGGCGTTTTGGAGCAGGGAGGCATCACTGAATATGTATTACAAGTCGTTCGAGCGGCTGAAGGTTGACTATATCGACTATATGTTGCTCCACACGGTGGGCAATGGAGGGATGAAGAATTTCGAGGCTCGCTACCTCGATAACGGCATCTTGGACTTCCTCATCGAGGAGCGCAAGGCTGGACGTATTCGCAACCTCGGTTTCTCGTTTCACGGTGATATTGAGGTCTATGACTATCTGCTCTCACGCCACGAGGAGATCGGCTGGGACTTTGTGCAGATTCAGCTCAACTACAAAGATTGGGACTACGCTGATGAGACCTCGAAGAACAATACCGATGCGAGGTATCTCTACGGTGAGTTGGCGAGGCGCAACATCGATGTGATAATTATGGAGCCACTATTGGGTGGTCGACTATCGAGGTTGCCTGAGTACTTGGCGAAGATGTTGAAGGCGGATCGTCCCGAAAAGACACTTGCATCGTGGGCGTTTAGATATGCAGCATCGTTCCCAAAGGTTATCACGGTGTTGAGCGGAATGACCTATTTGGAGCATCTGCAGGATAATCTGATCAACTACTCACCGCTGGAGTGGATCTCGGAGCGTGAGGGTGAATTGTTGAGCGAGGTGGCTAAGTTGATGATCGAGTACCCGATTATTGAGTGTACGGCTTGTCAGTACTGTATGCCGTGCCCTTATGGGGTGGATATTCCTTCGATATTTACACACTTCAATAAGTGCGTCTGTGAGGGAAATTATCCGCAAAGCTCACAGGATGAGAACTATCGAGAGGCTAGGCGAGCATTCTTGGTGGGGTACGACCGATCGGTTGAGAAGTTGCGACAGGCGGATCACTGCATCGGCTGTAAGAAGTGTGTGGTGCACTGTCCGCAAAAACTTAAGATACAGGAGGAGATGAGGCGTGTGAATCGTTATGTTGAGTCGCTTAAGCAGGGGACGTTATGACGGAGCTGATTGCGCTATTGGATAGCGGTGGGTACTCGTGCGTAATCGCTAAAGGTGTTGATATTCGGAGCTTTACGAGGCGAGGTGTTGCGGATCTCTATTATCTGTTGCGCAGTGATCCCGACTTCCTCCGTGGGGCGAGTGTCGCTGATAAGGTTGTGGGGAAGGGTGCTGCAGCGTTGATGATAAGCGGCGGAGTGAAGCGGCTCTATAGCCACGTGATTAGCGAGGGGGCGTTGGCGCTGTTCTCGGGGAGTGATGTTGAGGTTGAGTATGGGCGGAGGGTTCCGCACATCATAAATCGTGATGGGAGCGGATGGTGTCCTGTCGAGCGGCTCTGTTGTGGGGTGGATCGGGTCGATGAGATCATTCCGCTGTTGGATGAGTTTGTTAGTAAGGTTGTGAAAATATAAAAAATATAGAGATATGCAGAGTGAGAATAGAGCGGTTTACTCGCTGGGTTTCAGCGATTTGAGGAGCTATACATTAGCGTTTATGTTTGTTGTGGGCAATATTGTTTTGCCGCAACTTTGTCACCTTGTGCCTCGGGGTGGTTTGATTTTTTTGCCGATCTACTTCTTTACGTTGGTTGGTGCTTATCGGTATGGTTGGCGAGTGGGGCTCTTGACGGCACTGCTTTCGCCCTTGGCTAACCATCTTCTCTTTGGGATGCCTGCTTTGGGGGTGTTGGGGTTGGTTCTTGGTCGGTCAGTGATTTTGGCTTTGGTGGCTGGATTTGCTGCTCAGCGTTTGGGTCGCTTGCCTCTTGTTGGGGCGTTGGCTGTGGTTGTGGTGTTTTATCAGCTGTTGGGTGCAGCGTTGGAGTGGATGGTTGTTAGTGATCTTTGGATTGCGCTTGAGACGCTACGCCTTGGTGTTGCAGGTGTGGTGATTCAGATCTTTGGAGGGGCAGCTGTGATCAATTATTTGCGTAGGATCAGATAGCTAAATTCATAGAGAATATAGAGCGGCAGGGCGACAACGGTGAGTGTGAATGGGTCGCTCGTGGGGGTGATGACGGCAGCGATGACAACGATGGCGACAATGGCGTGGCGGCGATAGCGACGCAGGAGATCTCGGGTGATGAGACCCATCAGCGAGAGTAGCCACAGGATGAGCGGAATCTCAAAGGCGAGACCCATCGAGAGGACGAGCATCGTGAAGTTTTCGATGTATGAGTTGAGCGAGATGGTGTTCTCGATGGTTGTGCTGAGTTGGTAGCCGCTCAAAAAGCGGAGCGCCAAGGGGTAAATTAAAATGTAGCCAACAAAGACACCGATGTAGAACATCACCGAGCCGAAGATAAATGCAGTGCGAACACTGCGGCGCTCAGCAGCGTAGAGCCCAGGTTTGATGAATAGCCACACCTCATAAAAAAGATAGGGGGCAGCGGTTACAACCGAAAGCGCAAAGGCGGTCGAGAGGTGGATGAGCAGCGGTGCAGCGAGGTTGATATTGACGAGTGTGACTTGAAAATCGTTGTCGATAATCTCGCTCTGTAGAGACCATTCAGCCGAGAGGTGACGCAAAAATTCATAGAGAACGAAGTCGTTGTTGCAGGGTGCAAGAATCACGCTGTCAAACAGGTAAGGCATCGCAATGAAGTAACCGATGGCGAGCAGCACCCACACGATGACGATGCGCACAACTCTCCAACGAAGCTCCTCGATATGATCCCAAAACGTCATTCTGTAGTCTGAATTTGAAGTGTGTTGTTTGCTCCTTTAGTTCTCTTTACTCTCGTTTTTGTTGTCGTTTTTGTTGTCGTTTTTGTTGTCGTTTTTGTTGTCGTTTTTGTTGTCGTTTTTGTTGTCGGGGTCTATCTTGTTTATCTCCTCCTTGGCATCGTTCAGCCCATCTTTAAAGCTCTTTACGCCCTTGCCCAACCCACGCATTAGTTCGGGTATCTTCTTGCCGCCAAAGAGCAACAACACAACTAGAGCGATGATGATCCACTCCGAGCCTGATGGCAACATTGCAAATAGTGATTTCATATTCTTTAATTTTATTCGTCTCCACAATATTACAAAAAAATGGTGATAAGTGCAAAGAAACAGCAGGTAAATTTATCTGCACGATACTCAATTAGTGGTGTCGGGCTCTGTGTGGTTCAATATCGGGGTGATGTGGTTGTTGGACTGCAGCTCTCTGATGGGGGCTCTTTTGAGGGGTCGGGCTCTTTGGTTGATGGCTTTGAGGGTTCGGATTCTTTTGTTGAGGGGTCTGAGGGGTTGGGCTCTTTGACGGATGGTTCTGAGGGTTTGGGCTCTTTGGTGGATGGCTCGGGTTTCTTGGATGGGGCGAGGTGTCGGCTTTCGGATGATCTTTTTCGGCAGGTTTTGGAGTACTTTGCAGGCGAGCGGTTGGTGTTTGATGTGAGGTTTGAGATCGAGGGTGTGACGCAGTTCCAGCGACAGGTGTTGGAGGAGTTGCAGCGTATTCCGTATGGTGAGCAGCGAAGTTACAGGGCTGTGGCAGAGGCTGTTGAGTCGCCTCGTGCGGCACGTGCTGTGGGGGGTGCTTGCAATCGAAACCCTCTGCATTTGATCGTTCCTTGTCATCGAGTTGTCGGGGCTGGTGGGGCGCTTACGGGTTTTGCGGCTGGGGTGGCGATTAAGCGAAAATTGCTTGAGGCAGAGAGTATCGTGTAGTTGTTTCTCGGGATGCTTTGTTATTTGGAATAAATTGCATAACTTTGGAGCGGAGATTGTTGTGTGATGGTGTCGGCTGATTTGGCGGACGAAATCTAATTATTAACAGTGATCTAATTAAAGGGGACTTCTTATAATTCCCCAAATTACTTTTAGGCTACTAACCACCCCTTTTTGATTTCACAAAAATAGGTGGTAGAGCCACTACAACCCACTTTTGCAAAATCAAAAATGGGCAATTATTAACCAAAAATTAAAATCGGGGAATTATTAGAAGTCCCCTAAAGAGGTGAAAGCAAGATGAAAAAGATAGCAAAGAGTTTGGTCGAGTTGGTGGGCAATACGCCGCTACTCGCTGTCAATCGACTACTGAAGGCTGGTGGTGTTGAGGGTGATGTGGTTGCAAAGTTGGAGTATTTTAACCCTGCAGGAAGTGTCAAGGATCGTGTGGCGTTATCGATGGTCGAGGCGTTGGAGCGTGAGGGGGCGATCTCTCAGGGGAGCACACTCATTGAGCCAACGAGCGGAAATACAGGCGTTGGTTTGGCGTTGGTGGCTGCATCACGTGGCTACAAATTGATACTCACGATGCCTGAGACGATGAGCATCGAGCGTAGACAGCTGCTCGCTGCACTTGGTGCGGAGTTGGTCTTGACACCTGGGGCGCTAGGGATGAAGGGGGCGATTGCTCGGGCGATTGAGTTACAGGCTGAGATCGAAGGGTCGACAATTATGAATCAGTTTGAGAACCCTGCAAACCCTGCAGCACACTACAGGACTACGGCTGAGGAGATTTGGCGAGAGACCGATGGCGAGGTCGATATTTTCATCGCTGGCGTTGGTACAGGTGGAACGATTAGCGGCGTGGGTCGCCGATTGAAGGAGCTCAAGCCATCGGTCGAGATCATCGCTTATGAGCCTGCAGCGTCACCCGTGTTGTCGGGCGGAGCGGCTGGAGCACACAAGATTCAGGGAATTGGCGCTGGATTCGTCCCTAAGAACTTCGATCGTGAGCTTGTCGATAGGGTCATCACGGTGAGCAATGAGGCGGCAGCTCAGGCGGCACGTTTGGCGGCAACTACGGAGGGTCTCTTGGTCGGGATCTCTTCGGGTGGTGCACTGCATACAGCAATGGAGGTGGCTCGTGAGGCGGCTAATGTAGGTAAGAAGATTGTTGTGTTGTTGCCCGATGGCGGTGAGCGATACTTGTCTACGGGGCTCTTCGATAGAGAGAACTAAGTTACAAAGGGTGGTGAGCTAAGTTGCGTAAGACGGCAAGAATTAATTTTAAAAAACATATACCTATATATAATGAGTAAGGATAGCGTTATAGTTTCGGTAGCGGAGCAGCTAATGAACGATACACGTGACAGCCATTGGAGAGGGGAGCATCCATCGCCATCGGTTGAGAAGTTGCGTGAGGCGGTGATGTTGATTGCGGAGGTGATCTTTCCAGAGTATCTGTTGGAGGGGTGCAGCGAGACTATGCAGTATCGTGTGGTGCTCAATTTGGCTCGTATCTCGGAGCTTATGAAGGATCAGATCAGTAAGGCGATCTCGGGCAGTTGTGACGATGATGTTGAGCAGAGGGCTGAGCAGATTGCGAGAGAGTTTGTGGAGTCGATTCCATCGATTAAATCGCTGCTTACCACAGATGTCGAGGCGATCTATAAGGCTGATCCAGCGGCTACATCATATTCGGAGATTGTCCTGTGTTACCCATCGGTTGTCGCTATGACGCACCACCGTATTGCGCATAGTCTCCATCGGTTGGGTGTGCCTGTGATACCTCGTGCGATCTCAGAGATGGCTCACTCCAAGAGCGGTATCGATATTCACCCTGGGGCGACTATTGGTGCATACTTCGCTATTGACCACGGTACGGGTGTGGTGATTGGCGAGACGACAATCATTGGTGAGAATGTTGTTGTTTATCAGGGTGTTACGCTTGGGGCAAGGGGCTTTAGGTTTGACGAGAACGGAAACGCACTGAATCTTCCTCGCCACCCGATCATCGAAGATAACGTGAGGATCTACTCCAACTCATCGATCTTGGGACGAATAACGATTGGCGAGGGTGCGGTGATTGGCGGCAATATGTGGATCGACAAGGATGTTGCGCCCCATACAAGCATTGTGAAGTCTCGATAGAGGGCGATTCTGTAGGGGCTGATTTAGAGATCACCTCTGTAGGGGTTAATTAGAGATACACCTCTGTAGAGGGTAATTTGAAATAGATTTTAAGATGGATAATATTCAACTAAGGAGCGAGATTGAGCGGCTGAAACGTGAGAAGAACTGCACGATATTGGCGCACTATTATACACGAGCTGAGGTGCAGGAGGTTGCCGATTTTGTTGGCGATTCGTTGGCGTTGGCTCGCATTGCTCAAAAGACTGAGGCGGCGGTGATACTCTTCGCTGGTGTGCACTTTATGGCTGAGACGGCTAAGATTCTCTCGCCCGAGAAGATGGTGTTGCTGCCCGACACGGAGGCTGGATGTTCGTTGGCGGACTCTTGCCGAGGTGAGGATCTTCGCAAATGGCGTGAGGAGCACCCCGACTATACGGTGGTTTCGTATGTCAATACAACGGCGGAGGTGAAGGCTTATACAGATGTGGTCTGCACATCGAGCAACGCTATAGATGTTGTTAACTCGTTGCCTGCGGATGCAAAGATACTCTTTGGACCTGATCGAAATTTGGGTGGGTACGTAAAGAGTGTGACGGGTCGTGAGACGATGGAGGTGTGGGACGGAGCTTGTCACGTGCACGATCGATTCTCGCTGGAGCGGTTGTTGGAGCTTAAGGCTGAGCACCCCGAGGCGAAGGTGTTGGTGCACCCCGAGTGTAAGAAGTCGATACAGATCTTGGCGGACTGCATAGGCTCGACAGCGGCGCTGTTGGAGTATGTACGGAGCAGCGGATTTGACCAATTCATCGTTGCGACTGAGCCCGGTATCCTCTTCGAGATGCAGAAAACCGAGGGTAAGGAGTTCTTCGTAGTGCCGAGCGATGATAGCGCCTGCGCTTGTAATGATTGTAGCTATATGAAGTTGGTGACGTTGGAGAAGATCTATGAATCGTTGCGAGATGACAAACACCAAATCGAGGTTGAGGAGGGGTTGAGAGTGGCGGCTGAGCGGTCTATCTTGAGGATGATTGAGGTCTCGAAGTAGTTGTTGTTGTTGTTGTTGTGCACTTGAAGTAGTCGTTGTTGTGCACTTGAAGTAGTCGATGTTGTGCACTCGAAGTAGTTGATGCAGTTTGCTCGGAGTAATCGATATTGAGCATTTGAAGTTTGTTTGTGTAGATAAATATAGATAAAATAGTTGGCGTATGTATATAAAAGGAAGATACCACAGGGATGATTTAATGGCGACATTGATTGGCGATAACCTCTCTATGTTGTTGGTTGTGAGCTGCTTTGGGTTGCCCTTAGGGGTTGCTGATCGCACTGTTGAGCAGGTGTGTCGTGAGGGCGGTGTGCAGAGCGCTAGTTTTTTGGCGGTGGTTAATCTGCTGTTGCGTAGCGAGGATAGTCGCTATGAGCCATCGTTGGAGGGGGTTGATGTGAACGATATTTTGAAGTATCTCACGAAGTCACACTCATATTATCTCGACAGGAAGTTGCCTAGAATTGGTGAGAAATTGCGCTTGGCATTGGGTGAGGATAAGATCTCGGAGCTTATTATGCGTAACTTCGATGAGTATGTGGATGGGATGCGTGAGCACATCGGCAGCGAGGAGAGCGAGGTGTTTGAGTATATAAAGCGACTACAGAGCGCTGACGGGAGGCGACCTGTGGCGGTGAGTGGTGAGGTGGAGACGGATCACGACTATGTTGGCGAATCGCTGACGGAGCTTAAGCACCTGATAATCAGATATTACAGCGGTGGCGACAGCTTGGAGTTGGTGAGCGTCATACACGATCTCTTCGCAATTGCGCAAGATTTGGCGCTGCACACCTGTGTTGAGGATAGACTGCTTGCGCCATTGATCCGCAAAATCGAGGAGGAGCGATAGTGGCTAGGCGGAGACTGCACATATTAATCTCTGACCCATCGATGATAATTCGCCGAGGGGTGATCTCTGTGTTGTTGGAGATAGAGACGTTGTCGTTGGAGATTTCGGAGGTGGCGAGCGTAGAGCAGCTTGGTGAGACTATCGAGCAGCGAGGAGCGGATATTGTCATTGTGAACCCCCTACATTTAGGTATCACTTCGCTGGGTGCGTTTCGTGTTGGTGCGACTAAGTTTGTTGCTCTGCAGAGTGTGATACTCGGTGGGGAGCGGCTGGATGAGTTCGATGCAGTGATCTCTGTGGCGGATGATACGGAGACAATTGAGCATAAATTACAGCGTCTAATCTCGACCGAAGAGCGGCGATGTGGCGAGGAGTTGAGCCACAGAGAGAGAGAGATTGTGAGAGCCATTGCGCTGGGACAGAGCAACAAAGAGATTGCCGATGGGCTCTGCATATCGACCCATACGGTGATGACACACCGAAAAAATATTGCGGCTAAACTGCAGATACGCAACCCTGCAGGTCTGACGATCTATGCAATTGTCAATAAACTCATCGACATTGACGAGGTTTAATTTTTAGTTATACAGACTAGCCAAATAACTCATAACTATGCAGGGCGATCTTTACCTTTTTTTAGGTATTGATCGCCTTTGTTCTTTGCGATACCTTTGCACCATCGAAAGATAGAGATGTATGGATGTAAAGATGTATTAAGGAGGAACTTTAAGTTGAAGAGATTTTTATTTTTGTTATTTGTGTTGGTTGGCACATTAAACCTAACCACAGTTTTTGCAGAGAAGTTGAGCAGCGAGGCAGAGGTGTTGAGCAGTGGGGCATCGATCAGAGGTGTTGTGCTCTCGGATGATGGAAAGAGCCCTGTGTCGTATGGAACGGTCTTTATTGGTGATGGCTCACAGATCGGCACGGTGACCGACCTAAAGGGACGATTTGAGTTGCAGCTCCCTACAGGCGAGTATCAGTTGAATGTTGTCTATATGGGTTATGAGCCCTATTCGGGCAGCGTTAAGGTGGTGAGTGGCGAGGAGCGAGCGGTTAAGATTGTGTTGAAGAGCTCATCGGTGGCGATCGAGGGGGTCAAGGTTCGAGGCGAGAGCCGTGCATCGAGGGTTAATAAACAGGCGTTCAACGTGCAGGCGTTGGAGATCGGCAGCCTGAGCAACACCACGGCGAGCTTGGCGGATGGTCTTTCAAAGATGCGTGGAATACGTATTCGTGAGGCTGGCGGTGTGGGTAGCGAGTCGAAGATCAGCCTTAATGGATTCTCGGGTAACCACGTCAAGATATTCATCGATGGAATCCTTCAGAGCGGTAATGCAGCCTTTTCGTTGAATAATATTCCCGCAAACTTTGCCGAGCGTATCGAGGTGTACAGCGGTGTAGCGCCCATCGAATTTGGTGCAGATGCACTGGGCGGTATCATAAATATCGTGAGCAAGAAGCAGAATCAGGCGGGTTGGGACGTTGATGCCTCATACTCATATGGTTCGTTCAACACACACCGCAGCAACGTGACCTTTACACATCAGCTCGACAACGGTTTCCAGTATCGTGTCAACGCCTATCAGAACTACTCAGACAACAACTACGAGATCGATAACACGGTCACACTCTTCTCGGAGGGGGGTTACTCATCGACACCCAGCACTCTCTACACGGTCGAGCGCTTCAACGATACGTATAACAACGAGGCGGTGATCGGAGAGGTTGGTTTTAGGCGCAAGCGTTGGGCGGACTTCGCTACACTCAGCGTGAACTACGCAAAGTTCTATAAAGAGGTGCAGACAGGTTCGAGGCAGACGGTGGTCTTTGGCGGTCGCCATCGTGAGGGTCACTCTCTGATACCCACTTTGCAGTACGCCAAGCGAGATCTACTCACTAAGGGGTTGGACATAAAGGCGAACGCAAACTACAACTATGGTTTGACGATGGTCATCGACACCACGATCTATAACTACAACTGGTTTGGCGACAAGCAAGGGGATAAATCACGTAGCTACACATACCGTGAATTGATCGAGAGGAGCTGGAACGCAAATGGTAATGCAGTTTACAAGAGTGGTGAGGCGCACACCATGGCGTTGAGTTACTCGGTAAATTCGGCTGCACGTGATTCACGCTCGGCAACGGCTGGTGTGGCGTTTGACACCTATTCAGACCCGATGTACACCACTAAGGGGATCACAGGGTTGTCTTATATGTATAAGCACGGAGATCTGTTCAACGCTCAGGCGTTCGGTAAGAGCTACGTTCAGATCAACAATGGAGTGACGGTTGACACCGAGGGCGTATCGACATATCGCAACGAACGAAATGGATATTGGGGCTACGGAGCTGCTGGAACGCTCTTCTTCCTCGATGGCTTTCAGGGTAAGCTCTCCTATGAAAAGGCTTGTCGCTTGCCCACAACTACCGAACTCTTTGGTGATGCAGATCTCGAATTGGGTAACATCGGACTTAAGCCTGAGCGTAGCGATAACTATAACATCAACCTCACGTATGACCGCACCTTTGGTATCCACAGCGTAAGCGTTGGCGGAGGGTTGGTCTATAGCGATGCTACGGATTTCATTCGCCGAGTGGTGAGCACGGATGGTGAGACCTCATCGACAATCAACCACGGAGAGGTCGAGACGAAGGGTTGGAGCGCCTCGGCTACATACAACCACGGTGAGCTATTTTCGCTGGGCGGAAACCTCAATGCACTTAATGCACGTGATAATGAGCCGATCGACGAGACTACCGCAAACGCAAGTCTAACGTATGGTCAGCGTATGCCGAACGAGCCCTATCTATATGCAAATGCGGATGGTCGGATCAACTTTTACGGTCTATTTTGCAAGGGGGATCACCTATATATAATATATGATCTTCTCTATCAACACGAGTTTCCGCTCTATTGGGAGGCGTTCGGAGATGCAGATACGAAGAAGAAGGTACCGACACAGTGGGCGCACAACCTAACGCTGCACTACACGCTCGATGGCGGAAAGTATAACTTCTCGTTGGAGTGTAAAAACATTATGGATGCAAATCTTTACGACAACTTCAGTCTGCAAAAGGCTGGTCGGGCTTTCTACGGCAAGGTGAGGGTCAACTTCGGAAGTGTAAATAAGCGATAAGAATAAAAAATAATCACAATAATTAATCAATAAACAAGTTTTAAAAAAAATGAAGAAAAATTATCTATTTGGCGCTCTGTTCCTAACAGCAGCAGTAGCGGTCTCATCTTGCAAGAAGGATGAAAGTGTCTCAACACCTGTGGCTAAGGCAACATCATATGTAGTAGCTGTATCGTCAACAAAGTCTAGTGCGACTCCAGTTGGTGCGGACTACCTACTCTCTACCGATGCGTTGGGATCAGAGGATCTAACAATCAAGGGCAGCGGTGTGGAGTCGGATCTATCGAGTGCGCAGTGGTACTTCTACAACGACACACGAGTGTTTGGTTTGAAGTATAACGATGGTGATGCAGTGCCTGCTGAGTCGTATGTGATGGGTGAGGCTCGTCCTGTTTACGGTATGGACTACACGAGCTACCGTTTTACAACTTATGGTCAGTGGTCAGATTATATGGTTACGTCAGCATCTAACTCTTACGATTCGGAGAGCACGGGTGTAGTTGAGCCTTACTACAACACTGAGGTCTACCCACGTTATATGTATATCGGTAAGTATCACAACTCAAATGGTGAGTTCGCAGGAACAGCCTTTGAGTCGGATAACTACCTCGGTACAGGTGAGTACTGCAGCTTGGCTGGATTTGCTGAGTCGAATGGTTACCTCTACGCTACGGTCTACCCGATGGGTGTAACAGCTTATGGTTCAGTGCAGTATAAGACAGAGTTGGAGGCTGCAAGTAAGACGTATTATGGCGACAGCACAGAGTATCTTGACTACGTATCTTCAGCCTACGGTGGAACAAACTCAGGCACATTTAAGCCCGGTGAGATCCCATCAACACCATTTCCAGACCAGTTCCATATCGCTGTGTTTAAGACAGAGGCGGACTTCCCAAAGAACCCAACGATCATCACAGACGGCAGAATGTCGCCTCCTTGTGGACGTAGCGGCTCGGCTCAGTACCCTTGTATCGCAGCTGATGATGATGGCGATGTTTACATCTTCTCGCCCGGTAACGAGCGTAAGTTCAACAAAACAATCTTCACATCTCTTGCAGGTACTCAGTTGCGCAGTATCTCTTCGTCAAGTGACGCTACATCGGCTGACTACGTTGATCATAAGAATCTATCAGGGGATAAAATCGGTGACGGATACTACTGGTACCCAGCTGGTTCACACTCGGCTAAGGTGATGCGTATCAAGAAGGGTAAGACAGCGCTCGATGAGAGCTACGGAACAGACGGTGTATTCGATGTTGAGACAGCAATGGATGGTCGCTCATTCCTATCGGTTAAGTTCATCACAGGATCGGGATCTAAGTTCCTCGTTCAGACCTATGAGCCAGGGGTGTACTACGCAACAGTCTCGACAGGTTCTTCGGCATCGACAACTAGCGCATACTCTTATTACGTAGTTGATGCAGATGCAAAGAGCGCAACAAAGGTTACAGGAATCCCTGCAGCAACAGAGATCTCAGCCGTGAGCCGCAACCCATTCTTCGAGAACGGAAAGGCTTATGTCGGTATCACAACTACAGCGGATGCAGAGGTAGAGGGTGGCTCGGCAGTTTACGAGATCGACGCAGCAACAGGCGTTGCGACAGAGAAGATGAAGGTTACTTGTTACAATATTCTATCAATAGGTAAACTCTCAAGATACTAATCGTGAGAGCGTTGCAAGGCGGCGAAATTTCAAAGATACCGTAGAGGCGTGATCGGTCACGTGCAAAAGTACGCTCCCTCACCCACCTCTACGCCATCTTTAAAATTTCATCCACCTTGCAACGCTCTCAAGTATGAGTTATGAGTTATTTGGCTCGCTCTCAGTAATACTCAGAATTACTCAGAATTACTCAGAATTACTCAGTGTTACTCAGTGTTACTCAGTGTTACTCAGTGTTACTCAGTGTTACTCAGTGTTACTCAGTGTTACTCAGCTCATACAAGCAAGCAATAATAACTCATAAATGAAAATTTAAAATTATGATAAATGCAACTTTAGATCTTATAGAGTTTTTGCGATCGACATTTCCATTGTTGTTCTCTTTGGGGCTCTATTTAATGTTGGCGATTCTGCTTTCAAAGTCGATTAAGCAGCACGCAAAGGTTTACTATTGGCTCTTCGGAGTACTCTGTGCAGGGTTTGTGATCCCTACGATCTTCCGCCTGTGTGGTGCTACGATGCCTTTTAACTTGGGTAAGATTCCATTTTTTGGTCTCTGCTTCAGCGAGCTTTCGAGTGCAGCGAACTTTGTGCACCCAGTTCTTATTATTATTATGTATATGGGTGCGTTCTCGCCCAAGGTGTGGTACGTAGGACGTTTGATGTCGATCCGCAAGGAGCTCTCGATCATCGTTGGTTTCCCTGTGATTGCCCACGCTATGAAGCGACTTTTCGGCTCATTCGTTGGCGGTTGGGAGTACTTCTTCGACCACGAGACATATATTCAATCGCCTCGTGTGACGAGTGTGTTGGGTTCGGGAATATCTAGCTTTGTATATGTTTTGGGGTTGGTTATGTTTGTTCTCTTCCTCGTTTTGTGGATTACATCGTTTGATTCTGTGCACCATAAGTTGGGCACTAAGCGTTGGAAGAGCGTTCAGAAGTGGTCTTATGGTCTCTATGCAATGCTGTTCATCCACGCAATTGGTCTCAACTTGGGAGGCTACATCAGCGACAAGGCTCGTGAGGAGCAGCAGGCGCAAAAGGCTCGTACAGAGGTCGTTGAGAACCGAGGACGAGAGGCTCAGCAGGGTCAACGTCCACAGCGAGAGCAACAGGCTCAGCAGGGTCACGGACAGCAACAGGCTCAGCAGGGTCAACGTCCACAGCGAGAGCAACAGGCTCAGCAGGGCGGTCACAGTCACGGACAGCAACAGCAGCCACAGGCGCAGCAGGGTGGTCATAGCCACGGACACGGTCGCCCTCAGCCATTCAAATTCTCAGAGATCGAGGTTAGTCGCACCGATAAGCGCCTAATCAATATGGTGATTTTGGTCTTGATCTACGGCTCGTACCTCTACTTCAGAATCCGCAAGGCGAAGAGCTCGCCAAAGAGAGCAAATTAGTTATTAGTTATGAGTTATTTTGCTCGCTCTCAGAATTACTCAGAATTACTCAGAATTACTCAGCCTTACTCAGAGTTACTCAGAGTTACTCAGAGCTACTCAGTAATACTCAGCTCATACAATTAAGCCAATAACTAATAGCGAATTTGAGTTAATTCGCCGAGAATATTAAAAAAACTTAATAATTTTTGGACATCTTGATAATCTTTTCTATCTTTGTGACAGGATTTAAAGAGAATTGTTATGAATTCACTAAAAGATTTTTTTAATAATACATCGGGTGAGAGTGCCAAGGGCGTATCTCATAAGAACAATATAATCAAGCGAAACATCATCGCCCATATGGCGGTGAGGGGCGAGTGTACACTCTCGGAGTTGACCCGTGAGCTCCATATTAGCGTCCCGACAATCACCAAACTTGTGCTCGAATTGGTCGAGGATAATGTGGTTATCGACTTGGGTAAGGTCGAGACACCGGGTGGTCGTCGCCCTAATGTATTCGGCTTGGCTAGCTCGGCTGTCTATTTTGTCGGTGTGAATGTCGGACGTGACAATATGAGCTACGTGGTGATAGATCTACAGAATAATGTTATCCTTGAGCAGAGTGACAGCGACTTTGAGCTGGTCGACCGACAACAGTGTCTGGACTTGATCTGTTCAAATCTCGACAGCTTTATCGATGGGTGCGGTGTCGATCGCAACAAGATTATGGGCGTGGGTGTCAGCATCACGGGTCGTGTGAATCCCGATGCTGGACGTAGCTACAAATATTTCACTCAGTCTGAGCGCTCGTTGCGTGAGATCATCGAGGAGAGGGTCGGTATTCGTGTGCTCTTCGAGAATGATACTCGTGCGAGGTGTTACGCTGAGTACACCTGCGGAAAGAGCAAGAATGATCGCAATGTGTTGTATCTGCACTTGGGTCTTGGTATCGCTATCGGTATCGTGGTCGATGGTAAACTCTACTACGGTAAGAGCGGTTTCGCTGGCGAGTTTGGTCACATTCCCTTCTTCGATAATGAGGTGATCTGTGCCTGTGGAAAGAAGGGGTGTTTGGAGACGGAGGTCTCGGGAATCGCTATTGAGGAGAAGATGACCAAACTCATCGAGAGCGGTGTGAATACGATACTTAGGGATAGATATGATCGTCACGAACCGATCCATATCGATTCGATAATCTCGGCAGCGAAGAGCGATGATAACCTCTCGATTGAACTCATCGAGGAGGCTGGCGAGAAGATCGGTAAGGCTGTTGCGTTCCTGATTAATATCTTCAACCCTGAGAGTGTGATCGTTGGTGGTTCGATGTCGGAGGCTGGCGACTACATTATGTTGCCTATGAAGTCGGCTACGAATAAGTACTCGTTGAACCTTGTTTATAAGGATACGAAGTTCCGTTTGTCGACTATGAATGAGGGGGCTAGCGCCTTGGGTGTGGCGATGTTGATCCGCAATAAGGTGTTGGGTATCTAATAATTATGGCGATGACAGCGGTGAGGGGACGGGCAAATTTGCGAGGCGATAGGGTGGTGTTACGTGCTGTTGAGCTGTCGGATATAGATTTTATGTATGGGGTCGAAAATGACCTCGCAAATTGGGGAGTTAGCGGTACTACACTCCCCTTTTCGCAATATATATTGGAGCGTTTCGTGGAGGCGCAAAGTGAGGATTTGGCTGTGACGAGACAGCTGAGGCTCATCATCACAACGCTCACAGGCGAGAGTGTCGGAACGGTGGATCTATTTGAGTACGACCCATTTAACCATCGAGCAGGGGTGGGTATCTTCATAGTCGAGCCGCAACGCAAGCAGGGTTATGCAGCCGATGCTTTGCAAGTTGTCGCTGCCTACGCAAAACGAGTGTTGCAGCTCCATCAACTTTGGTGCGGAGTGGAGGCGACAAACACCGCAAGCCTCGATCTATTCAAGCAGCAAGGTTACACCCAAGTGGGCAACAAACGAGAGTGGTTGTGGCGAGAGGGCGGTTACGTCGATGAGGTGACGCTGCAAAAAATTCTCTAAAATTTCTTTTCAAGCGGCTGTTCCGAGCGGCTGTTCCGAGCGGCTGTTCCGAGCGTCTGTTTCGAGCGTCTGTTCCGAGCGGCTGTTCCGAGCGTCTGTTCCGAGCGTCTGTTCCGAGCGTCTGTTCCGAGCGGCTGTTCCGAGCGGCTGTTCCGAGCGGCTGTTTCGAGCGGCTGTTTCAAGCAGCTGTTTAAATAATCTTTTCCAAGAATCAGCATTTTTTTTCTGCATATATATTAATATATATTTTTTGTTCTGAAAAAATATAATAATTTTGTATTGCGAATCGTTTATGATAGAGCAAAACTAAAAATGTATATATTAATATATCTATGAGTGAAGTAGTAAATATCAAAGAGCTTAATGAGCGTATCGAGCGTGAATCACTATTTGTGGAGACTTTGCGCCGTGAGATGAGTAAGGTGATCGTGGGGCAGTCACACTTGGTTGACACCCTGTTGATCGGTCTGTTGTCGGGTGGTCACATCTTGTTGGAGGGTGTCCCGGGGTTGGCTAAGACATTGGCAATCACAACACTAGCAAAGGCTGTTGAGGCGGATTTTGCACGTATTCAGTTTACGCCCGACCTCTTGCCTGCCGACTTGGTTGGTACGCTTATCTATTCACAGCGAAGTGAGGAGTTCTCGGTTAAGAAGGGTCCGATCTTCGCTAATTTCGTCTTGGCGGATGAGATCAACCGTGCCCCATCTAAGGTGCAGTCAGCGCTGTTGGAGGCGATGCAGGAGCGACAGGTGACACTTGGCGATGAGACCTATCCACTTCCAAAGCCATTTTTGGTCTTGGCGACACAGAACCCGCTGGAGCAGGAGGGTACGTATCCACTCCCTGAGGCACAGGTCGACCGTTTTATGCTTAAGGCGAAGATTTCGTACCCAAAGCGTGAGGAGGAGCGAGACATCGTGAGGATGAATCTCTCGGGGCAGGGGATGCCTGAGGTGGCTAAGGTGATTACGCCAGAGGATATTTTGAGCGCTCGTAAGGTGGTGGATGATGTCTATATGGATGAGAAGATCGAGAAGTATATTGTCGATATTATCTTCGCTACACGTGAGCCTGTGGAGTATGGTTTGGAGCGTTTGTCGTCACTCATATCGTTTGGTGGATCGCCTCGTGCATCGATCTCGTTGGCGAAGGCTGCACGTGCTTACGCCTTTATTCGCCGCAGGGGTTACGTTATTCCTGAGGATGTGAGAGCGGTGTGTCACGATGTGTTGCGCCACCGTATCGGTCTTACTTATGAGGCTGAGGCTGAGAACGTTACTCAGGAGCAGATCATCACCGAGATTCTCAATAGTGTTGTTGTACCTTAACCACAACCACAAAGTTTATGGAGCAGAACGAAACAGATATTTTACGCCGAGTTCGCAAGATCGAGATCAAGAGTCGAGGTCTTACGAATCAGATCTTTGCGGGTAAGTATCACTCAGCTTTTCGTGGGCGAGGCATCTCGTTTTCGGAGGTTAGGGAGTACCGACCGGGGGACGACGTGCGTGATATTGATTGGAATGTGACGGCTCGAAGTCGCTCGCCACACATCAAGATTTATGAGGAGTCTCGTGAGTTGACGATGATGTTGATGGTCGATGTCAGTGGGTCGAGGCTCTTTGGCTCTCAGGAGTTTACGAAGAAGAATATTCTCACCGAGATTGCAGCGGTGTTGGCGTTTTCGGCGGCACAAAACTCCGATAAGGTGGGGTGTATATTGTTCTCAGATAGGGTCGAGAAGTATATTCCTCCGAAGAAGGGCAAGAGCCACATCTTGATGATTATCAGAGAGTTGGTTGGTTTTAAGCCGCAGTCTCGGGGGACAGATATAGCTCAGGCGATGAGCTTCTTCTCAAATGTGAATAAGAAGCGCTGCACCTGTTTCGTGCTCTCGGATTTCCTCACAACGGGCAAAAAGAGCATCGAGGAGCTCAATAATGCACTGAAGATCGCCCGCTCTCGTCACGATATTGTTGCGGTGAGGGTTGAAGATCCACGTGAGGCGGAGATGCCTGACGTTGGATTGGTTGAGTTTGCCGATGCTGAGAGCGGTGAGACGATGTTGGTTGACACCTCCTCACGAGCTGTAAGAGACTACTACAGAGAGAGTTGGCAACAGCGTGTCGAGCAGGTGGAGCAGCTATTGAAACAGAATAGGGTCGATGCCGCACGGGTCTCGACCGATGCAGATTATGTAGTTGAATTGATAAAACTCTTTAAGCAGCGATGAGAAGAGGATTTTTAGGTTGGGCGGCGGTGCTCACGTTGACAACGATGATGGCTCTCGGGGCGGTTGTGGCGCACTCTGCACCACGGCTCGATGCTCGGTTCGATCGGGATAGTGTCGGTGTGGGTGAGCATATAACGCTCTGGGTGGAGGTGGAGCAGGATATGATGCAGCTGATTGCGTTTCCCGAGTTTGATGACGAGAATACGGAGTATCTGGAGCAGGTCACTGAGCCGACACTCGATACACTTTCGAGCGATGGACGGAGGGTGAAAATTCGTCGTCAATATCGTTTTCGGTCGTTTGAACCAGGGCGTTATAATATGGGTAAAGTCTCGGTGTTGTATCTCGACAAGAATGTGACGGATACGCTCTACACGGCTGATTCATTGAGGTTTACAGTCGGAATGTTTCGCATCGACTCAACTTCGCAATCTATCTATGATCTTAAGCCGCAGCGTGATTTACCCTTCAAATTTGAGGAGGTCTCGACCTATGCACTTTGGGTTGCGATTGGGCTGTTGTTGTTGATTGTGGCGGTCTATATAACGTTGCGAATATTGGCTAAGATGGGTCACTCGGTCTTTGGGATCTTCAAACCAAAACCACCTGTTGCGCCACACGTTGCAGCGTTTGCAGCTTTGGAGGAGTTACGTGCTGAGCAGCTTTGGCAGGCAGGCGAATATAAGGGTTACTACTCACGCTTGACAGATATTTTGCGCACCTATATCTCTGGGCGCTACGGAGTTGCAGCGATGGAGATGACTTCGCCCGAGATCATTGCGGCATCTAAGGAGCTCGATTTGCCTAGACGTTGCGAGATGGAGTTGCAGGAGTTGTTGCGTGATGCAGACCTTGTGAAGTTCGCTAAGGCTCAGTTCGAGGCATCGGAGAATGAGCGATATTTCCAGAGCGCAAAGGCGTTTGTGGAGTTGACAAAACCCGAGGATGAGGAGAGCGAGGATGGTGAGGCTACGGGTGGCGAGAGAGCTGTAGGTAAAGGTGGCGAGATGGTTGCAGGTAAAGGTGGCGAGATGGTTGTAGGTAAAGGTGGCGAGACTGTTGTAGGCAAAGGTGGCGAGACCGCTGTAGGTAACGATGGCGAGACCGCTGTAGGTAACGATGGCAAGGCGGTTGCAGGTAAAGGTGGCGAGGCGGTTGAAGAGGTTCAAGTATCTGATAAAGAGGTTAGTAACGAAGTGAAAAATTAGAGACTAGCGAGATGAAATATATATTATCGATAATATTGACAGCGATCTGTTGTGGAGTCTCGGCGCAAAATTTACCCGAACGAGGTGAGTTGCGTAGGGGTAATGAGGCGTATGAAGAGGGCGATTTCCAAGGTGCAGCTGAGCACTACTCAAAGTCGATGGCGATTGCGCCAAAGTGTTTTGAGGCGAAGTTCAACTTGGCGAGCGCACTCATTAAATCGAAGAAGACGGAGGGTGCAGATCCTCTCTTGAAGGTGTTGGCGGCGGATTCGTTGGATACGGCTCGCAACCGATCGGAGGCGTTCTATAATTTGGGCAATAGTCAGTTTGAGCAACAGAAGTTGGAGGAGGCGCTGGAGAGCTATAAAGATGCAATTAGGCTCAATTCAGATGACACTGAGGCGAAGTATAACTATTCGTACGTCAAGACGTTACTGGAGGCTCAGCAACAGAATCAAGACCAAAATCAGGATCAGCAAGAGCAAGATCAGAACCAAGATAATCAAGATCAGAACCAAGATCAAAATCAAGATCAGAACCAAGATCAAAATCAAGATCAGCAGGATCAGAATGGAGATCAGAACGAGGATCAGCAGAATCAAAACCAAGATCAGAACCAGAACCAAGATCAGGGCGAGGATGAGCAAGATAGCGAGCCACAACCACAGGATGGCGAGATCTCGGATCAAGAGCTGCAACAGATGCTCGATGCAATCCAAGCACAGGAGGATAAGACACAAGAGGATCTGGAGAAGAGGGCGAGAGGTGTGGTTGTGCAGGGGGCGAAAAATTGGTAAAAAAAGAGCGGATTGGACAGAGTGGGGTAGCCCTCTGAAAATTATAACGGATTAAACGGGAGAGGGAAGAGATCTCTGAAAATCATTATGAATAAAACAGGAGGGGTTAAGCCTCTGTAAATTAAAAGATTATGCAGTTTGCATCACCAAATATTCTATTTGCGCTTTTAGCGATAATCCCGATGGCGGCGTATTATATATATAGGTCGCTAAAGGGTGGCGCTACGCTCACAATCTCCACGGTGGAGGGGGTGAGGCGAGCGCCAAAGACGATTAGATATTATTTGAGACACTTGCCAGCGGTGTTGCGGTTGGTCGCATTTGCGCTGCTCATTGTGGCGTTGGCTCGTCCACAGAGTGTTGAGCAGAGCCGTAACGCAACGAGCGAGGGAATCGACATTGTGATGGCGTTGGATATTTCGGGATCGATGTTGGCACGTGACTTTGAACCCGACCGAATCACGGCGGCAAAGGAGGTTGCCTCATCATTTATTGCCGATCGCTACGGTGATCGTATCGGCTTGGTAGCCTTTGCTGGTGAGGCATTTACGCTCTCGCCACTCACGACCGATCAAGGCTCGCTACAGACGCTTATTGCGCCACTTAAGAGCGGTATCATCGAGGATGGAACGGCAATAGGAAACGGTCTCGCCACAGCGCTTAACAGACTTCGTGAGAGCGAGGCGAAGAGTAAGGTGATAATCCTGCTCACCGATGGAGTGAATAATCGGGGCGAGATAGCGCCAAAGACAGCCGCCTCGATCGCTAAGGAGATGGGTGTCAAGGTCTACACAATTGGCGTAGGAACGGAGGGCACAGCACCTTACCCAAGGGTCGACCCCTACGGCAGAATCATAGATTATGTGCAGGCGAAGGTGGAGATCGATGAGGAGACACTCCGTTCGATAGCTCGCTCAACAGGCGGTGAGTACTTCCGTGCCACGGATAATGATAAACTCAAGGCGATTTATGAGCAGATCAACAAGATGGAGCGTAGCGAGGTGGAGATCGCTGAGCGGACGATTTATCACGAAAAATTCCTCATTTGGGTTGTTGTGGCGATGGCGCTGTTGTTCGCTGAGTTTGTGTTGAAGTTCCTAATTTTAAAACGATTACCGTAATGTTTCGATTTGCAAATCCAGAGTACCTATATATATTAATAGGTATCCCCGCTATTTTGATGCTCTTTTGGTGGTCGATGCACCGCCGCCGTAGACGTTTGGAGAGGTTCGGAAATCCAGAGATCGTTAAGTCGCTGATGCCCGATTTTTCGGTGGGTAGCGTTCGGTTGAAGTTCTCGTTGTATCTCGTGGCTTTGACGTTGGTGATCTTTGCAGCGGCTCGTCCACAGGTGGGGTCGAAGTTGCGTGAGGTGAAGAGCCAAGGTGTGGAGATGATGTTGGTGGTCGATGTATCGAACTCGATGCTGGCGGAGGACTTTGCGCCAAATCGCTTGGCAAAGACACAATATGCAATTCAGCGGCTCTTTGAGGGGTTGCGATCACAGGAGCGTGTGGGGCTCATTGCGTTCGCTGGCGAGGCTAAGGTGGAGCTGCCGATCACTTCGGACTATAGAATGGCGAAGTCGTTTGCCGAGAGGTTGTCGCCCACGATGGTTAGTGTGCAGGGTACGGATGTCGGCAAGGCGTTGGATTTGGCGCTGTTGTCGTTTTCGTCGACGAGTGACAATAGTCGAGTGGTGATTCTCATTACGGATGGTGAGGCGCACGATAGCGGTGTTGATGCTGCGGTTGAGCGAGCTAAGGCGCTGGGTGTCAAGATATTCACGGTTGGAATTGGAACGCCTGAGGGTGCGCCAATTATGATTGATGGGGAGTATATTCGTGATGAGAAGGGCGATATTGTGGTGACGAAACTTAATGAGAAGATGCTGCAGGAGATCGCAAACAAGACCGAGGCGGGCTACGTTCGTGCGACAAATCAGTCGTTGGGGCTCACGGAGATCACATCGACAATTTCGCAGATGAAACAGGCGGAACTCTCGACAGTGAAGTATGAGGAGTTTGGCGAGTGGTATCAGTATTTGTTGGCTATAGCGCTGATTCTCTTGCTGTTAGAGTTTGTGCTGCAGGATAAGAAGAGCCGCTTGATTAGAAGATTTAATATTTTTGCTGAGTCCGAGGCGTTGAAATTGGAAAAATAGTGTTATCTTTGCCGAGCAATTCCGCTCTATCGCTACCGCACTTCGGTGTGGGGGAGGAAAGTCCGGGCAACGCAGAGTGCTGTGCAAGTTAACGGCTTGACGTTCGAGAGGGCGTAGTAGCGTAACAGAGAATAACCGCCAAACTCACTTCGCAAGGGGTGAACGGTAAGGGTGAAAAGGCGGGGTAAGAGCCCACCGCAGAGGTAGCAATATCATCTGGTCAGTACGTCTCACAGGTTGCAAGACCGTGTACACCGACATCTAAGGGTTACTCGCCCGTTGTCGGGGGGTAGGTTGCTAAAGGGTGCAGGTGACTGCACGCCGTAGATAAATGATAGAGGCACTGGGCGGAGAGGTGAGCAATCATCGCAATGCTTAGGGTACAGAACTCGGCTTATAGGAGTTGCAATTCTAGGCTCGCTGCATAACTGTAGCGAGCTTTTTTTAATCACTGTTCCGCCCATCGCCTCGCCCACAGCACCACAACACAACACTGCAACACAGGGGTCACCAGATAAAATAGGGGGACTAAGCAAAAATACGAGTAAGGCGAAACAGGAAAAATTTCACATCGGTTACGCCTCTGAGGTTTGTTCTGAAGGCTTTAATTATCGAATTGAAT
>JBCQUE010000071.1:0-8403 GCA_047174325.1 Rikenellaceae bacterium | reverse complement strand
TTGCTTGCCTCTCTCCTTTTGCTTGCCTCTCTCCTTTTGCTTGCCTCTCTCCTTTTGCTTGCCTCTCTCCTTTTGGGTTTTGGTTTGCCTCTCCTTTTTTTTGGTTTTGGCTTGCCTTTTCCCTTTTGGTTTTGCAAAGGTAGATATTATTTTTTTAAATGCAAACTATTTTTGTGTTTTTTTTGTTGGTTGGGCTGTTGTGTCTTGATGATGACATCTTGTAAACTTTGTTTGGATGAGCTAATTTTATCTGTAACACAGCTTTTAACTCATTGCACTGTTGTGAAATAGATTTATTTTCTTTACTTTTGTGTATTGACTGATTTAAATATAGATATATGAGAGAGAGTAAATTAACATACGCACTATGCACAGGGGTTGCAGTTGCAACTCTCACGGGGTGTGCAGAACAGAACCCGTACTCGACACACCCAAACATCCTTATCGTGATGCTTGACGATCTCGGATTCTCAGATCTCGAACCATTCGGTGGTGAGATCCACACGCCAACCATCAATGCTCTTGCCGAGCAGGGTAAAATCTTCACCAGATTCCATACATCACCACTCAGCGCTCCAGCACGTTCGATGCTGATGACAGGTGTCGACAACCACCGTAATGGATTGGGCAATATGCCGCCTGCACACTTTACCAACCAATATATGCAGGCTGGATATGAGGGTTATCTGCGTGACGACGTTATGACCATCCCCGAGATTCTATCCTCGGCAGGCTACTACAGCTGTATCTCCGGCAAGTGGCACTTAGGCGCTGGTGAGTATGATCCGCATAACCGTGGTTTTGATGATAGCTTTGTTCTGCTTAGCGGTGGTGCTAGCCACTTCAGCAGCGGTTTCTCTCTCTCTGATGGCGAATCTCCACTTACTTACTACACCGAGAATGGAGAGAGGATTGAGAGGCTTCCTGAGGACTTCTACTCATCGAAGAGTTACGCCGACAAGATGATCGAATATATTGACAAATGTCCCGAGGAGAGACCGCTCTTTGGTTATTTAGCATTCACCTGTGGTCACGATCCTCTGCACGTACCCGCCGAGTGGGCTGATCGATACAAGGGTCGATATGACGAGGGTTATGACGTGATTCGCAAAACTCGCTATGACAGGCAAAAAGCAATGGGCATCATATCGCCCGAAACCAAGCTTAACCACAGCAGTGAGACGGCGCACGATTGGAGTAGCCTATCGGGAGAGCAGAGGGCTGAACAGAGCCGCCGAATGGAGATCTACGCCGCAATGATCGACTACGTTGATATGAGCCTCGGGCGTGTGGTTGATAAGCTAAAGAGCAGCGGTAGGTATGACAACACCATCATATTTGTTATGGTCGATAATGGCGCTAACCCTCACGAGGCGTGGGGCTATCCAGGCAATAGCGAGGAGCAGATCGCTCGGGACTATGATAATTCGTTGGAGAATATGGGCGCTGAGACCTCATTTATATCGCTTGGGCAGTCGTGGGCTGAGGTGTGTAACACGCCCTACTCGCTCTTCAAGATGACAACTATGGAGGGTGGAATATGTACACCACTTGTGGTTGCTGGTGGCGGCACTGAATCGGGGCGTATGGATACTTGTAATGTTTTACATATCAGCGATGTATTGCCTACGATCTTGGAGCTCACTGGGTGCACTCGCCCTGCTCAATATAGAGGTGTTGAGTTAGTGCCTCTCTACGGTAAGTCGTTATATTCCATACTGATGGGTGATGTTGAGGTGTTGAGAGATGATAGTGAGCCGCTCTGTTTTGAGATGGGGGAGTGTAAGGCTGTAATCAAGGGTGATTGGAAGGCTGTTCTGCTCGACTATCCATTTGGTGATGGCGAGACGTGGAGGCTCTACAACCTCAAGAGTGACCTTATCGAGAAGGAGGATCTTGCACAGTGTAACCCCGATAAATTAAAGGAGATGGTCGCCTGCTGGATGAGTTACGCCGATAGTTGCGGCTACATTAAGGGTAATGGCGAGCCTGTTGTTGAGGTTTTGGAGGATGCTAAGCTCTTTTATAATTATGATCTCTTGCTGATCCGATAAGAGTTATTAGTTATTTGGCTTGCTTGTATGAGCTTAGTAGGGCTGAGTAGGGCTGAGTAGGGCTGAGTAGGGCTGAGTAGGGCTGAGTAGGGCTGAGTAGGGCTGAGTAGGGCTGAGTAGGGCTGAGTAGGGCTGAGTAGGGCTTACTCAACCTTACTCAGGAATTACTCAGCTCATACAAGCAAGCCAAATAACTCCTAACTAAATATCGGATTTTGCAAACAATCGGTCGGGGCTTGTAAATTTATTGTCGATTTGATTTTGTAATTTTGCAGTAACCATTTAACCTAAATAAATTTATAACCTAAATCTAAATCTATGAAACATTATGGAGCTTTGATCGGGGTGCAACTCGAAAAATTGGCGGAGCGTATAATGCTCTATACAACGACCTTAGAGCCTAGTGGCGAGCCTCGCTGGTTGGCTTTGGCGCAAGGGGTTTTGCATAAAACACAAGGGGATTCGTTTAAGGGGTCTCATTTAATTAGTAAGCGGCTATGTTTGAAGTATTTCTTGGAATTGGGCTTATCGCCTTTGGTGCATCGCTCTCGGGTAGCTTTGCTGTACCTATGTCTAATAGCAAGGGGTGGAATTGGGAGCACTCTTGGTTGGCGTTTTGTCTCTTCGCCTATGTCATCTTCCCTATCATTATGAGTTTTATCTGTGCACCAGGGTTTGTCCCTGTGCTCGCTGAGCAGCCTACTTCACGGATCATTTGGATCGCATCGTTGGGTTTTCTCTATGGCTTTGCAAATCTCTCGTTTGGTCTGTCGCTCAAGTACTTAGGGTTGTTGGTTGGCTACGCTTTGTCGTTGGGTTTGATGATGGTGCAGGGTACGGTGATACCTGCCGTAATCGATGGACGGTGGTCGAAGATGTTGAGTAGCGACAATGGTGCAATACTCATCTATGGGCTCATCGTGGGTGTGATCGGTGTTGCGGTCATTGCATACTCGGGCTATCTTAAGGAGCGGAGCGAGAATGTCGACAAGAGAGAGCGCAACTTCTTGAAGGGTATCGTTGCAGCGCTATTTGTCGGCTTTTGTGGATCGGCTGATTCGCTCGGTATTGAGCAGGGCTCTCCAATCTCTCAGAACCTTATCGAGAGCGGCATCAACCCTCTGTTTCAGAGCGCCCCTGTCTTGATCGTCTTGTTTGGTGGCTCGTTCGTCTCGACACTGTTGTGCTGTCTATATTTGGCGAAGAGGAGTGGGAGCATTGGGCTGTTTGTGAGTGGCGATGCTGAGAGGCGACCTCGATTCCGAGATGGGTCGTATCTTGTGGGCTCGCTATGCACACTCACCTTGGGATCACTGCACGGAACCCGACTTTTGGGAGCAGCTCCGAGCTGGTGCGCTACATCTTCGAGCTACAACCGATAAGGCGTTGATGATTGTGTGTGGCTGCAACCTCTTTGAGTGGGGTACGTTTCTTCGGCGTATGGATAACTTCTTGATGGATACGCTCTGTGAGAGGGCGAGTGTCGAGACGGTTGGCACACTCAACAGCGGTAGCCGTGAGCAGATTCGAGAGCAGATATTTGAGCGGCTGGAGATAATGTCCAAGGGGGGCGGATTTGTATTCAACACCGTCCACAATATAATGCCTGATGTCCCTGCCGAGAATATCATCACAATGTATGAGGCGGTGAAGGAGTGGAACGACAAGAACAGCAAACGATAAGCAGAGATTAACAGCCGCAAACAAAACAGCAAACGATAAGCAGAGATTAACAGCCGCAAACAAAACAGCAAACGATAAGTAGAGATTAACAGCCGCAAACAAAACAGCAAACGATAAGCAGAGATTAACAGCCGCAAACAAAACAGCAAACTATAAGCAGAGATTAACAGCCGCAAACAAAACAGCAAACTATAAACGATTAATTATATGAAAATCACGAACGTAATATCAACAGCTCTTTTATCTACGTGTGCGCTTGTTGCGACAGCCTGTTCTCAGGGTCGCAAGCCTCAAGCTCCACCAAAACAGGTCTATGCCGAGAATTGGGACGATCTGAACCGTTACCCTCAGGCAGAGTGGCTTAATGAGCTTAAATTCGGTATGTATTACCACTGGAACTACAGTACGCTTGCCCTATCTCCCGATGGTTGGTACGGTCGCAATATGTACAATCCAGCCCATAAAAAGACATTTAAACAGCATCAAGATAACTTTGGCGGAGCAGATAAATTTGGCTACAAAGATTTCGAGCCTCTCTTCACAGCTAAGGGTTTCTCGGCTAAGGAGTGGGTCGATAACTTGGAGCGTGTAGGGGGTAAATTTATGGTTGGAATGGCTGTGCACCACGATGGTTTCGACCTCTACGATTCGAGCTACACGGAGTGGAACTCAGTGAAGAAAGAGCCTCACATCGACATTATGGGCGAGCTTGAAAAGGAGGCTCGGGGGCGTGGAATGAAGTTTGGTCTGACAACTCACCTTGCGTGGAATTGGCTCTTCTTCAGCGAGTTTATGTACCCCGACAAGTATGATGCAGCGGCAGCTCCCGAGCTCTACAACATCCACGACCCAAAGGGCGGTGCATCGCCCGAGTTTGTCGATGAGTGGTACAACCGTACGGTCGAGTTGATCGACAACTACAAACCCGACTTCCTGTGGTTCGACTTCGGAACGAAGTATGATGAGTTCGCCACTAACCACACACGCAAACTCACGGCACACTATTATAACCGTGCTGAGGAGTGGGGTAAGACGGTCTCGATGGCATCGAAATTTGGCTTTGGCAACGATAAGAGCAAGGTTCACGACTTGGAGCAGAGCGCCTTTGGATACATCCACTATCCGCTGTGGATGTCTGATTGCACGATGAATAAGGGGTGGTTCTACAACGGTATGAAGGCTGTTGACGACACCAACGCAACGGGTGAGTATTGGCTGCATCAGCTCATCGATATTGTTTCGAAGAATGGAACGCTGCTGCTTAATCTTGGGCCTAAACCCGATGGATCGTGGCCCGAGGATTACACGGCTGAGCTCTTTGGGATGGGTGACTGGCTGCACAAAAATGAGGAGGCGATCTACTTCACCAAGCCGTGGCATCGCTTTGGCGAGGGTGTAACAAATGAGGTTGACGGTTCGCACTATCGACTAAACCCAACGCTTACGGCTAAGGATATTCGCTTCACAACAAAGGATGGAGCGTTGTATGCAATGGTGTGTGGATGGAGTGACGATGATATAGAGATCCGATCGCTCGGCACGAACGACATCGGTAGGGGTCTCAAGATCAAGAGAGTCTCGCTCGTGGGAAGTGATGCGAAGATCGAGTGGAGAGAGGGTGCTGATGCACTGACAATCCTCTCGCCCAAGGGTGTATCGAAGAGTGAGTACGCCTACACATTCAAGATCGAGGGCGATGGATTGCTCCCTGAACGTGCAAATGAGTATGAGAACATCTATCTAACCACACCTGTTCAAGGGGTGAAGAGTGTGAAGATGACCATCAAAGGTGAGGGCAGCATCGCCCTTTCGGAGGTTACATTCTTCGATGGAACAGCCTCACGTAGATCCCTTCGGGCTGGTCAATTTAGCGACTACACGCCGCTGAAAACAGGCTCGATAGATAAGATCTTCGACAGGAACTTCAACGGACACCCACTCATCGGTAGCTACGTTCGGACAGAGCGGTGCGAAAATCCACACATCACCTACACATTCAACAAGGTGCACGACCTAAAATACATCACTCTCTTTGCAGCAATGGATGGCGGTGAGGAGTTTATGGAGCGAGGCGTTGTGGAGTTCTATGATAAGGATGGTCAATTAATAGAGAGTGTCGGTGTGAGTTGTATGTGATTAGTGATTAGTGATTAGTGATTAGTGATTAGTGATTAGTGATTAGTGATTAGTGATTAGTGATTAGTGATTAGTGATTAGTGATTAGTGATTAGTGATTAGTGATTAGGCTAGTCTGTATGAGCTGGGTAATACTGGGTAATACTGAGTAGTTCTGAGTAGGGTTTCTACAAATATATATTAAAATATCGGATTTTGCAAAGCAAAGCAATGAATTGTAAAGTAGCGATATGAGAAATGACCTATCTTTGTATTAGTTACGAGGGGAGCTAGCTCCCCAGCTCATACAAGCTGGGCTATAACTCTTTACTAAAAAAATTTGTGAATCTAAAAATTTTAAACTAGATTTGTAAATTAAAAGTGATTAAATTATGTTCGACTTCATAAAACAGAACCCTATACTCTGCTTGATGCTCTTCATTTTGGTGGTCTCGCCATCGCTATTTGTCGGTGTGTTTCAGGCTATTGCCGTTGTTGTGGCTATCGTTTTTGTGCTCATCATAATCGGTGTGCTCCTGCTCAGATGGAAGATATACAGGCTGCAAAAGAGCGCAAATGGATCTTCGGCAAACCCTTATGAGCAGTTCTTCAGAGCAGCACAGGGCGCAACACAGCGAGGCAGACAGGACGCAACACAGGGCGCAGCAGGCAACAATCGCAGGCGAAGAGAGAGCGAGAATGATGTGACGGTACTCTCATCACAAAAGACGAAAAAGGTCTCGGACGAGGTGGGTGAATATGTTGATTTTGAGGAGGTGGAGCAGAGTAAATGACGATGATGATGAAGAGACTTTTTAAACCCGTGACAGACCTCTTGGCGGCGGTGGGTCGCTACACGCTGCTGTTGGGCAAGATATTCACATCGTTCGAGAAACCGAAGATCTATAGAGGTCGGGTACTCTCGGAGATGGAGGCGCTCGGCATCGATTCGATTGGGCTCACAACCATCATCTCGTTCTTCATCGGTGCGGTGGTGACGCTGCAGATGTCGATCAATATGAAGGCTGGTTTCATTCCGCAGTATCTCATCGGCTACGCTACACGTGAGGTGATGATTTTGGAGTTCTCGTCAACGGTGGTGGCGCTCATCTTGTCGGGCAAGATCGGTAGTAACATCGCCTCGGAGATCGGTACGATGCGTATCACCGAACAGATTGATGCTCTGGAGATTATGGGTGTAAACTCAGCGTCTTATCTCATTCTGCCTAAGATCATCGCTACGGTGTTGTTCTTTCCGCTGCTGACGATTTTGAGTATATTTATCGGTATCATCGGTGGTTACGTGATCTCGGCAGCTACGAGTGTGATGATTCCAGCGGACTATTTGGAGGGATTGCTCTATGATTTCAAACCCTATTCGATCGTCTACTCGCTGATCAAGAGCGCTGTGTTTGGTTTTATAATCACCACTGTATCAGCGTTTTGTGGTTATTACGTTGGCGGCAATTCGCTAGAGGTTGGTCGAGCATCGACACGAGCGGTGGTGGCTAGTTCGGTGGTGGTGATGATCTTCAACTTGATATTGACACAGTTACTTTTGACCTAACACAGTTATCTTTGACCTAATGATTAAGGCGGAAAATATAGTTAAGAGCTTTGGTGAGAACCGAGTGCTGAGAGATGTCTCGATTGAGTTTGAGACGGGCAAGACGAACCTAATAATCGGACGTAGCGGCTCGGGTAAGACGGTTATGCTCAAGACGTTGGTTGGGCTCTATGGGCTCGATTCGGGTGCGGTCTATTACGACGATATAAAGGTCTCGACGCTGCAGGGCGGTCTGTTGCGTGATGTTCGCAAGGATATTGGAATGATCTTCCAAGGTGGTGCACTGCTCGATTCATCTACGGTGGCGGAGAATGTTAAGCTGCCGTTGGATCTCTTCACGACACAGAGCGAGGAGGAGAAGATGGAGCGAGTGAATTTCTGTCTGAATAGGGTTCGATTGGATGGGGCTCACGAGAAGTACCCAGCGGAGCTGAGCGGAGGAATGGTCAAGCGAGTGGCGATTGCGAGGGCTATCGTTATGAATCCGAAGTATCTATTTTGTGATGAGCCAAATTCGGGCTTAGATCCTCAGACCTCGATTGTGATTGACAACTTGATCCACGACATCACGCACGAATACAACATAACGACCATCATCAATACGCACGATATGAACTCGGTGATGGAGATTGGCGAGAAGATAGTGTACCTACACAAGGGCGAGAAGTGGTGGGAGGGGAGCAGCGAAGAGCTACTCGACACAGACAACGCCGAGCTAAACGAATTTGTCTACGCCTCAGCAATGGCGAAACGAGCAAAAAAAACAAGCCAACTTTTATAGTTTTGAGTGCTGAGTTATGAGTTATTGGCTTGCCTGTATGAGCTGGGGAGCTAGCTCCCTTTTAGCTTTGGCTTGCTGTTGTTAGGTTTAGGAGTTAGTGATTAGTGATTAGTGATTAGTGATTAGTGATTAGTGATTAGTGATTAGTGATTAGTGATTAGTGATTAGTGATTAGTGATTAGTGATTAGTGATTAGTGATTAG
>JBCQUE010000070.1:0-8543 GCA_047174325.1 Rikenellaceae bacterium | reverse complement strand
GAGAACAAATATTCAAAGAGCATCAAAGGTTCGAAGTGCCGCTGGGTTGTTATCGTTTATTTTCGGAAAACTCGCTGCGGCGTTCCTTTTGTTTAAATTTTTCAAACCTTAATTCGCATTAATAATAATCTTCGCACCCTCCACTCGTGAGTTTGATTCAACAGGCAAGATATTACCGCCCGAGATAGTGTTACCCTCAAAATTGAGCCCCTCAACAAAGCCCTTAATCAAGAGTGGTGCAAAGCCGTTGAGACCCGTAACCGTGTTGCCCTTGATAACATTGTCGCTGCAAGGCATCAGACGAGCCCACGATGTCCCCACCGTGAATGGAGTAGAGGATGGGTTGGTGATCTTATTATTCACTACTCGCACACCTCGACACTCACCCAACGAGATGACACCATTGTCGATAGTGTTACCCTCGATCACCGAGAATCCACCAAGCAGTGTCTCACCAGCGTGAACCGTAATCAAAGAGTTACGAATCGTATTGTTGCGAACTGTACAGAGGCGACTGTCCCCCAATGCAACGGCAGCACTTCTGTATGTCGGTCTGCTCTCTTGGTGACCCTTCAAAATCACATCAATATTGTTATTCTCAATCACAAAGTTTTGACAGTGATCCTCCAAGTGAATCGCCTGATTATATGGCGCTGAGGCGAAGAGTGTACGGCTGTAGAACGTGCAGTTGCGAAGCGTAACATCTGTGATTCGGGCGAACGCCGTTCCGAAGTGGCTGAAGTCACGGAACTCACACCTCTCGATCAAGATATTCTCACAACCCGAGGTTTGATCCAACGAGATGCAGGTGTATGCGTGACCATCGAAGAGGCAATCTCGAACGGTGATATTCTTCTGCTGCTTCTGACCCTTAGTCACGAACGAGCGATATACATTGTGAAATTTACACCTCTCAATAGTGAATCCATCGACCCAGCTACCCATCGTGAATGGGATCGTTGAGTTCTTACGCATACGCACCCCAGCAGCCTTTGGATCGGGATGAAAATCACCGACAACCGTCAAGTCACGAGCAACAATATTGTGTGAATTATCAGCACACTTAGTCACGTAACCATACTTCTGAGGGCGTGTGACATCCATTGTAAAGTGCTCCAACACATTGTCGCCAAGCATACTCCAAGCACCTGTATTCTTGAATGTTATGACGCTCTCGCTCTCGCTCTCGCCACGTATCACCACGCCGTGCGGAATGGTGAAGTTCTTAGCCGTGAAGTCATAAACGCCCTTCGAGATGACAACGACACCGCCCTGAGGGATCTTCTTCACCGCCGCTGAGAGACCTGCCGTACCATCGCTGCTGATGAATGGATTCTCTTTCGTTCCCTTGCCCGAAACAAAATCCTTGAGGTTTACGCTCATCATCTTCGCTGGTGCTTTGTACTTATAGGGCTTTTGATGTGTGATAATATCGTGCGGCATAGCGACAGTGTCGTTCACGGGGTGCAGATACTCCTTCGCCACCTTGATCTGCTTGTCGACCACCGTCCAGCTCTGCATATCGACTACCCTACTCTTGCGAATCATCGTTGGCTTTGCGCCACCCTCACTGATGTTGTACTCCTTGTTATTGCTCTGATACTCACCACTAAATGTAATGGTCACCACCTTTCCCAAATCTCTACGGGGGTCAAATCTTGCAGGGGCGCAATCGCCCTTATTCTTGCCCGAATAGCGATCAAAGCCAAGCAGTGTCTTTTCACCATCCTCACCAATCAAGAGGTAAAATCGCCGAGGCATATCTCGCTCCGACTCCCGAGCATTAACCACCGTGAGGTAACCCGTCTTGGTCGTCAACGTGATTTTTTCATCCTTCGACTCGCCAGCCGAAAGTTGTGTGAGTGTAGCAACTGTGGTGAATAGCGCCACTACATAGTTAGTTATTCGTCTCATTTTTATAATTTTGGTTTAACTATTATTGTCCGCCAAATCGACCACTGCCCTAATGCTGGGCAGGCAGCCAGCTACTTACTGCGCTTTTCACGCTGCTTTACATTGCCGTTCTCATCGAAAATTTGCCCCCAAATATTTGCTTTAAGTTTCCACGCCTCGAACTCAGCTCGCAACTCAGCCGCCACTTCTGGATGGCTCTTTGAGAGGTCTGTGGTTTCGGCTGCATCCTTGCGAATATCAAATAGATACCACTTTGGATTAGCCCTATTCTTGAGCTCATCTTTCCAGTTAGTCACCAACTTCCACCCACCCTTACGGATAAAGTAGTTACCCTGAAAGTAGCCAACCAATGGTCTCTCACGACCCAACGCTTCGCCCTTAGTGAGCATCGGCATAATGCTTACGCCCGACAACGGAGCTACCTTCCACTCGCTCTTAAATGCCTTCGATGGCGTAGGGTTTTTCCATACCTCACCAGCTGGGTAATCACTCATCTTAACACCTGCTAACTCCATAATCGTCGGGTAAATATCGATGATGTGAGCCTCCCTATGATAGATCGCCCCCTTATCCTTAATTACGCCATCCCAACGAGCTATGAAAGGCGTACACTGACCACCATTCATCAAGTCACGTTTATATGTTCTGTATGGTGTATTACAAGCGTTAGCCCACTCCGTACCCAATCGAGCCTGCGACTGCTTCGTTCCTGGACGCTTCTTGGGGTCTACGCCATCCCACATCTCGCCCTCGTTGCAAGCGCCATTATCCGAGAACAACATTATCAGTGTGTTATCCGCCTCACCCGACTTCTCGATCTTCTCGATCACACGCCCAACACTCTTATCAAGAGTCTCGACCATCGCCGCATATGTAGCCATCGTTAGATCAGCTGCCTCCTTAGCTTCAAAGTCACTCCACGCTGGGACTTTTTTATCTCGCTCCGATAATTTTGTACCCTTGGGCACGATTCCCATCTTCTGCTGACGGGCAAAACGCTCTTCTCTAATTGCATCCCAACCCTTCATATATTTACCACGATACTTCGCCACATCGCTCTCCTCCGCCTGCAGCGGATAGTGAGGTGCATTATACGCCAAGAATAAAAAGTATGGATTCTCATCAGCACTATACCTATCAATATACTCCAGCGCCCGATCTGTGTAGAACTCCGTAGTGAAGAAATTACCAACACCACCCTCGATCTGCTCTCTAGGCACGACCTCTCCATCACGAATCAACTCCATCTTACTATTTATTCCATAGTAATTTGTTGAGCCCCTCTCAATACCGCAATAGTGGTCAAAGCCTCTATTTGTTGGTGTCTCCTTTGCGTGCCACTTACCCGCCATCAATGTTGTGTAGTTGCTCTTGCTCTTCAACATCTCGGCGATTGTGATACCGTTCACCATCTGAATTGGCGGCCCATCATTACCCAACTCCAACGAGGTAAGACCCGTGAGCAATGATGCACGTGATGGGGCACTCTTCGATGAGTTGACGAATTGCGTAACACGCACACCCTTAGATGCGAGCCGATCGATGTTTGGTGTCGAGATCTCACCTCCATAACACCCTAAATCTGAAAAACCCAAATCATCAACAAGTATCACAACGATATTTGGTTTTGCACTCTGCTTTGCCTCTGCAACTGCAGGCGAGAGAAGTGTCGACACAGCTAATGCCGCCACACCAATTTTTTTATACTCTGTCATATCTCTTATTCGTTTACGCTATTGATTGTCACCGTGTCGCTACTCAAACCCTTTGCTTTGGCTGTGATTTTAATCTCGCCGCTCTTCGCATCGTCGCCCTTGATAATCGCTACACACATTCCGCTAAACGCCTTGATGTGAGAGGCTTGGAACGACTCCAACGATGCTGAATTTCCATTGCCTACAGCCAACAACTCACCCGCTCCCGTAACACTAAACGAAATATCGTTGTCTGCATAAGGAGAGAGGTTACCCTCCCGATCCTCGACACGAATTGTGATGTATGAAATATCCTTGCCATCTGCGGCAATCTCCGCTCTATCTGCCGAGAGCTTGATTACACTCGCCTTGCCTGCCGTCTTGATCGACTTCTCCGCAACAGCCTTACCGCCGTTGTATGAGACAACCTTTATTTCGCCCGACTTGTAGGGTACTTCCCAACGCAAACGATACTTCGACTTCATCGTATCCATCTTCTTGGTGTTGGTGTTGAAGTACTCAAACTCAACAATGTCTTTGCCCATCACCTTTTTACCCAATGACTTACCGTTCAGAAACAGCTCCGCCTCCTCACAATTTGTATAGACAACAACAGGAATATCCTTACCCTCTAAACCGCTCCAGTTCCAGTGTGGAAGCAGGTGCACCATCGGTTCTGTAGTCCACTGGCTCTGATAATAATAGAACCGATCCTTAGGCAATCCAACCATATCGACAGCACCAAAGTATGAGGCGTGTGATGGCCAACTACCGTTCCAATATCCATTCGTTGAGTGATCTCGTCCTCCATAGGGTGTCGGCTCACCGAGGTAGTCAAATCCTGTCCAGATGAATTGACCCATCACGTATGGGTTCTCATCCTGAGCCCAGCTCTCAAGATCCATCGGACGAGGCACTCGTGCACCACCGTAGTCGTAACTCGACACCTGCAGCGTCTCATTCGCCACCGATAGACCAGCTGGCTGGAAATACACACCACGGCTACTTACACCCGATGATGTCTCCGATGCGTAGAGTGTCAGCTGCGGATACGCCTCACGTATCTTTTTATACTCGTAAGGCTTATAGTTTGCGCCAACAATATCGACCTGCTGCACCATATTCGATGTGTAGGGCATTGGATAGTGGTGAAAACCGACTGTCGTTGGGCGAGTTGGGTCATAGAGGTGGCAAATATCATTCAACATCTTTGTCGTTTTCCAGCCATCCTCAGATCGTTGGTCAAGGATCTCGTTTCCGATGCTCCACATAATTGCCGATGGGTGGTTGCGGTGTATCATAACGATCGATTTAAGATCCTCCTCAGCCCACCTGTCGAAGTGTTGTGAATAGTCCTGAGGTGTCTTTTGCACACGCCACATATCGAACGTCTCGACCAGTACATATAGACCCAAGCGGTCGCAAAGATCCATAAATTCGGGTGACGGTGGGTTGTGTGATGTACGCACCGCATTCGCTCCCATCTGCTTCATAATCTGTAGTTTTCGCTCATCGGCACGAACATTCAACGCCCCTCCAAGCGGTCCATTATCGTGGTGCAGGCAGACACCGTTGAAGCGCACCATCTTGCCGTTGATATAGATTCCATCGGGGTCATAAGTGATTGTGCGGATACCAAACGTAGTCTCACTCTCATCTATCGGTGTATCACGGCTCAACACCTTAGTCGTCACTTTGTAGAGGTTTGGGTTGTCACAATCCCAACGCTTAGGCTCTTTGATGTCAAACCACATACCGCCCTTAGCAGTGCTGTTTCCCTTGACAAAAACCGTCTCGCTCTTCTTCGCCACAACCTTATTGTCGGGCGATTTGATTACGTAGTTCAATGTCAAGGTCTGATCCAACGATGAGGTGTTCTGAATATCGGTTTCGACCTGCACCACCGCCAACTTATCGCTCACCGTTGGGGTCGTTACATAGGTTCCCCAATGCGGAATATGTGTTGCAAAATCGCTGCTCAACCATACATTGCGATACAATCCTGCACCTGGATACCAACGTGAGGAGTAATCTTCAGGCACAAGACGCACAGCGATAGTGTTCCTCTCGCCATACTTCAAATACTTCGATATATCATACTTAAAACCTACATATCCAAAAGGGCGGTGACCCACCTCCTCGCCATTGACCCACACCGTTGAGTTACACATTGCTGCATCGAAAATGATGTTTATCACACGCCCCTCCTCCGATGGTTTCACAAAGAACTCTTTACGATACCAACCCGTACCGTGATAAGGCAAGCCTCCACAACGTGCATTATACTCCACCGAGAATGGACCCTCGATCGCCCAGTCGTGTGGCAAATCTAACGTGCGCCACTTCGACACATCATACGTTGGTTGCTCAGCACCCTCAGCGATACCTTTATAAAATTGCCAATCATCGTTGAATGACACGAGGCTCGACGTTCCAGCCATCGTTACCGAGCTCAACGCAAGCGCCACGAGTGACAACACTACTCTCTTAATACTCATATCTATTTTAGTTTTAGTTTTAGTTTTAGTTTGGTTAATCTAATTGTGTGTTAACTAATTTCGCAAAGTCTAATCTTGGTCAATCTAACTTCGGGAAGTCTGTGATTCTGAGGATTGTGCCGCCAATTGGTTCAAGTGTCAGGGTCACCACATCGTCCTCAGTCTCGACCTTTTCGGGGTACTCATCTGTGTATGTCCACTCCTTCAATCGCCAATTCTTCACCGCCTTAGCCTTTACACGCAGCTTAACGGGTGCTGCACCTCGCTCCCACACATACTCATCACTAGGCTGCTGGGCAACCTCGATACCCTCTGCTGTCAACACTCCATAAGCCCAACCAAGCGGCTCTTTCGGAAAGATCTCATAGGCTGGGAACGCCTCGCTACACTTGCCTGCACCATCGTCTGTGATCTTGTGCACCGTGCACTCCACAGCCATCGAGTAGACCAACGAACCATAATTGACCGCCACACCTTGCGCCGTAGCCTCAAAACGTGGAGCGCTCTCAAACGACACCTCAACGACATCACCCTGCTTGAATTTGCGGTCAATCGACCTGTAACAAGCCTCGCTATTTTTACCACTCTCGACCACCGAACCGTTGTAACTGATGCTGTAAGAAGTTGCCCAGTGTGGAATCCTCAACCCAAAATTTAGCTTTGAGCTTGGTGCTCGTTCGATTGTAAATTTGGAGCTAAATTCAAATGGGTAACCTGTCTCTTGCGTGAACTCAAAATCCTCACCTCTGTAGGCGACACGAGTTCTGCTCGGAAGGTAAAAATTGACCTTCACACCCCGATCGTTCACCATCGTCGAGCGGTTAATAAAGGTTGGCAACAATCTATGCACATTACCCGAACAGCACTCCGTATCGTGTCCAGGGCGATAACAGAGTCTCTTCTTGCCGTGCATTCCCCAATTTGTCTTGTCGTTATATGCGCTGCTCATACTTGACGAGATCGCCATATTTGGAGCTGCATAATATTGGTGTGCTCTAAAGTCAGGTGTCACAGCAGAGAGACCCGAGTTATAAAACGACTTCTCGATCTTGTCAGCGTAGTAAGCATTCTCGGTAGCCAATAGTGCCCAACCGACACTCCAGTTATAGTCGATGGTGTTGCAGAGCTCGTGCGCCTGTGCCGATGATTTACCGCTGGTAAACTCCACGGCGCTCGACAGACCGTCCGCCAATTCGTGGTCTCGTTCCAACATCATAATTCCCTTCTCAAAGGCTGTTCGGTAGTGCTCCTTGCCTGTGTAATAATAGAGCACGGCTGGCAACTTTAGGAACTCGTGATAAGTAACTGCGTGTCCCGAGGGGCTCATATCAGCATTCATACCCTTAGCTGTGATCGAGATCGGCTTCTTCCTATCGCCCTCAAATTTATTGTAGAGCGTCTCGGCCATCTCCACAAACCACCTCTCGCCCGTGAAACCATACAACACACACAAGTGCTCAACGTGCAGCAGCGAACGAGACGAGAACCCCTGAAAATTAAAGACCACCGAATTTGGATCGGAGTAAGTAGCCCTGTAGTGGCGCACCAAGGCGTTCAATATCCTCTCGTCACGTGTCACCTCATACTCCTCGGTCATAATCCGAAAGAATACAACCAAAGGCCACCAATCATCCTCAATATCGAGCAGACGAATACGCCCCTCGCTATCAGCGGAGGCGATTACGTGGTCGATATTCTCACGAGCTACACGCTTCATCTCAGCGTTATTAGCCAAGTAACCACAGCGAAGTGCACCATCTAAGTAGTACGCTGCCTGCTCATAAGGAAACCAGCTCTTGCCCCCCTTGATCTCTCGCTCCGTGTAGTCCAGTCCACCAATCCAGCCACCTCTATCGAACGGGAAACCGCTCTCTTCGGGGTGACCCGTGAGCCCACTCACCTGACGATTGAGAAACTCTTCGACCCAACCTAAAGGACGAAACTGCATAGAGTTAATATCGCTACTCACAGCAGCCGATGACGCTACAACACTCTGCAGGATCACCACCTGTATGATCATCACAACAACAAATGATAGTCTTCTCATAACACTCATAATAATTAACAATAAATACTTCATATAGAAAATAGGGCTCTGCATCATAAAACCAACATAAAAATCTAAGAACCCAATAACTTAAAATAGATGCAGAACCCTACTCTTCCTATTTATCTCTGAATACAAAAGTAATAAATATCGACAAAAAACAAGGGGTCTAAATCTATCAAAAAAGGGGGTTATTATGATAATTGAAAAAATAATCGCTACAGAGAGAGGGGGAAAAAGATATTTTTTATATCTTTAGGCAACCAAACGTTATAGGGGACTTCTAATAATTCCCCAAATTACTTTTAGGCTACTAACCACCCCTTTTTGATTTCACAAAAATAGGTGGTAGAGCCACTACAACCCACTTTTGCAAAATCAAAAATGGGC
>JBCQUE010000012.1:0-49738 GCA_047174325.1 Rikenellaceae bacterium | reverse complement strand
TTCTGAGTAGGGCTGAGTAATTCTGAGTAGGGCTGAGTAATTCTGAGTAGGGCTGCGTAGGGCTGCGTAGGGCTGCGTAGGGCTGAGTAATTCTGAGTAGGGCTGAGTAAGGCTGGGTAAGGCTGAGTAGGGCTGGGTAAAGTTGAGCAGGGCTCAGTAATACTCAGCCCTACTCAGCTTTACTCAGTTTTACTCAGTAACCACCAAAGCGGAGTTATGAACAATTATCAACAGAGTTATGAACACCCTCTCGCTAAGTTATGAACAATGAATCGGGGCTTTGTCAACAATTCTATCAACAAAGTTATCAACAATTCTGAGGTTTCTCCGCTCCGTAACCTCCCGATTTTATCGATGAACACCCCTCTAAAATCGACAAAACTTAAATCTATTTTATTTTAAATAATTCGTAAAATTAATTTTGGAAAATCGAGCAAAAAATTATACCTTTGCAGTACCTGAAAATTAAAATTACACCAACATAAATAGATGGATAAGAGAGTAAAAAGAGTTCTCATTGGCGCAATCGTTCTCGGTGGCGTTGCGGTTGCATATTACAGCCACCAACCTCGTGCAAATGAGGAGATTACAGACAGGAGTATCAAGGAGGTAACAGATGCTGCTGCCGCTAAGCCAAAGGGCGACAAGGGTAAAAGCAATGTTTTGAATGTAAATGGAGTGGTGATTAAACCCCAAACGATTGTCGATGAGTTTAACACTACGGGCGTACTGCTCCCCGACGAGATGGTTGACCTCTCGTTCGAGACACAGGGCAAGGTCGTGGAGATCAACTTCAAGGAGGGTACTGAGGTGAAGAAGGGTGAACTGCTCGCACGTATCAACGACTCGAAATTGCAGGCTCAGCGAGACCGACTAACGGCTCAGCTTAAGTTGGCAAGCGACAGGGTCTATCGCCAAAAGACACTCTTGGAGCGTGATGCCGTGAGCCGTGAGGCGCTGGAGCAGGTGGAGACCGACTTGGCGATGTTGCGTGCCGACATCGACAATATCGATGCTCAGATTGAGCTCACTCGTCTACACGCACCATTCGATGGCGTGATTGGACTTCGACAGATCAGCCTTGGTCAATTTGCAAATTATCAAACGGTGGTGGCTCAACTGACCAAGAATACTCCGCTTAAGGTGGAGTTCGCAATCCCTGAGCGCTATGCAAACCATATCGGTAAGGGCACGAACCTTACATTCAGCGTTGAGGGCGAGTTGGATGACTTCGATGCTCAGGTCTACGCTGCAGAGTCGGCGGTCGATCGGGATCTGCACCAATTCTCGATGCGTGCGCTCTATCCAAATCGTGATGGTCGTTTGATGCCGGGTCGCTACGTCTTGGTTAAACTCAAAAAGGATGAGATCCACGATGCGATCTCGATCCCGACACACGCAATTGTCCCTGAGATGGGTGTTGATAAGGTCTTTCTATATCGCTCGGGTGTGGCTACGCCTGTCGAGATCCTTACGGGTGTGAGGACAGCGAGCAATGTGCAGGTGTTGAAGGGGTTGAGCTTGGGCGATACGATCATCATCTCGGGAACGCTGCAGCTCCGCACAGGTCTAAAGGTTAGCCTCGACAATATTTATTAGTAGCGGAGGAGAGGTAGAAGATGAATATTTCGGAACTAAGCATACGCCGCCCCGTACTCGCTACGGTGCTCACGGCGATAATCATACTCTTCGGAGTTATCGGTTACAACACGTTGGGTGTGAGGGAGTACCCCTCGATCGACTATCCAATTGTGTCGGTGACCTGTACCTATTCGGGAGCTAATGCAGATGTAATTGAGAATCAGGTGACGGAGCCGCTGGAGCAGGAGATTAATAGCGTCCCCGGTATCAGAACATTGACCAGCGTTAGTTCGCAAGGTTGGTGTCGTATCCGTGTTGAGTTTGAGCTCTCGGTTGATATGGAGCGTGCAGCGAATGATGTGCGTGATAAGGTCTCAGTGGCGCAAAAGCGTCTGCCGAAGGATTGCGACCCAGCAACGGTGGCTAAGGCTGATGCAGATGCCTCGTCAATTATGTGGCTCACCTTGGGTAGTCAAAAGCGTTCGCTGCTGGAGATCTCTGAGATCGCTGATTTGACGGTTAAGCAGCAGCTACAGACGGTCAATAATGTGAGTAGCGTAGATATTTGGGGCGAGAAGAAGTACTCAATGCGTCTGTGGCTCGACCCTGTGAAGATGGCGGGCTACGGAATTGCGCCAATCGATGTGAAGAACGCTATCGATAAGGAGAATGTGGAGCTTCCATCGGGATCGATCGAGGGTAACACAACCGAGCTATCGATCCGCACTATGGGTCAAATCTCTACAGCTGATGAGTTTAATAACCTCATCATTAAGGAGGAGAATGGACGTATCGTGAGGTTGAGCGATATTGGACGTGCCGACCTAAACGCCTCAGATATAAAGAGTTACCTCAAGATGAACGGCGTGCCGATGGTCTGTGTGGCGATTGTGCCTCAGCCCGGTGCGAACCATATCGAGATCGCTGATGAGGTCTACAAACGTATGAAGTTGATGCGCAAGGATCTCCCCGAGGATGTAGTGTTGGATATTGGTTACGACAGTACGGAGTACATTCGTGCCTCGATTAAGGAGGTGGAGGAGACGATCTATATCGCTCTGTTGCTGGTTGTTATCATCATCTTCTTGTTCCTTCGTGATTGGCGTGTGACGATCGTTCCCTGTATCGTGATTCCTGTCTCGCTGATCGGATCGTTCTTTGTGATGTATATCGCTGGATTCTCCATAAATGTGCTCACGATGTTGGCTATTGTCTTGGCGGTGGGACTGGTGGTGGATGATGCGATCGTTATGACGGAGAATATCTATATACGTATCGAGAGGGGAATGAACCCGATTGATGCAGGTATCGATGGAGCACAGGAGATCTTCTTTGCCGTGATCTCGACCACCATCACACTCGTTGCGGTATTCTTCCCGATTGTCTTTATGGAGGGAACTACGGGGCGGCTCTTTAGGGAGTTTAGTTTGGTGATTGCAGGCTCGGTTATCATATCATCATTTGCAGCGTTGACCTTCACGCCGATGTTGGCAACGAAGATTCTAAAGAGACGTGAGGAGCAGAATTGGTTCTATAAAGCTACTGAACCCTTCTTCGTGGGGTTGAACAATATTTATGAGCGGTCGTTGCGTGCATTTATGAGGGTGCGTTGGGTTGCACTGCTTATCGTTGTGGCGGTGGCTGGCGGTATCGTTGGGCTGTGGATTTATCTCCCTGCAGAGGTCTCGCCTATGGAGGATCGGTGTCAAGTGCAGGTCAATACGGGTGGTCCTCAGGGTATCACTTATGAGTATATGCGTGACTACACGGAGGATGTAAACCGTCTGATCGACTCTCTAGTGCCCGATGCTGCCTATATTATGTCTCGTGTGGCGGGTGCTGGAGGATTCGTGCGTGTCGGTCTTAAGAATATGAAGGATCGAGACTACACTCAGATGGAGATCGCTGAGAAGATCACACAGGCGGTCTCGAAAAAGACGATGGCTAGATCGTTCGTCAGGCAGAAGTCGTCACTCGGTGGTGGCGGTGGAGGTATGCCTGTGCAGTATATTTTGCAGGCTACATCGATCGATCGATTGGAGGAGGTGCTGCCGATCTTTATGGCTCGCATCGATGAGAACCCAGTCTTTACAATGTCGGACGTGAATTTGCGCTTCACAAAGCCCGAGACACGTATTAAGATCAACCGTAGCAAGGCGAATATCTTGGGCGTGAGTACACGAAACATCGCTCAGACACTGCAGTATGGATTGAGCGGTCAGCGTATGGGTTACTTCTATATGAATGGTAAGCAGTACAATATTCAGGGCGAGATCAACCGCCAGCAGCGAAATAAACCATCCGATCTAAAGTCGCTATATGTGCGTAGCACGAAGGGCGAGATGATACCGCTGGACAACCTCATCGAGTTGGAGTCGGCAATTGCGCCACCACAGCTCTATCGCTACAACCGATTTATTGCGGCAACTATCTCGGCAGGATTGGCCGAGGGTATCACGATCGATGTCGGCATTGAGGAGATGGATAAGATCGCTAAGGAGGTGTTGGATGAGTCGTTCCGCACATCGTTGGCTGGTGAGGCGAAGAGCTATCAGGAGAACTCATCGAGCTTGATGTTTGCGTTTATCTTGGCGCTGCTCCTTATATATATGGTGTTGGCGGCACAGTTCGAGAGTTTCAAAGATCCATTGGTGATTATGATTACCGTTCCGTTGGCGATTGTTGGAGCGATGTGTTCGATGGCGATTTGTGGCGTTACGATGAATCTATTCTCACAGATTGGTATCATTATGTTGGTGGGACTTGTGGCGAAGAATGGAATCTTGATCGTGGAGTTTGCTAACCAAAAACAGGATGAGGGCGATGATAAGTTTGCGGCGATAATGGGCTCGGCGATGCAGCGATTGCGCCCGATCTTGATGACTTCGGCATCGACTGTGTTGGGTCTTGTTCCGTTGGCGGTGGCTACGGGCGAGGGTTGTAACCAGCGTATTGCGATGGGTGTGACGGTTGTTGGCGGTATGGTTTTCTCGACTATTCTGACGATGTATGTTGTGCCTGCAATCTATAGCTACCTCTCGACTGATCGACACAAGAAGTTGGCTACGGCTGAGGGTGCTGAGGGTGCTGAGGGTGCTGTGATGACTGAGGGTGTTAAGGGCGCTGAGGGTGCTGTGATGACTGAGGGTGTTAAGGGTGCTGAGGGTGCTGTGATGACTGAGGGTGTTAAGGGCTCTGAGTGTGCTGAGGGTGTGATAACAGATAATGAGGGGGACTTTTAAGCGATGAGAAGAGGATCAATAAAATATAGAGTGGCGGCAGTGGTTGTGGCGCTCTTGACACTCGGTAGCACGGAGAGGCTATCGGCGCAATTTGTTGTGCCTAACGACCTTAAGCGCTGCTTGGAGATTGGATTAGAGAGTAGCTACGAGCTGCAGATCACGAAGAATGAGGAGCAGGAGGCGACAAATAACGCCTCGTATCTCAACTCGGGAGCACTCCCTACGTTGGATCTCTCGGGCGGTTATGACATCGATGCAGATAGGGTTGGCGTGAACTATGCTGCAGGTGGCGGCACGAAATATTTTCAGAATGACCAAGCGTTGGATGCGTGGTTGGGGCTTTCGTGGACGATATTTGATGGTTTCGAGATCAAGACAAATTACGCAAGATTGCGTGAGTTGGAGAGCCGCAGTAAGGTCGAGACACGCATAGCGATTGAGGATTATATAGCCAACCTCACGGCTGAGTATTACAACTACATCCAGCAGCAGAATAGGTTGAAGAACCTTAAAAAGGCGGTCGAGTTGTCGAAAGAGCGGTTGAGGATTGTGAGGGCGAGATATATGGTTGGTAACTTCTCAAGGCTTGATTATCAGCAGGCTAATGTCGATTTCAATGTCGATAGTGCCGACTATATAATCCAGCGAGAGGTGTTGAAGAGCTCGGCAATTAAGCTCAACGAGATGATGGCGAGCAAGGATACAAATAGCGAGGTGGCGATTCGGGATACATTGATCTCGGTCGATTTGGCGATGGATTACAAGGACATCAAGTACGCTATGGAGTCGAATAATGCGGAGATAATCTACGCTGAGTATGAGACCTCGATCTCGAAACTTGACCGTAAGATCATCACAGCGAGGGATTACCCATACGCAAAGTTGTCGGCAGATTACGGTGCTGTGCACAACTTCTACAATCGAGGCACCACAAAGTCGGATCGTCGTTTTGGTTTGGATGCAGCGGTGACGGTGGGCGTGACGCTCTTTGATCCGCAGCGTCGCACGACACGCCGAAATGCTGATTTGGCGATTAAGAGTGCAGAGCTGAACGAGGCTGATGTGGCGTTGAAGCTCAATTCACAGCTCAATGATTTGTGGCAAGCCTACATCAACAACATTGGTTTGTTGCATTTGGAGAAGAGCAGTTTGGGTGCGGCACAGGAGAATTATGAGATTGCGATGGAGCGATATATGTTGGGTAACCTCTCGGGAATTGAGATGCGTGAGGCTCAGAAGTCGCTGTTGGATGCTGAGGATCGTATCTTGAGTGCGACATTTAACACGAAGATTTGCGAGATCTCGCTGATGCAGATAAGCGGACAAGTAACGCAGTACTTAGGGGAGTAGTTATGAGTGGGAGCTAGCTCCCTTTTAGCTGGCTAGAGAGTAAGAAGTGCCGCCGCCTGAAGGCAGTCCGCAATGGAGCAAAGCAAGCAAAACGCCCTCCCTCCTAAAAAGGGATTTTTCAAAAAAAATCCCCAGGGGGCGGCGGCTCGAAGAGGCGCAACGGATGCTGAGGTGGTCGCTGAGTAAGGCTGAGTAAAGCTGAACTGAGTAAAGCTGAACTGAGTAAAGCTGAACTGAGTAAAGCTGAGTAACTTGCAGAGAACGAGTATATAAAGAAGCGCCCCGTTGATTTTACCAACGGGGCGCTTTTGAATCAATATCTAAATCTAACTGATTACCAGTTAAGGATCTTGTTGAAGTCGTAAGCCTCAGGGTTAGCGACATAAGCCTTTGCAGCCTCGTAATCCGCCTCTGTGATGTAGCTCATAACGGTGTTGATTACGTTCTTCACCTTATCAGACGACATATCTACCAAACGTGGTGGAATCTTGCCTGTCGTTGAATCCTGAAGATCCTTCAAGTAAAGTGGCGACACGTTACCCTCTGAGTTAACGTAAACCATACAACCTGTCTTGCCCTCAGAGAATAGCTGATATACACCCATTCCGAGCTCAGAGCAGTATGTAAGGTCAAATGCGATTGGAGTTTGGCAACGAACCTCGTAACCGATCTCGACTGGACGGCTCTTCACCTTAAGACCGATCTCGCCAAGCTTGTTCTCCAACATCTCGTTGAATACATTAGCCTTAGAGACCTTACCCAACTCTGGGTGACCGTGGTCGTCATAAGTGAAGTTCACACCGCTCTTCTTGATCTCCTCGTCCGATAGCTCGTGGAATACACCCTCCGAGATCATCGCTACACCGTAATCCATACCCATCAACTTACGCTTGATGATAGATGATACAACAAGGTTTACGATCTTCTCTACAGTGATCTCAGTCTTGTTAAACATCTCAGGGATAACAGTCATAGGGTAGTGGCAAGCCTCACCGATACCGAATGCAAGGTGACCAGCCGAACGACCCATAGCCGCTACAACGAACCAGTTACCGCTAGTCTTAGCGTCACAATATACAGTCGTACCGATCACCGAACCGCTAGCCTTAGCCGACTCATAACCGAATGTTGGTGAGCCTGCAGGGAGAGGAAGGTCGTTATCGATAGTCTTTGGGACGTGGATATTAGCGATTGGGTACTTCTTGTCAGCGAGGAACTTAGCGATGCGGTTAGCAGTCGAAGCTGTATCGTCACCACCAACAGTCACCAACAACTTGATGTTATTTGATGTGAAGAAGTCGAGGTTGAAGTCATTCTCGAAGTTAGCATCAGTTGGCTTGAAACGGCTCATCTGAAGGTACGAACCACCACGGTTGAAGATGTCGTCCGCCAATGGGAATGAGATCTTCTCACAAACTGGGCTTGGGTTGAAAAGACCAGAGTAACCGCCGTGGAGTCCCACAACGTCAAAACCCTGCTTAAGGAATGTCTTAGCTACGCTACCAACAACGGTGTTCATACCGGGCGCTGGACCACCACCAGTCAAAATTGCAATTGCTTCTTTCATTTTGTTTGATTGTTATATTAAATTAAACATTTATTCATATATGGCTCAAAGTTACGACTTTTTTTTGGATAACTGCAAAGTATCGCTCTATTTTTTACATAGTTGCAAAAAAAAGAGGGCGACCGAAGCCACCCTCTTAATCTAGTTCCTGAGCTTTATGATTACATAATAATCTTCACGTTGACCGCCTGCTCACCTTTGTTGCCTGTTGTAAGGTCAAACTCAACCTCTTGCTTCTCTACAAGAGACTTAAACCCCTCTGATTCGATACCCGAAAAGTGTACAAAGTACTCTTTTCCATCCTCACTTGCGATAAATCCGTAGCCCTTCTTGCCATCGAACCACTTCACTGAACCTGTCATAAAAACTTTTTTAATTTGATATAATGTTTCGGCAAAGTAAAGTAAAATGTGGCGAATTAGCAAATTTTTTGCACTATTTTTTAAGAATATTATAATAAATAGCCCTAGATTGCCCCTACACGCACCTGTGAGTAGGGTTGTAGCCACCATCTAAATATACTAATAATGTCAAAAATTGTCGCAAACTAGCCCGATTTTTCTGCACAATTAGCATAAAATTATATAGAAAATTCTTTTTTGATCCTCTCTACTTCGTCCAAGCGCTCCCAGCCGAAGAACTCTACTGCACGGATTGTCTGCTTGCCACCCTCATAAAACCTCTCCTCACGTGTGAATGGACGGTTACCAAAGTGACCATACGATGCTGTCGCCTCAAAGATCGGATTCTTCAGACCAAACCTCTTCACGATAGCTGCTGGACGTAGATCAAACATTCCCCCGATACGCTCCGCTATCTCGCCCTCGCTGATTGTGAGGCGATTGCTGCCGTAGGTCGATACATACACCGATAGTGGCTCGGCGATACCGATGGCGTAGCTCAACTGAACCAACACCTCATCCGCCACACCTGCTGCAACCATATTTTTTGCGATGTGACGAGCCGCATACGCTGCCGAGCGATCCACCTTAGATGAATCCTTGCCCGAGAATGCACCGCCTCCGTGTGCTCCACGACCACCATAGGTGTCGACAATGATCTTACGACCCGTGAGACCCGTATCTCCGTGAGGTCCTCCAATCACAAATTTACCCGTTGGGTTGACGTGCAGGATATACTCCTCGCCAATGAGCTCCGCCAACTTATCGCCAGCCCTCTCTAGGCGAGCCTTAACACGTGGAATCAAGATCACCTTTACATCGTCATAGATCTTCTGCTGCATCTCTCGCTCCGCTGTTTTCTCACCTTTCTCGGCTGTCGTGGCGATGAACTCATCGTGCTGAGTTGAGACCACGATTGTGTGTACTCGGTTGGCTGTGCGGTCGTCATTATATTCGATCGTCACTTGGCTCTTTGAGTCTGGGCGTAAGTAGGTCATCACCTCACCCTCACGGCGAATATCGGCTAGCTCCTTAAGTATCACGTGCGACAGCATAAGTGTCGCAGGCATCAGCTCCTTAGTCTCGTTTGAGGCGTAACCAAACATAATACCCTGATCGCCAGCGCCCTGCTCAGCCTCCTCCTCACGAACAACGCCTTGGTTGATGTCTGACGACTGCTCGTGGATAGCCGACATTACGCCGCACGAGTTACCGTCGAATTGATACTCCGAGCGAGTGTAGCCGATCTTGTTAATCACACGGCGAGTGATGCTCTGAACATCTACATACGCCTCGGATTTAACCTCGCCCGATACAACCACTAGTCCTGTTGTGCAGAGTGTCTCGCAAGCCACCTTCGACTGTGAGTCGTGGCGCAAAAATTCGTCAAGAATAGCATCTGAAATCTGATCCGATACTTTGTCTGGATGTCCCTCAGATACTGATTCTGAGGTAAATAGAAATCCCATCGTTATTGTTTTTTTAGTTAATTTAACGTAAAAACGAGAAAGGGATTGGCTGATATTATATCTTAAAAATAAGATACAATTGCGAATAAAAAGAGGTGCTACGTGCTGTTTTAGCGCTTTTTTATTGTGGTTTGCAATCAGTCAAATCTTTCCACATCTACCCAGCTAACGTGGCTGAGCGCTGCAAAGGTATGCAAAAAAATCGGAAAGTGGAAATATTTTTGCTGGAGAGTGGATTTTTCAGATAAAATTTATATCTTTGTCTCCATTATAATATATGTATCGAGAAAAATAGTAAAAAAATATGGATATTGTTTCAAGTCTAATCAAGATGGTCTTTGGCTCAAAGGCGGACAAAGATCGTAAAGAGATCGAACCCTATGTCGCTAAGGTTAAGGAGGTTTACCCCTCGATCGCAGCGCTGAGCAATGATGAGTTGCGTGGTCGTAGTGCCGCTCTCAGAGCAGGCATTGCGGAGTTTATCGCCCCCGAGGAGAGCCGTATTGTCGAGTTGCGTGGCGAGTTGGAGAAGCACGATACATCGCTCGTGGAGAAGGAGAAGGTCTCGAAGGAGATTGAGGAGATAAAGAAGAAGATTGACGAGAAGATCGAGGAGCGGTTGGATGAGATCCTCCCCGAGGCGTTCGCCATTATGAAGGATACAGCTCGCCGATTCTCGGAGAGCGATTTTGTGGTTGTCACAGCTAACGACTTCGATCGTGAGTTGGCTGCTGAGAAGGATTTCGTAACGATCGAGGGCGATCAGGCTTCGTATGCTAACCACTGGATGGCGGCTGGTAACGACCTTAAATGGGAGATGGTTCACTATGATGTGCAGCTCTTTGGCGGTATCGTGCTGCATAAGGGTCGCATTGCCGAGATGGCTACGGGTGAGGGTAAGACCTTGATGGCGACACTCCCTGTATTCTTGAATGCGTTGGCTGGTAAGGGTGTTCACCTCGTTACGGTGAATGATTACTTGGCTCGTCGTGACTCGGAGTGGATGGGGCCTATCTATCAGTTCCACGGTCTCACGGTTGACTGCATCGATAAGCATAAGCCCAACTCGGAGGCTAGGCGCAAGGCTTATATGGCGAACATCACCTTCGGAACGAATAATGAGTATGGTTTCGACTATTTGCGTGACAATATGGCGACTTCGCCCGATGACTTGGTGCAGCGCAAACACCACTTCGCTATTGTCGATGAGGTCGATTCGGTCTTGATTGATGATGCTCGTACGCCGCTTATCATCTCGGGTCCAGTGCCTCGTGGTGATGATCAGATGTTTGAGCAGTATCGTCCAGCTATCGAGCAGCTTTATAACAAACAGAAGTCGTTGGTTACGGGGCTCTTGTCGGAGGCTCGTGGTTTGGTGTCGGGCGGCAACAATGCTGAGGGCGGTGTGAAGTTGTATCGTGCGCACAAGGGTCTACCTAAGTATAAGCCAACGATTAAATATCTCTCGGAGACGGGTGTCAAGTCGTTGATGCAAAAGACCGAGAATGAGTATATGCAGGACAACAACCGCCGTATGCACGAGATCACCGATGACCTCTATTTCGTTATAGATGAGAAGGTTAACTCGGTTGAGCTTACGGATAAGGGTCACGAGATGCTCTCTAGCTACTTCAAGGAGGATGGTTTCTTCGTCTTGCCCGACATCGGTTCAACGATCGCTGAGCTCGAAAAGAGTGAGCTATCGTTAGAGGAGCGTGCCGAGAAGAAGGATGAGGTGATCAAGGATTACTCAATTAAGGCGGAGCGTGTACACACTGTGAATCAGCTGCTTAAGGCGTACTCGATGTTCGAGAAGGATGTTGAGTATGTGGTGATGGATAATAAGGTGAAGATCGTGGATGAGCAGACAGGTCGTATCTTGGATGGTCGCCGCTACTCGGATGGTCTGCACCAAGCGATCGAGGCTAAGGAGAGCGTAAAGGTGGAGGCGGCTACACAGACATTCGCAACGGTTACACTGCAGAACTACTTCCGTATGTATCACAAGTTGGGCGGAATGACGGGTACGGCAGAGACTGAGGCATCGGAGTTCTGGAGCATCTATAAACTCGATGTTGTGGTGATCCCTACAAACCGTCCTATCCAGCGAAAGGATATGGAGGATATGATCTACAAAACTAAGCGTGAGAAGTATAACGCTGTGATTGAGGAGGTTGCGAAGTTGGTGGCTGTGGGTCGCCCAGTCTTGGTCGGAACTACATCCGTAGAGATCTCGGAGCTCTTGAGCCGTATGCTTACACTTCGCAAGATCAAACATAACGTGCTCAACGCTAAGCAGCACCAAACGGAGGCTCAGGTAGTTGCTGAGGCGGGACATACAGGTCAGGTTACGATCGCTACAAATATGGCGGGACGTGGTACGGATATTAAGCTCTCACAGGCTGTGAAGGAGGCTGGCGGTTTGGCGATCATCGGTACGGAGAGGCACGATAGCCGCCGTGTCGATCGTCAGTTGCGTGGTCGTGCAGGTCGTCAGGGTGATCCCGGTTCGTCTCAGTTCTTTGTCTCGTTGGAGGATGATTTGATGCGTCTATTTGGGTCGGGTCGTATCGCTACGATTATGGATAAGATGGGTCTTGAGGATGGCGAGGTGATCCAGTCAAGTATGATGACTAAGACCATCGAGAGGGCTCAGAAGAAGGTCGAGGAGAATAACTTCGGTACTCGTAAACGACTGTTGGAGTATGATGATGTGATGAACTCACAACGTGAGGTGATCTACACACGTCGTCGTCACGCACTGCACGGCGAGAGGGTCGAGATCGATATTAACAATATAATGTGTGACTTCGCTGAGGCGTTTGTTGAGCAGTATGAGGGTGCGGAGTATGAGGAGTTTAAGATGGATCTCATTCGTGAGGTTGCGATCGACTTCTCGATGGATGCAGAGAGCTATCGCAAGGCGACACCTCGTCAAATCATTGACCAAATCATTGCCGATATTGTTGCTCACTATGAGCGCCGTGCTATGATGATTGCCGATACTGTTGCGCCCGTTATGGAGCGTGTCTATGAGGATCGCAAGGATAATATGGATACCAATATTATGATCCCGATCACGGATGGTCACCTCGGTTTCAATGTGCCGATCAACCTTCAGAAGTGTAAGGATAGCGCTGGTCGTGAGATCTACAGAATGTTCACTAAAGTGGTGATGTTCACCTCGATAGATGACGCTTGGAGGGAGCACCTTCGTGAGATGGATGACCTTCGCCAGAGCGTTCAGAATGCAACTTATGAGCAGAAAGATCCGCTCTTGATCTATAAATTTGAGTCGTTTGGGCTCTTCTCAAAGATGCTTATCAAGGTGAACCGTGAGGTGCTTTCGATCATCGATAAGGCGTTCGTTCCTGTGCGTCAAGAGCCAGCCGAGGATGATGCTGAGGCTCGTGCTGAGGCTATGGCGGCAGCTCAGGCTCGTGCTGCTCGTGAGCAGAAGATCCGTGCCGAGAGGGCTCGTATTGAGCAGGCTAAGTTGCAGGCTTCACGTGCAGCATCAGCAGCGGCAGCAGCGGCTGAGACAGCGGAGCGAGGCAGAGCGATGCCTGCACACGCTGAGAAGAAGATCGGTAGAAACGACCCTTGCCCCTGCGGAAGTGGCAAAAAATATAAGGCGTGCCACGGAAAGGTGTAACAACGATGGGATATAGAGAGGAGAAACAGCGGCAGCTAGATATGCGCTACCTGCGTATGGCTCGCATCTGGGCGGAAAACTCATATTGTGTTCGCCGTCAAGTGGGTGCGCTAATCGTTAAGGATCAGATGATTATCTCGGACGGGTACAACGGTACGCCGTCGGGATTTGAGAATGTGTGCGAAGATGAGGGTAATGTAACGAAACCATATGTACTTCACGCTGAGGCGAATGCGATCACTAAGGTTGCTAAGAGCGCAAACAATTGTGAGGGGGCTACGCTCTACATCACAACTTCGCCCTGCATCGAGTGCTCAAAATTGATAATACAGGCTGGAATTAAGCGTGTGGTTTACTTCGATGAGTACAGCAAGCGGGACGGGATCGAGCTGCTTGAGAGGGTGGGGATTGAGTGCGATCATATAGTTCTCACTGAATAAAGATTGTGTGGGCTGGGAATTGCTGAGTATTGCTGAGTATTGCTGAGTGTTGCTGAGTATTGCTGAGTGTTGCTGAGTATTGTTGAGTGTTGCTGAGTGTTGCTGAGTATTGCTGAATTGAGTATTATATTGCAAAAAAATTAGGGGAGGCGTTTTGCCTCCCCTGTTTATTATCGGTTAGAGATGATTATCTGTTGACCATCACGTACCACGCTGAGTACTCCTTGCCATCTTTGTCGGCGAACAATACCTGTAGCTCGTGCTTGCCTGCAGGGATCTTTACGCTTGGTGTAGATGCTGCTGGCTTTGTGAGATCTATCTTTGTGCTCTTGGCTACCTCCTTGCCGTTGAGTTTAATCGTCAGGCTCACCATATCGTCAATCTTCGCACCTGCAGGGTAGCGTGTGCCGTTCGGGATGAATCGACCCTCGGGAGCATCGCCACCCAATGGAAGATTAGCCTCAGGGCTCCAACGATAGGCATCGAACGAGAGCTTTGTTGGCTTATCCAACGATACGCACCACCAACCTGGAGCTGGTTTCTGCGTTGTGTGGAGGAAGTTGAAGTTCCATACATTTGGGCGATTCTGTGTGTCGTGAATATCGTGACAACACAACTTAATGCTCTTTGTCTCATCGTTCACGATCGGGATGTATTGGAACTGATCGGCACGTACGCTCGTCTTTCTCCACCACTTCTTATACTCAGCTGTGAGCTCCTTTACGATCTCGGGATACTTCTTCGAGACATCGTGGCGCTGCTCACGGTCGGTCGACATATCGTAGAGCATCTTGCCGTTGATTAGTCGCCACTCGTCACGTGCTACACAGTACGACTTATCCTCCTCCATCTTCTCCTTACGCTGTGTGTCGTTTACGAATACACGACCCTTAGCGCAGTAGTTGTCGACGATGTTTACTCCGTCAAACTTGATCTTCTCTGATGGTGTCAAGCCGCAAAGGTCGATCAATGTCGGCATAATGTCGATGTAGGCAGTGAGCTGCTCACTTTTGGCTGGGCGCTCGCCCGGAATGTGCATCAACATCGCTTGGCGGTGACCACCCTCAAATACCTGTCCCTTCTTACCACGAAGTCCAGCGGCGTAGCCTGTGCCCTCGATTGCGTAGCCAGCTTTGTCGAGCTTAGCGCTCGCTGTCGAGCCGTTATCACCGAAGAAGATGATGATCGTGTTGTCGTCTATCTCCATACGTGTGAGGAATGAGCGGAGCTTACCCACGTTGTAGTCAAAGTTGTAGATCATACCGTAGAACTCGGGGCTCATAATGTTGGGGTTACCACGGAATGGCTCGACCCAGCGCTCGTCGATGTGATACGGACCGTGAGGTGCATTTGCCGCTAGATAACAGAAGAATGGTTTATCCTGCTCCTTGCTGCTCTCGATGAACTCCTCGGCCGCTTGGAAGAATACATCTGTACAGTATCCTGTCTGCTTTTCGGGGGTGTCGCCACGGAAGTAGGTATCCTCGAAGTATGTGTTGTTGTAGTAATCTGGGGTTTGACCTACACCGCCACCCTTGTGCCAAAGCGACTCGTCAAATCCACGATCCATTGGGCGGTATGGGTAGTTGTCGCCCAAGTGCCACTTACCGAACTGAGCGGTTGTGTAGCCGCTATCTTTGAATGCCTCGGCGATTGTGTACTCCTCAAGGTCGAGCAGTGAGCGACCACCGATTGTGTGCCACACACCTGTAGCGTTGCCGTAGCGACCCGTCATAAGACCCGAACGTGTTGGGGCTGATGTTGTTCCTGTGTGGAAGTTGTCGAACACGGTGCTCTCTGTAGAGAGTTGGTCGAGTTGAGGGGTGCGGATGTTTGGGTTGCCAACGTAGCCCACATCGGCGTAGCCTTGGTCATCAGTGACGATTAGGATCACGTTGAGGGGTTTCTTCGCCTCTTTAGCCTTTGCGCCCTGTTGTGGAGCGGCTTGAATTGCTGCGGGGATTGCCAACGAGAGTAGTCCCAATGACGCAGTTAAAGTTTTACTCTTCATAAAAAAGTATTAATTATAAGGTAAATTTATCTATTGGTTGGTTTTTGTGTTCTGCAAAGATATAAAAAATAGTTTATATTGGTTCTACTTTTGGTGAATATTTGCTGAGTATTGCTCGTATTGCTCGTATTGCTTGTATTGCTGAGTAGCTAGCCAAAGCTAAAAGGGAGCTAGCTTCCCTCATAACTCATAATTGAAAATTTGTATATTGTGAAAATAGTTGTATCTTTGTGGCTGGAATTAAATTAATAATTAACCTAAAATTAAAAGTGAGTATGAACTACAAAAAAATTCTCGCCTCGCTGCTGCTCTGCTCGTTGGCTACGGCATCGATGGCTGGTAGCCGTGCGATGAGTTCGTTCAATGAGGATTGGCGATTCTTCAACGGCAGCTCTATGGAGGCGGAGACTCCCCAATTTAAAGATGATAAGTGGCGAAAGCTCGATTTGCCGCACGATTGGGCGATCGAGGGTCCATTTGATGTGAAGTATAACGCTCGTAATGGCGGACTTCCATTTCACGGTACAGCGTGGTATCGCAAGTCGTTTACAATGCCTAAGGAGGCTGAGGGTAAGGTTGTGAACATCATCTTTGATGGTGCGATGAGCGACTCTCGTGTGTGGGTCAACGGTAACTTTGTTGGTCGTCGTCCTTATGGTTATGTTGGATTTACGTATGACATCACTAAGCACCTTAAGTTTGATGGCTCGAAGAATGTGATCTCGGTGAAGCTTGACCCGAAGGATCTTTCGGCTCGTTGGTACCCAGGTGCTGGTCTCTATCGTAACGTTTGGATGAGCGTTAATGAGCCTGTGCATATTCCGCTTTGGGGTACATTTGTCTGGACACCTACAGTGACTGATAAGTTGGCTGTGGTGAATGTCGAGACTGATGTGGTGAATAAGGGCGCTACGTCGGGCGTGGCGACGGTGAAGTACACAATCTTAGACCCTAAGGGTAAGCAGATCGGCACGAAGTCGACAAAGGTAGAGGTGCCAGCGATGGGCTCCGTCAAGGCGGCAGCGTGGATCAGCGTGGAGAACCCTCAGAAGTGGGGACCAGACTCGCCAGCGCTCTACACGATGAAGAGTGAGGTTACGATGGGTAAGGAGATTGTTGATGTGGATGAGACTACGTTTGGTATCCGCTCGATCTTGTTCAATACAGATGGTTTCTTCCTCAATGGCGAGAAGGTGCGGTTGAATGGTGTGTGTCTGCACCACGATAATGGACCACTCGGTACGGCTCAATATGACCGTGCTGATGAGCGTAAGTTGCAGATGATGAAGGATATGGGTGTTAACGCTATCCGTACATCACACAACCCTCCATCACCTGAGTTCTTGAAGATTTGCGATAAGTTGGGACTTATGGTTCTTGACGAGATCTTCGATGGTTGGAGACTTAATAAGACAGAGAATGACTACGGTCTCTTCTTCGATGAGTGGAGCGAGGCGGATGTTACAAATATTATGATGCGTGACCGCAACCATCCATCGGTGATTATGTGGAGCGTGGGTAACGAGATCTTGGAGCAGAAGTTTAAGGATGAGGGTTGGAAGGATGCAAAGAGATTGTCTGACATCGTGCACAAGATCGACCGCACACGTCCATCGACTATCGGTTTCAACAACTATCCAGGTCCTTATGATAACAATATGGCGCAGCAGTTGGATGTTGTGGGTGTCAACTATAAGCCGCTTCACTACGGGGTGTTGCGTGAGAAGTATCCTCAAATGATCCTCTACGCATCGGAGACATCTTCGTGCACAAGTAGCCGTGGTGTGTATCACCTGCCTATCGAGAAGTATAAGACTCACAAATCTTTGCAGGTTACAAGTTATGACCTTATCGGACCAGGCTGGGCGTATCCACCAGATGTTGAGTTTGATGCCCTTGAGAAGAATCCATTTATGATTGGAGAGTTTATCTGGACAGGATTTGACTATTTGGGCGAGCCAACGCCTTATGGAGGTCGTGATAACTTTACGAATGGTTACTGGAATGGTCACTGGCCAAGCCGCTCATCATACTTCGGTGCTGTCGATTTGTGTGGTCTGCCAAAGGATCGTTTCTACTTGTATCAGAGCCACTGGAACACTAAGAAGGATATGATCCACCTCTTGCCTCACTGGAATTGGAAGGGAATGAAGGGTAAGGATGTGCCTGTATATTGCTACACGAATTGTGAGGAGGCGGAGTTGTTCCTCAATGGAAAGTCGTTGGGCAAGCGTGTTAAGGGTAAGGATTTGACACCTGTTAAGATTCAGTTTGTGCGCTGCCCCGACAGCGTCTTTATGTCGAAGTATCGTCTGTCGTGGGACGTTCCTTATGAGGCTGGTGAGTTGAAGGTTGTTGGTTATAAGGGCGGTAAGGCTATCTTGGAAGAGGTTGTTCGTACGGCAGGTAAGCCAGCGGGTATTCGCTTGGAGGCTGATCGCAGCGTGATCACGGCCGATGGCAAGGATTTGAGCTACGTCACCGTATCGATTGTCGATAAGGATGGTAATGTATGTCCTGAGGCTGATAACTTGGTGAACTTCTCGGTTGAGGGTGCAGGTAAGCTCCTAGCGGTGGGCAATGGAAATGCGGCGACTACGGAGTCGTTCCAAGCTCCATATCGCAAGGCGTTTAGCGGTAAGTGTATGGCGATCCTTAACTCGAATAAGGGCGGCAATGGCGGTAAGATCACACTTAAGGCATCGAGCAAGGGTCTGAAGAGTGAGAGTATCACGATCGAGGCTAAGTAGACCTATATATATTAATAGTGCTCGGGTGGGGATTTTTCCCTGCCCGAGTTTTTTTGTGTGCTGTGGTGGTGTGGAGTGGTGGTGAAAAAATGGGTGATTTTCCCGATTTTGTGCTCAAAATGCACTAAAAACAACTTTTTTTCACAATAATCGCAAAGTAATTGCAAAAAAATGTTGTGATTTAATTTTTTTGTTATAACTTTGTTTATGCTGTGTTCCGTACCACAACCAACCTAACGTGGTGGAACGGCTGTATTGTCGCCCAAGGGGTGGCAGCAAGGCTAGACACAGCAAGAGAAAAAACCAACGAAAACCGAGGTATTGGAAGAGTGTAGTAGGGCGGTTACGTCTTAAGCGATGTGGTGTTACAACCATAGGGCTGAGGCTGAGTTGGAGCAACAGAGAATTAAAGAGAAACAAAATAAACCAACAAAACCACTAATTCAACCTACAAGATGAATAAAAAGCTACAATTTTTTTTACGTGCCTTGGTTGTCATACTCCTCTCGTTAGGATGTGGTGAGCTGTACGCCCAATCGAATAGAACGATTAAGGGTGTAGTTACATTGAATAACGGTTCTCCGATTATCGGAGCGACAGTTCAACTCGATGGAACGATGCGAGGTACGGTGACGGACTTCAACGGCGCATTCACACTTTCGGTACCGGCGGAGGGTCGACTTAAGGTAAGTTTCCTCGGTTATGAGGAGGCTAATGTTAAGCTATCAGCAGGGCAATCAGATTATAAAATTATATTTCGAGAGAAGACGGAGAGCATCGATGAGGTCGTTGTCGTAGGTTACGGTACACAGAAGCGTAAGGAGGTAACAGGTGCCGTGGCTCGTGTCGAGGGCGAGGAGCTTGAGAAGATGGCGACCGCCGACCTTGGTACATCACTTCAGGGACTTGTTGCTGGACTGAATGTTCAGGCGACATCAGGAGAGCCAGGTGAGGCATCACAGATTCAGATTCGTGGAGTGAGCTCTATCACAGGTAGTAACGAACCTCTCTATGTTGTCGATGGTGTGCCATTTGACGGCGATCCAGGCTTGGCAGCGAGCGAGATCGAGAGTATCGATGTCTTGAAGGATGCTGCATCTGCGGCGGTTTACGGTACTCGTGGAGCGGCGGGAGTTATCCTCATCACGACAAAGGCTGGTAAGGCTGGTGAGATGAAGATCTCGGTCGATGGCTACTACGGTATTCAGGCGATCACATCGATGGTGCCACTGCTCAGCGCATCGGAGTATCGTTACACTCAGATCTTGGGACAGCGTATCGATGGTACGTATGAGAATACTTGGGGTGCATCGAGTACAATCTCTGCATCTAACTCAACAGGTATCTTCAACAATAGTAACTTGATTAACCTCGTTCTGAATAACTATGCAGCGATTCAGAACTATACACTCAACTTCTCGGGCGGTAGCAATAACCTTCGCTATAGCTTGATCGCCAATATGTTCGACCAAGAGGGAGTTATCATCAACACAGGTCTTACTCGTTACAATATCCGCTCGAACGCAACATTTAAGCGTGATAAGTGGACATTGATTTCGAGCATCTCTGTGAAGTTGGAGGAGAAGTACTCACCAAGTGGTAATATGCTCCTTACGGCGTACTCATTCAACCCAACAAGAACGGAGATCTCACTGTCGGATGTGAATCAGGCACAGTCTGGTGCGTCTGATACCGATATGGATAGTATGAGTTCGACACTCTATAAGTTTACACAGGAGAACTCAACAACAGATGAGACGATAATGCTCAACATCAGTGCGGCATACGACATCTCGAAGAGCTTGAAGTGGACGACACGTTTTGGTTCGAGCTACACAAACAAAAAGACAATCAACTACGCTCCACTCTTCGAGATGTATGATTCGGATGGTAACTTGCAGGAGTCGACATCTACTCGTTCTTCGATGAAGAATACACACGCTCGTACAACGAAGATGACACTTGAGCATATGTTGACTTGGAACAAGGTCTACGGAAACCATTCACTTACGGGTACAGCGGTATTCAGTACAGAGAAGTATTCAAGTAACTCATTCTCGGCTCAGATCTATGACTTGGTGGCATCAGACATCGTTTCGCTCGACATCGGTACGGAGGATATGACGGTTGACCAAGGTTCAATCTCTACAAATACGCTTGTCGGTATGTTGGCTCGTATGCAGTACTCTTACTCGGGCAAGTATATGTTGAGTGGTTCTGTTCGTCGAGATGGTTCATCGAAGTTCGCTAAGGACAATCGCTGGGGAATGTTCCCATCAGTATCTGCTGGTTGGAATATCTCGGATGAGAACTTCTGGCACTCATCAAAGATGACATCGTTGAAGTTCCGTGCAAGTATGGGTACAACAGGTAACCAGTCACTCAGCGCATATCAGTACTACACAGTTATGGCTTACCAAAAGGATTACGCTTTTGGTCGAGACAATGATGCTGTAGAGGCAAGTTCGGGTGTTGAGATCGATGGTTACGCCAACTCGGATGTGAAGTGGGAGACTACAACACAGTATAATCTAGGTTTGGATGCAGGCTGGATGAAGAATAAGTTCACAGCGACACTCGATGTATATCGCTCTATGAAGAAGGATATGCTCTTTAAGATGCAGATTCCACCTTCGGCAGGAGATGGCGCATCACAGACTGTTATCTACAACGTGGGTGATATGCGAAACCAAGGTATCGAGCTTGCTGCTGGCTATCGTGGTAAGATTAAGAAGGCTACAATCAACTTGAATATCACAGCTGCATCTAACCAAAATGAGGTTACTAAGATGCCTGAGAATGTTACACGTTACTACTTTGACGATAGTTCGCCAATTGGCGGTAGCGATACTTCAGACTGTGTAACAGTTGTTCAAGAAGGTCTGCCAGCGGGTGGATTTATGTTGATGCCAACAAATGGCGTTATCAACACGGAGCGTAAGCTTATCAACTATCAGAAGTATGAGCCAAATGCACGTTTGGGTGACTTGATGTATGTTGATTCAGATGGCGATGGTGATATTGACGATGACGACCGTGAGTACTACGGAAGTGGTGCGCCAGTATTCGAGTCTGGATTCCAAAGTCGTTTGGGTTACAAGGGCTTCGATTTGACGATGAACTGGTATCTATCTATCGGCAACAAGGTTATCAACGGTACGGAAATCTACACTTATCAGGCTAGTACACACCGTGACTTGCTCTATCAGTGGTCGGAGGCTAACCCAACATCTAATATCCCTGCTAACCAAGGTAGTAGCCACGATAACTACGCTGCAAACTCAGATTTGTGGATTGAGGATGGTTCATTCCTTCGTTTGAAGAGTTTGATGCTTGGTTATAGTTTGCAGAAGAAGACGTTGCAGAAGTTGGGAATCACTAAGTGTCGTGTGTACTTCGCTGCTGATAACGTGTTTACATTTACAAAATATACAGGATACGACCCTGAGTGTGGAGGTAACGGACTCTCTACTCGTGGATTGGATAAGGGTACCTACCCAATTAGCCAGAAGTTCCGTGTTGGAGCATCACTACAATTCTAACCTAAAACTGACAAAACAATATTATGAAACTTAAATCTATATCAAAAGTAATATTCGCTCTGTTCGCAGCGGTCAGTATATCGTCTTGTGATGATTTCTTGACGCAGGAGAACCCGAATGCGACAGCATCATCGGAGTACTTTACTACGGTGGATCGATGCGAGTCGGCGTTGACAGGTGTATATAACGCCTTTAAGAACCAAAATATCTATGCGGTATCTTCGGATAACTTGCGTTCGGATATTGCCTGTGAGGGTGGTAACGGTACTAGCCGTGAGACATTTGATGATGTGGCTTATCTGCACAGTTATACCGATACCTACAGCACAATGAGTAATAAGTGGGCGGCAATTTATATGGGAATCCGCCGTTGTAACGACCTGCTTGAGGGAATAGATCTAGTTCGTGAGACGATCTTCTCGGAGTCTCAGTTGGAGCGTTTGGATGAGATGGAGGGTCAGACGCTCTTTATGCGTGGTCTGTTCTACTACTTCTTGACGGTTACGTTCCGTCACGATATGTCTACTGATGAGTGTGCTCCATTGATCCTTGAGCCTATTCCAGACGTTGAGAGCTTGGCACAGCCTTTGGCTACAGGATTTGCAATTCGTGAGGCATATCGTGCTGATTTGGAGGCTGCAGTTGATCTATTGCCCGATGAGTGGACAGATGATGAGGATACGGGTCGTGTGACAAAGTGGTCGGCTTATGCGGTGTTGGGTATGAGTTACTTGTACCAAGCGACTGAGGTCTATAACACTACCTATATTAAGAACCCAGAGCTATCATCTTCGGAGTGTTACACTGAGGCTCGATCTTACTTCAAGAAGATCATCGATAGCGGTTACTTTGAGCTGGGCGAGTTCGGAAGCTCAGATCCTTTGAAGGAGCATAACTTCACAACAGCTGGTGAGTTCAACTGCGAGTCGATCTTGGAGGTGAGCTACACATTGACAGATAACACCAACTTGTCGGGTGAGGCGCTACTCTACAACACATATCCACGTGTATTTGCAACAAAGGGTGGTTACTACACCTGTATCCCATCGATGTGGTTGGTGAACGAGGTTATGTGTGAGAAGCCAGATGAGTTAAATGATGACAACTGGATTGAGATCGACCTTACATTGGATGAGTTCTACAATACTCCCGATGATAATGGTGACTTGATCAAGGATGTACTCTACACTCAGATGGGTATCGGTCGTATCAATGAACCATACTCAATCTCATCTAACCCTGGTTATATGGTTAGTGATGCTATTGTTCACTACTGCGATGGAGCGGATAAGATTACAGGTGAGGATACATATAACTCAAATATCTATAAGCGTTCGATCATCTATAGAAATGATGTTGCGGCTGGCGAAGAGGGTCGTGTGGTAAGTGTCACCTATACAAGTTTGTTCCCTTATGGAACACGTCGTATCGTGCGTAGTGCGAATGATGATAATGTGGAGGATAAGTCACTCTTTAAGTCTAAGTATGAGAATGGAAAGCTCTATCGCTTGCGTAAGTTTACACAGCGTGGTTCTTACACTATGGCGCTTAATGGTGATGATGACTTGGGATACTACGGTGATAGCACTCCTCTGCAGCAGGGTTGTTTCTCGAATGGTACAACAGGTGTATTCCGTAAGCATACAAATTGGGACATTAGAACTTCGGAGAGTGATGCAACGATCACAACATCATCGGGTGTTAACTACCGTTTGATCCGTTTGGCGGACATCTACTTGATGTATGCTGAGGCGTTGATCGAGGGTGGCGAAGTGGAGAGTGGAGTTACCGAGGCGTTGAAATATGTCAATCGAGTTCGCCGCCGTGCTGGTGGAATATTGGTTGGTAGCTATACTCAGTCGAGTGAGTACTCAAGGGATGAGGCTACATTTGATGGTGATATTGAGATGCCTGATGGTTCTGTTGAGGATATGAGTGATGACGCATATAGCGCTGGACCACAATATCAGACTACAACAGGTAATATGACAGCTGAGGATTTGATGAAGCACCTAATGTGGGTGGAGCGTCCAATCGAGTTGTGCTTGGAGGGTTACCAAATGCGTGTTTGCGATTTGCGTCGTTGGGTTGACCTAGACACTAAGGATTATAACGTTACACAGAGCCGTTTCTCGGAGTTGGCGACATCGCTCGACTACACATATTATTGGGATAGCCCTAAGTACTTGTCGGTTAATGCAACGACTGGTGTCTTTGGAACAAGTACGAACTATCAGTTCCAAGAGCGTTATTCGAGTATCGATCAGGATAATATGGACGATGGTGAGACACTCTATCGTGACTATTTGGCGGCAAGTTCGGTTTACGGATCGTGGGATTGGTACTACCCAATACCTAACTCAGAGAAGATTACTAACCCATATATTAAATAACCCATTATAGTAGAATTGTTATGAAAAAGAGTAAAATTATAGCTTCGCTACTATTTGTGATGTCACTCTTCACGAGCTCGTGCATCCGAGAGTATGTAGAGCCAAATACGGGAGCCGATGTAGCGTGGTTCATCTCGGGTCGTTCGGTGAATAACTACGAGCCTATCTTGATTGAGACGGGTGACTACCTTGGATTTATGGATTGTTCACTCAACACTGTGACGCACAAGTGGGAGGTGATGGGAAGTGGCTGTTATATGTTGACAGGTACGATCAGCAGCACCGACTCGATGGAGATATATATCGATCCACGTGTGCCAACAATCACCGACGACGAGGCGTATTCAACGGTTGATGCAACGATTGCGGTGCTCTTCAAGGAGGAGGGTATGAAGTCGGTTCACTTGAGCAATACTTATGATAGTGCAGTGACACACTACTACACACAGCGTGGTAGCGCTGATGCAAGCACGGTGTACTCAAATAGCTCGACATTGGTTGGAAATACATATCTTTTCGATAGTATTATGTATGTGCAGGTCTTTGATCCAGTGATCAAGGCGGCGGCTAAGGTCTATACAGATCCTGAGTTGACACAGGAGGTTGCGACAGGTACAGACGAGCAGGGTAACATCTCGGAGGAGATCACTATTAAGTTTGGTGAGACGCTCTACTTTGTGGATGACTCTTACTACGAGCCAAACACTTGGTCGTGGACCTGTACGGCAGCAGGTATTACATCGGATAGTGGTCCAACGGAGAGTATTGCAGCGATGACATTCAATGCGTTAACATCGGGTCAAGACTCGTTTAAGGTTGTCTTAACGGCGAGCCGTTCGGCAGATGTTGATGGATATGATGCTGAGTTGCCATCGGGTAAGTCGGTTGCTACGACTATTCCGTTGAACATAAAGGTTACGGAGAATGTGAAGTCGTTGAACCCAACGTACCGTCTCTCGCCACTTGATCGCCGTACGGTGCAGATTGTGTTGGATAACACAACATTTGATTCAGATGCTTACATTAAGTCACAGTCGGGAGATGTTGGTGTTGCGGAGGCGTATGCTGAGCGACTTGCAAATGTTAAGTTGAATAGAATAGCGGCTGGTGGCGCAAGCTCTACACTCGATTGTACAGACATCGAGGTGGGTGTAGCGGCAGATGGCGAGCAGGAGAACACGTTGAACATACGCTTTGCGGCAGATGGTGAGGCTTCGCTCTATAATACGGATGAGTCTATTACGCTTGTGTTGAGTGAGGATATTAAGACGGCACTTGGCACGGGGTACTCGATTGCGGCGGGTTCTTACTCTGTTGAGCCAGGTTTGTATGAGAATATTTTGCCAGACGATATTGCTGATCTTGATTACTTGTATAATAAGATCTGTGCGGAGTGTGGTTTGAGCAGCTCACGTACTGTGGCAAATGTAACGGCTAATAATAAGAATATTTACTTCCGTGCAGCACTCTACAAGAGGTTCTTCTCAGCGTATGATGACGATAGTAATGAGACTGTTGTATTCTCATTGGTTCGTGACCCATACACAACTGAGGGTGATGATAGCGAGAATGTTACGATGTGCTTGCAGGCAGATTATGTAAATACATCGGGTAAGTTGAGAATCGGTACAGACTATTCGTTTGAGGGTCAACCCGGTATGTACTACTTCACGATGGATATTGCGGTTAACACAAGTTATAACGCATTGACGATAACAACGATGCCGATGACCGTAGCGATTGTTGATCCATATCCAGCAACGCATACAGCAAATGCGTGGTTGACAGGTAGCCTTGATTACTATGCAACATCAGACTTCAAGGCGACAACGACAATGCCTGGAGCAGTTAACTGTTGGGCTGAGTCGGCAGATTATGAGGTTCCGATCCCAGTGTCGGCGACAACGATTGGATACGATCTTAGTTTGGCGTTGGTTATGGCATCGACACCAGCTGGTTCGAGGGTTTACTTCAGGAATTTTAAGGTTACTAACGCAGCACTGTAGTGTAAAATAGAGAAAAATAGTTTATTATGAGACGATTCAATATATTTAAATCATTGGCGACATTTGCAACGGCACTCGCCTTGATGGTGGGTTGTGCGAGTGACCCCGATGTTGTGGCAGCAGGTGAGGATGACGAGCCTGAGGCAGCAGCGATCTCGGGAGTTGCGTCCTATGTTGACCTGCAAACTATACGTTTTACACCCGCAGATGGTGCGAAGTTTGACCCTATCGAGTCACTCTCGATGTCGTCACAGCTCGGTGGTTGTTTCCGTATCACGGTTACTTGCGAGGAGGCTACGGGCGAGAAGGTGGAGAACGAGGAGGGCGAGATGGAGGATGTTATGGAGACGATCTATAGTGCAGACTTCACAGGTAGCTCGGTAGCGGTGGATAGCGATGGTTCGCTCTTGATTGCGGTTGCTGATCCCTACCTCTCGTCGAGCGATGTGCTTAAGGTTACTTATAAGCGTGATACCTCGCTTACGGATTTGTCGGTTGATAGCGGCTCGGTGCTTAAGTCATTCTCTTACCTTGAGGTAGAGGGATCGGGCGATGGCTCGCAGAGCTATGAGGTGGCTAACTGGATTGTTAAGAAGGATGGTGTCACTACCTCTATCTTCCCGTTGGAGTATGTTATGGCTGCTAATACAGTTACAGCAAACACAACGACATTCACCTTTGAGGATTTGTCAAATAGCGGTGCTGGTAAGGATCTGTATGTAGCATCTGCGTGGTCTGATCTTAATGGTGCTAAGAGCAGTGAAACGACCTTAACTGTTAGTGCATCGGCTCTTGATACGGCTGGTTCAGGTGTAACGAGTATCTCGATGCAGTCGGTCTTTACTCGCCCTGTGTACTATGTTGATAATGAGATTAGGTACTACGCATATAAGATCACCGATGATGACGATGAGTATAAGGGTCTCTATGAGTTGGATAAGGTCTTTGAGATCAAGGTCTACCCGTATGAGGTGACCGCAGCGTTTAAGCTCTTTAGTGACACTGCTATGCAGGCTGAGATTGTGCAAGATGTTGATGGAAGTTATCCTAAGGAATATTATTATAATAAGATTTATGACAGCATTCCTGTCTACACAGTAAACGTAGGTGACGACTTCTATATGAGCGATCAGACCTACCCAACATCGGCTAGCGAGACTAAGGCGTTCGATATGGAGTGCGAGTGGGTGTTTCATTTGCAGGAAAGTGATACTTCTTTGACAACGACAGACTATGAGAGCGAGGAGTTGGATTCGGATATGGCGAGAGCTATGTTCTACAAATCGGCTACGAAAGATACGTATGTGATCGTGGAGTTCACGGCAACGGATGACCGTAGTTCAAGTGAGGGCACAGCATCAGATACTCAGTACTTCGCACTAAGCGTTGTGCTTGATCCATCGAGCGCTCTCTACACTGCTAAGATCACAGGTATTGATGAGGTAACGCTTACATTGTCGGATACAACTACTCATAGTTTCAACTCAACAGTGGCAACAGACTACTACGCTTGCTTCGTGGCTCGCCGTACATCGATCACAGAAGCTGCCGATAAATCTGGTTACATCGCAAAAGCATCATATACATCGACAACATCGAGCGAGTCAACGACAACATTGGAGCTCCGCTCTAACAAGGTCGAGGTTAACGGCACGAACCAGTTGGTTATCACATTCCCAATGAACCTATACACAGGTGAGAACTTCTCGCTAATCTACGATGGACACGATGTAAACTACTTGGGCGAGGTTCAGAGTACATATATGCCATTCGAGTTGTCAGATTCATCGATCTCGTTGTTGTCGGATGTGCCGATTGCGCTTGGTGATGCTAATCTTAGTGACACACTTAGTATCCCAGAGTTCAACTACAGCTTTAGATACAAGGATACCACAACAACGTTGGATGTGGCAAATAGAGTATATGAGCCAGCAACGGGTACAATGGTGATCCCATCATCGGCAACAACTACACTTGCTCGATTCGCAGCATATAAGGTTGGTGAAAGTGCAGATGGTTGGGGTGCCGGTTTCTCAAATGTTAAGTGGCAGCTAAATAGTGAGGGATACCAAGAGGATAGTGATAGTGGTGAGGGTGTAGACTTCACACTTAGTGAGGGACAATCTACGGTCGACCTATCGTTCGAGTCAACACGACCTTGTAACTATCCAACTACATATGGTTATGACTCGCCGGCTACATCGACTTATGGAACTAACGCTGCTTGTTACTTCACAAATGTTTTGGATCTTGGTAACAACAAGTTTACCGTGAGCAAGAGCATCACGATGAATGTCTATAAGCAGAACTTCAACTCATTTACAAATGATGTGAGCGTAACACTATCGTCTGATGCCTTTGGTGAGAATGTTTCGACATTTACAACAACGGACAGCTCAACAGACGCATCGAAGTCGACAGCCTCGGTTTCGACAAATGCTGGTGATCCTCTATACTTCACACTCAACTCGTTTGGTGTGGATGAGTACACAATTGTTGATAGCACAGACGACGGTTCGTCAAGCTGCACGATCCAATATGTAAACCCAACGACTGGTGCGGTCTACACAAACAGCGCTACGAGCAACATCATCAAGGTGAACTACTCTAAGGCAGGTGACTTTAAGTTGACACTTACCGCTGAGCGAGAAGAGAGGGTCGATGATAGTATGGATAACCGAGTGGCTGAGAAAGGCGAACTTTCGTGCGAGATCACAGCTACGGTGAGTGAGGCTCCAATCGCTGCTACGTTGAACTACGACTCAACGACTACGGTCTACATCACACTCGACAATGGCTCGTCATTTAGTGCGTCAGGTGTCAATACAGCGAACCTCATCAATGCGTTTAAGGTCTACTACAGCGCTCCGAGTGAGGGTGATACCTTCTCAGCAGCTAGTCAGCTCACAATCAAGAGCGTGTCGTTTACGACTAATAACACACGCCTACAGTTGACATTGAATGGTGGTACTACAGATCGTTTCTACACGGATGATGTGGTCTACGTTACCTATGACGGAAGTGTGGCTGTGCCTACAACAGATGCCTCGGGCAGATCGCTATCAGCGTTCACTACGGTCTCAGATGCCTTGACACTTGGCGAGGGCGGAGTTGATGGTGTGGTGATGACTACGGATGATAGTTTCGACTTCGATAATATGTCGTACGGAAACCTCTCGTACTCGGGTTACTCTTCAACGACTGAGGCTACTTGGACATTCGGAACATCCTCTTCAGTCTACTCAGAGGCGGCTGTCGTTGCAGATCCAACAGATTCGTCAAAGCGCTGTATCAAGCTGATTGCCGATCCTAAGGTCTCGACAAATAGGGTGCTCTATAATGGTTCTCACTTTAAGTTGGTGACCTCGACACAGTATAAGATTTCGTTCAAGATGCTTATTCCTCACGATATTACTTTGGCTGGTGGCGGTCAATATAACTCATCTGGTACAAATGTCCGACCAAACATCGCATTGGTATTTGGTTCTGAGTCAGCTTATACTTGGGGTAGCTACACTACGCCAATTACTACGAAGTATCTCAACTCGACAGCAAGTTTGAGCTATGGTGATGCTGCAAATATCGGTCAGTGGGTGACATATTCGGCTGGACCATCATACTTCAACATCACAGGTAATGGAACGCCAGAGTACAACCGTATCGGTATCAACTTCATCAAGTATGACGATGATGCTTATATTCGTGATGTGGAACTTATTAAGTATGAAGTTCGTCCATAGGTAAATAACTACTCTCCTCGCTCAGCTCAGTGGGTCGGGCGAGGAGAGTATCAATAGCAAGATTTAAATGATAAAAATGTATAATATGAAGAAGTTTACTCATATAGCTATTGTGGCTGCCGCAGCGCTGGCTGTGACGGGTTGTTCTGTGCATACAGATGATCCGACCCCAGTCGAGGAGGTCTACGCTGCTGAGATATTAACACCAACAGCCGAGTCGTCATTGACAACAAGCGAGGTTACGGCACTTAAGACGGCAGCAGCAAGTGTATTTGCAGATAAAATTATCGAGGGCAATGACTACATTTGGTTGTCGATTGATGCAGACGACTATGGAATTGATCTGACAAAACTAGTTAATACTACGCCAGAGGGTTACTGTTATGACAGCGCTACAAATTTGAGATTGTGTTACTTGGGTGATAACTTGTCGCTGTTGTGTGAGGTGATCCGCTACGACATCGAGGAGGTAGCTGGTTACATCGACAACACAATCACACCTGTGGCGTATCACTTCTATCAAGATACTGATGAGCTCTACACTTTGAAGTCAACCTATTATATGCAGGAGCGTTTCGAGACATATCGCAAGGCGGATGCACAGGGTAACTACCCGACTGAGTTCTTCGATGAGCCACTTACAGACTTCATCACTGGCGAATCTTATAAGCACCTAAGGCTCGATCGCTACTTTATGAAGAATGGTCACGAGTTCCATATAATGCTCTATAGCCAAGTCTTTGAAGAGTATGTGGAGGAGGATGGCACGGTGTTGTACGCTATGACCGACCCTAACGGTATCGTAATCATTCGCCGTGTGGATGAGAACGGTAATGATGTGATGGACGAGCTACTATACTCACCATCGAATGAGCTATCATACACAATGGAGCGTACATCCCTCGACCTTAACTTCGACTACACAGGGTTTAACAACTACACAGGAACAATCACCGAATAGGCGCAAGCGCCCTTTTGACGGGCTTAGTGGTAGGTGACTTGACAATAAAAATTAGAAAAATTAACGTGGGTTCGATTGATTTCGGATTCACGTTTTTTTTGTTGCAGTAGATAATTTCGTGGATATAGATCAGATTTTTCGATTTTATATATGTGATTTAATTTTTTTTGTGTAAGTTCGCACATCGCAATGATGACAAATTAAATGTAGGGAAAATGGATATTTCACTGAACAATGCAGCGGTCAAGCTGGAGGATGGAGCGACAATCACAGCGCTCTTGGCAGCACAGAGCATTGCCGAGACGGGTGTTGCTGTGGCGCTGAATAATCGTATCGTCACACGTGTGGAGTGGGCGACAACAGAGATCAGCGATGGTGACAAGGTGACGGTGATTCAGGCAACGTACGGGGGGTAGTTATTAGGGGAGCTAGCTCCCTTTTAGCTGGCTTGATAGTACATTTAGGGGAGCTAGCTCCCTTTTAGCTGGCTTGATAGTGTAATTAGGTGTTGGTGTTTTAATCAATTATAAAGTTATGAAAAAATTAGTTATAGGAGGGCGTGAGTTCTCATCGAGACTATTTCTTGGAACAGGAAAATTTAGCTCTAACGACTTGATGCGCAAGGCAATATTGGCATCGGGAACGGAGATGGTGACGCTCGCAATGAAGCGTGTAGATATTGGCGAGGTGGAGAACGGAGGCGATGCAATGTTGAACGGAGTAACGGCAGATCACATCCAGTTGTTGCCAAACACATCGGGTGTACGCAACGCTGAGGAGGCGATCTTTGCAGCGCAGCTTTCACGTGAGGCGTTCGGAACAAACTTCTTGAAGTTGGAGATTCACCCCGATCCTCGTTACCTATTGCCCGACCCCGTGGAGACACTTAAGGCTACGGAGGCGTTGGTGAAGATGGGTTTTGTGGTGTTGCCTTATGTGCAGGCTGACCCTGTGTTGTGTAAGCAGCTGGAGGAGGTGGGTGCCGCTACGGTGATGCCGTTGGCTGCTCCGATCGGAAGTAATAAGGGTCTCATCACACGAGATTTCATTGAGCTGATCATCGAGCAGAGCCACGTCCCTGTGGTTGTCGATGCAGGTATCGGAGCACCGAGCCACGCTGCTTTGGCGATGGAGTTGGGTGCAGATGCGGTGTTGGTCAATACGGCGATTGCGGTGGCGCAAGACCCTGTGAGTATGGCGGCAGCATTCAAGGCGGCAGTCGAGGCTGGACGTATGGCTTATGAGGCTGGCTTGGGCGCTCAGCAGTTGCAGGCGGTGGCGAGTAGCCCGTTGACATCATTTTTGGATTAGGAGGCTTGGCAATGAGTTTTTCAGAAGAACTAGCGAAATATAGCTGGGAGGGGACTACCGAGCAGATCTATGCAATGACAGCAGCGGATGTCGAGCGTGCATTGGCAAAGCGTGGTGGGCTCACAGCAGAGGATTTTATGGCGTTGATCTCGCCAGCGGCTACGCCCTATTTGGAGCAGATGGCGGCACTTAGTCGCCTCTATACGCAGCAGCGGTTTGGCAAGACGATGCAGATGTATGTGCCGCTCTACATTACGAACTCCTGCACGAATCACTGTGTATATTGCGGTTTTCAGCACGATAACCCCATCGCTCGTGTGATTCTTACGGAGGAGGAGATGGTCAACGAATTTAAGGCGATTAAGAAGATCGGCCCATTTGAGAACCTCTTGATGGTGACGGGCGAGAACCCTCGTGTGGCTGGCGTGGAGTATCTCGAAAGAGCACTTCGGGCGGCTCGTCCATACTTCTCGAACCTCACGTTGGAGGTGATGCCTCTCAAGGCGGAGGAGTATGAGCGGTTGAGCCACTCGGGGCTGAATGGCGTGATCTGCTTTCAGGAGACCTATAACAGGGAACGATACAAGGTTTACCACCCACGAGGAATGAAATCTAACTTCGAGTGGAGGGTCAACGGATTTGATAGAATGGGCGAGGCTAAACTGCACAAAATCGGTATGGGTGTCTTGATTGGTTTGGAGGAGTGGAGAACGGATGTGACGATGATGGCTCGCCACTTGAGGTACTTGCAGCGCAACTATTGGCGGACGAAGTTTAGCGTAAATTTCCCACGTATGCGCCCATCGGAGGGGCACTTTCAGCCAAATGTTGTCCTCTCGGATAGGGAGTTGGCGCAGCTGATCTTTGCGTTCCGTATCTTCGACCACGATGTCGATATATCGCTCTCGACACGTGAAGAGGCGGCGTTCCGTGACAATATCGCTACGCTGGGTGTCACATCGATGAGCGCTGGATCTAAGACTGAACCCGGTGGATACGCAACTTATCCAGAGGCGTTGGAGCAGTTTGAGGTGAGTGACGGACGTACGCCTGAGGAGGTGAGGCGAGCGATACAACGTGTTGGTTATGAGGTGGTTTGGAAGGATTGGGACGCATCATTTGACGAGATCGATTATGTCCGAGCGCTATAGTCGACACACGATGCTCCCCGAGATTGGCGAGGCTGGGCAGGAGCGACTTCATCGAAGCTCGGTGCTGCTTGTTGGTGTCGGGGGGCTTGGATCGCCCATCGCATTGTATCTTGCAGCGGCTGGCGTTGGACGTATCGGTTTGGTCGATTGCGACACTGTGAGCGAGAGTAATCTGCAGCGGCAAGTGTTGTATCGTGAGAGCGAAGTGGGGGAGTTGAAGGTGGAGTGCGCACGGCGGCGACTGTTGGATCTAAATTCGCAAATTGTCGTTGATACTCACGCTGTTAGGTTTGCAGAGGATAACGCTCGTGAGTTGGTTTCGGAGTATGATATTGTTGTGGATGGGTGTGATAATTTCACCACTCGCTACCTCATTGACGAGTGTTGTGCGGAGCTTGGGCGACCTTATGTGTATGGTTCGATCGGGGCGTTTCGTGGACAGGTGTCGCTCTTTAATTATGAGGGTGGCTGTCGCTATCGAGACCTCTACCCTGATCGCCAACTGCTTGAATCTCAACCGCTTGCAATCTCGGGAGTGATGGGTGTAGTGCCTGGGGTTGTGGGTTGTGTACAAGCGGCAGAGGTCGTGAAGGTGATCACAGGCTGCGGCACGACACTACGAAATAGGCTCTACACTGTCGACCTATTGACAATGGAGAGCCTAATCTTGGATCTTGCTTAGGGTCGAACATTTTTGGATTATTGTTGTCCAGTGGTCGATTTGGCGGACGACAGTATTTTTGGATAGAGCGTTGATAGGTGGATGAAATTTTGAAGATCTTGCAGAGGGGAGTGACGGAGCGTACTGAAGTACGTGACCGAGCCTCCCTCTGTAAGATCTTTGAAATTTCGCCGCCTTGCAACGCTCTATTATCGTGCGGGGTGCATTATTACCTCGGTGCGGTTGCTCTCTTTGAGGATGGTCTGTGCAGCGGCTTTTACATCGTCTGATGTTACGGTGCGGACGATCCTTTCGTAGTCGTTGATGTAGTCTAACTCGTTGATATAGAGTGCATCAATGAAGCTCATCCAGCCTCTGTTGCGCTCCTTCATATTGCCGAAGTTCTTCAACATAAATTCACGTGTTTTATCCATTCGCTCCTTGGTTACTCCCTCGGTTGCGATCCTCTCAAACTGCTGATATATAGTCTCTTGCAGCTCTCGGATCTGTTGCTCGTTGGTGTCATATTGCAGCGATATTTCGTAGTGCTCAAAGGGTCGTTTCACGATCGAGGCGCTTACACCAACACCATAAGTGCCGCCCAACTCCTCACGTACACTCTCCAAAAGCAGGTCGTCGAGTGCCGCTTTTAAGTAGCTCATTATTATGTTGTTACGTAGCGAGTATTCGATGTTTTCGCCCCAATATAACTTCTGCACACCAACTTTTGGTTGCTCCATTTTTACGTTGAAGTTATCCTCATTTACGCCTGAAATGGGTCTTATCCCGAGATCCTTAAACTCCATTTTTTCGTTCGTTGCATCTGTAGCAAGTGACCCTACGTAGCGCTCAACGAGTGGCTTAAGTTGCTCAGTATCAATGTTTCCAGCGATCACGAAACGGAAGTTGTCGCCATCACCAAAGAGCCTATTATGAATCTCAGCATATGGTGTAAATTCGAGTGTGTCGATCATCTCCAACGAGAGCGGCATCATTCGTTGCGCACCGCTGTAGATCAACTCTGCATAGCGTTTTTCAGCCAAGTAATCGGGGTCAGTCGACTGGTTCTCGAAGTTGCTGCGTAGTCGGCGGCGATAGCTCTCGAAGTCACTTTCGGTGAGGCGTGGGGCACTTATATTGAGATATAAAAGCTGCATAAGTGTCTCAATATCAGCAGGTGTGCTGCCGCCACGAACACCGTGCGACAGCTCCGAAACGTAGGTGGAGAGCCCAGCCATCTTGCCCGAGAGAACCTTAGTGAGCTCCACGGACGAGAGTTCGCCCACACCCGAGTTCGACATCAATGACGAGAGTGTCGAGCCAGCCGTCAGCTCAGCATCATTGAGCAGCGAGAGACCGCCCGATGAGTAGCCCGTGAGGATCACCTCGTCAGCCTTCAATTTCGATGGGCGCACAACAACTGTGATGCCGTTTTCGAGTAGCCACTCCGTTGTGCCGAGGTCGCTGTTGTGGCTCTCTTTGACGATCTTTGAACCCTTAAGTTGCTCACTATCAGGGAGTAATTCACTGTCATTGTGGTTGTCGTCATATCGCTCTACATCGCCACTGCGCACCTCCTCAATGATTTTGAGTAGCTCATCTTCAGTTGGAATCGACAGCCCCTCACGCTCGGGCGAGACCACCGCAACGACATTGTCGCTCTCGCTGAAGAGCGTTGCCACACGTCTGTTCACTGCATCTATTGAGGCTGAGGCGATGAGTGTGCTGTCGATTCTCCACTCATCCGCAGCGGCTGGAATCGGTTCGCCAAAGCGGTAATTCGCAACGTATCTATTTATAAATGAGTTGTTTGTACGGTCGTTACTATTTAGGAATTGGCTTCGTGACGAGCTCATCAGATCCTTGCGAGCTCGTTCAAATTCACCCTCCGAAAAGCCGTAGCGTCTTGTCCGCTCCATCTGTGTCACAACCTCACGAAGCGCACTGCCGATCTCGCCATCAGCGCTCTGCACCGAGTAGCTAGTCGCCTCCATCGTCGGGATCACACCGACCCTGCCGAGGCTCATTCCGCCCGACAATATCGCTGCATTGGGTGACATCACAGCCTCCTCAATGCGATTGTCCTGCATCAGGGTGATGAACGCCTCCTCGATATTTTTGTGCGCCCCATCAATGCTGTTTGCCTCATCTTTGGTTTGCGCTTTTTGACGTATAAAGTACTGAACAGCAGTGTATTGCATCTCCTTGTCAGAGTAGATATTTATCAGTGGCGTGGCGTTACTCTCCACTTCGATCACCTCTTTTTGGGGCGCTTTGCGAGATGCTGTAGGCAACCTCTTGAAGAGCCTCTTTAGCTCCGCCTCGACCTGCTCGCCATCGATGTCTCCAACGACAATAATCGCTTGGTGGTTGGGCGTGTACCAACTATGATAAAATCGGCTAAGTGCCTCACCCTCAAAACTATCCAGCCCCTCAAGCGTGCCGATCAGATTGCGATGCTCATACTTCGTCCCCTTGCCCAGTGCAGCGATTAACGATAGGGTAGACCTCCATCCAGCGCCGTCACGTGTCCGCAACTCCTCCTTGATGACACCTCGCTCCTTGTCGATCTCCTCAGCCTTGGGGGTGATGAATCCAGCCCAATCCCGAAGGATCAGAAGCGCACTATCAACGCTCTGTCGCCTCGCTGTCGGGAGATCTTTCATCATATAGATCGTGTAGTCCCAACTTGTCGCCGCATTGAGGTTCGCCCCAAACTTTACACCAATGCTCTCCAGATAGTTGATGATCTCCTTGTCGGGCATACTCTTCGTCCCGTTGAACGCCATATGCTCCAGAAAGTGCGCCAACCCCTGCTGGTCATCCTCCTCCTGAATCGCCCCTACATCCGAGAGAATATAGAAGTCCGCCTGACCCTTAGGTAGCTGATTCTCACGTATATAATAAGTTAGTCCATTGCGCAATACGCCTCGCCTAAGAGCTGGATCTGTCGGTAACTCTATGGGTGATTTATTGGGTGATTTATTGGGTGATGAATTGTGTGATGAATTGGGTGATGAATTGGGTGATGAATTGGGTGATGAATTGGGTGATGAATTGGGTGATGAATTGGGTGATGAATTGTGTAATGAGTTAGGTAACTCAGCCGCAAAAAGGTGAGTAGCAAGCGACAAAAGCGTCACGAGCAGCAGTGTCGAATATATATATATCTTTCTCATAAATAAACTTTTCTCTATAACGAATCCCGAGCAACGAAAATTGCTGTGTAAATGTACAAAAAAAGATTGCCCCGAGAGAATTTCAGAGCAATCAATTTTATATTTGTTTCTTTTTAGCGAGACGCTCGTTAAAGAGCTTTGAAGAGTTCGTTGTACTTAGTGTACTTCTCCATCATACCTGGCTCGTCACGCAATCTGAAACACAACGTCTTAAGGTACTCCAACGTGCCGCTGTCCTTTGGTTTTGCAGCGTGCGCCACCTCGAAGAACGGTACAGCCTCAGCGTACATTGCGTTCAACTTCTTAAGATCTGCATCGTAATCCTTCTGTGCCTTATAGGTCTTAGCCTTCATCTTGTCGAGCTCATCATCGCCCTTAAGCATATGGAAGAGACCCATATAGAAGTTGCTGTCATAAGCCTTTGGATCGAGCGCAATCACGTGCTTAAACGCCTCAATACAAGCGTCATAGTCCTTTAGGGCGTAGTGAATACGACCCTTTGCAAACCACGCATTGATGCTCTTTGGATTGATCTTAATCATCTCCTCGATTGTGCTGAGCAGCTCCTTTGGATCACCCATTCCCTCTTCGTTTGTGTAGATCTGCAGTAGACCCTCGAAGATACGTTGATTTTTTGGATACTTCGCAACACCCTCCTGTAGATACTTCTTCGCTACGCCAAGTTTCGCTGGTGTCTTTTCACGCTGTTGGTAAGCACAGTAATAGAGGTAATAATAGAGGTTACCACGATCAGCATCGGGTGTTTTCTCATTTGCATCCTCAATCTTTTGATAGCCACCGCTTAGCGCCTTTTTGAGTGTAGCCTCAGCACGTGGGAACATTCCTGGAGCGCTCTCTGCCTGCATCGTGAGCATATAACCTGCATAGAACATCATCGTTGCATCTGCCTTACCATCAGTTCCATACGCTGGCTGCTCCTGTACTTTGATGAGGTTTAGGAAGGCATCAGCACCAGCCTTTAGGTTGTTGATTGTAATCGATGCCATTCCGATAGCTTGGTAATACTTCACCATCACCTCTAACTCATCCTTAACCTTGATATTCATCGTTGGGTCGAGCTCCAACGCCTTAGCGTATGAGTCCAATGCAACCTGCAACGCATCCTTGCGAATGAGCTTTGTCACCGTCCACGACACCACTTTGTTGTTCTCAACGTACGCAACGAAATATGGATAGGTCAATGTCTTGTACGTCTTGTCACCCACCTTCTTCTGAGCCGCCTTTCCCTTGCCGCAAGTCGCCTCCACGAGAGGTACATCGACACCATCATAGAGCACCTTTGTTGGTTCGGTGATGGTCTTAAAGTACTCATTACCACGGTTTAACCACGCTGATGCTTTGATACCCTTCTTTGGGTGTTCTGTCTCGGCATCCATCTTCGCTAGCTTTGCATTCATCGCCGCTAGGTCGATCTTCTGAGCAACTGCTGCATTTGTGCACAACATTACAGCCGCCGCTACGATTAATACTAATCTCTTCATAAATTATTAATTTTTAATTGTTTGCAAAAATCTACTCCTCGCTTGTCGGAGCTTCGTTATTTTCACTCTCAATACCCTCAATGTTTGTTGCAACCTCAGCGCCTTCAACCGCTGCTGTTGTCTCTTCGGTCATCTCTATTGCCTCTACAGCCTCATCCTCGCTGCTTGGTACAGCCATCACCGATGCAATTGCGTCACCCTCACGAAGATTGATGATCCTCACTCCCTGTGTAGCACGACCTGCAACACGGATCTGATTTACCGATGTGCGGATCGTGAGACCCGAGCGGTTGATAATCATCAAGTCATTATCATCTGTCACCGCCTGTATCGAGATCAATTTACCCGTCTTTTCAGTCACCGAGATCGTCTTGACACCCTTACCGCCACGGTTTGTGATGCGGTACTCATCAAGATCAGTACGCTTTCCATAACCATTCTCGCTCAACACCAATACATCCTGCAGAGACTCTGGCTCGATACACAACATTCCGACAGCCTCATCATCACCCTCAAGCGTGATGCCTCGAACTCCTGCTCCCACTCGCCCAATCGAGCGAACCGTGCTCTCATTGAAACGTATAGCCTTACCGTTGCGAGCAGCGATCATCACCTCGGCACTTCCGCTCGTGAGTGTAGCGGCGATCAACTCATCACCCTCACGAATAACGATGGCGTTGACTCCATTAGTACGTGGACGTGAGTACGCCTCCAACTTCGTCTTTTTGATCGTTCCATCCTTCGTACACATCACGATGTAGTTCGAGTTGATATACTCCTCGTCATTGAGCTTTTTTACATTGATATATGCACAGACCTTATCGCCTGGCTCAATCTGAATCACGTTCTGAATCGCACGACCCTTCGATGCACGTGACCCCTCTGGAATCTCGTAAACCTTCAACCAGTAGCAACGTCCATTTTGTGTGAAGAACAACATCGTGTTGTGCATCGATGCAACATATATGTGCTCGATGAAATCCTCATCACGTGTCGAGCTGCCCTTAGCACCTACGCCGCCACGGTTCTGTGTGCGGTACTCAGTGAGTGGTGTGCGCTTGATGTAGCCCAAGTGTGAAATGGTGATGACCATCTCCTCGTCAGCGTAGAAATCCTCGGGGTTGAACTCCTCCGAAGAGTAGACAATCTCCGAACGGCGCTCATCGCCATACTTCTCACGGATCTCCAACAACTCATCCTTGATGATCTGCATCTGCAACTGCTCCGATGCCAACACCTCGTTGAAGTATGTGATCTTTCTCTCCAACTCATCCCTCTCGGCTGTGAGCTTATCGTGCTCCAAGCCTGTGAGTGAACGTAGACGCATCTCGATGATTGCCGATGCCTGAATCTCCGATAAGCCAAACTTCTCGATCAAAGCCGCCTTAGCCTCATCGGGGCTCTTCGCTGCACGAATTATGCGGATCACCTCATCGATGTTGTCCTGTGCAATCAACAATCCCTGCACAATATGCAACCTGTCGGCTGCCTTGCGAAGGTCGAAACGTGTGCGGCGAAGGATCACATCGTGACGGTGGTCTACAAAGTGTTGAATCATATCCTTAAGGTTCAACAACATAGGTCGACCATTGACAAGTGCAATGTTATTCACCGCAAACGATGTCTGAAGAGCCGTGTATTTAAACAACATATTGAGCACAACGCTCGACACAGCGTCACTCTTGAGCTTGATGACGATACGCATACCGCCACGAGCTGTCTCATCATTGATGTCGGCTATTCCCTCGATCTTCTTCTCGCCAACCAACTCAGCGATGCGCTTGATCGTCTCAGCCTTATTTACTTGATACGGGATCTCCGTCACCACGATCTGCTCACGACCTGTAGATGTGAGCTCAACCTCTGTGCGGGCACGCATTATGACACGTCCACGACCCGTCAAAAGAGCGTTCTTAACACCCTCGTAACCATAGATCAATGCACCCGTTGGGAAGTCTGGCGCTTTGACAAAGTGAAGTAGATCCTCACACTCAATATCTCTGTTGTCGACATAAGCACAGCAGGCATCGATCACCTCCGAGAGGTTGTGTGGAGCCATATTTGTCGCCATACCTACAGCGATACCGCTCGCTCCATTGACCAACAATAGAGGTATCTTCGTTGGCAACACCGTTGGCTCCTGCATCGTGTCGTCAAAGTTCAGCGCCCAATCGATAGTCTCCTTGTCGATGTCCGCCATCACCTCGTCTGTGATCCTCTTCATCCTAGCCTCGGTGTAACGCATAGCCGCTGCACCGTCACCATCCATCGAACCGAAGTTACCCTGTCCATCAACCAACGGATAGCGCAACGACCAATCCTGCGCCATACGAACCATCGCCTCATAGACCGAGCTATCGCCGTGTGGGTGGAACTTACCGAGTACATCTCCCACGATACGGGCCGACTTACGGTGTGGTTTATCGGAGTAGAGGTTCAACTCCGAGTTCATATCGTACAGGATACGTCTGTGCACAGGTTTCATTCCATCCCTCACATCGGGCAGCGCACGTGAGACGATAACCGACATTGAGTAGTCGATATATGCGCTCTTCATCTGCTCCTCGATATTGATCGGTATGATACGACCTCCACCCAATGTTGGCTCACCGTTATTCTCGATGATACCCTCCTCCTTAGTCTGATCTTCGCTTGACATTCTTGCTTTTCAATTTTAAATTACAACCCTCAAATTTACGATTTTAAAATTGATTTAGCAATTTTTGCCTCCACTTTTTCACATATAAAACACCACTTTTTTACAATTCGCCGCCGTAACGGCTATTTTTAGCCGATCTGAGCCAATTTAATTTCCCGCTCGACAGGTGCACGAGGAAAGTTGGAGGTGAGTGATAAAAAAAATAGCCTGCCAACACAAAATCGGTATGGCATAGCTATCTCTTATTTCAATAGATTGTGACTATTCACTTGCGAAAGTATTCGTATCTGCTGTATCGCCACAGCATTGAGTTTTATCAATCTGTCACGCTGCACCACTCCTTCGTTAATCAGTACAGCATTTATGTTTTCCATATTTGAAAGGCATATCAACTCATTGATTGTAGTCACGTATATTGCCCTTGAGTTCTGGGTTTGCCTCTCGCCACTGTTTGGCGGTGATTCCGTAAAGTGCAACATTCAAGACATCAGCCTCGGAGGCATATACTATTGAGGTCTGCTTGGCTGTAAGCTCTTCGGGAATAAGGTTGGCTTTTATAGCGTCGGTATGTAGGGGAATTATTAGAAGTCTCCTATAGCTATTCAATCCTGCATTACTTTTAATTGTGTCGAATTCGACACAATTAAAATCAGGATTATTTACCTTTTCCCATATACCAAGAAACTCTACAGTATTCCTGTTCCTTGAGCCAGTTCGAGAAGAAGAACTCACCCTCTTTTGATCTTATCATATCAGTAAGCGAGATGTAATCTTCGTTGTGAACTTTTATAATACTAACTTCGGTGTCATTTACATTTATTTTTGCAATATTTCTTGTGCATCAAAGATGTATATTATTCGCCATTAACAAAATTACACTCCTAACTCCTAACTCCTAACTCCTAACTCCTAACTCCTAACTCCTAACTCCTAACTCCTAACTCCTAACTCCTAACTCCTAACTCCTAACTCCTTAAAGCTAGTAGAGTTTCTCGACGTTAGCCTGCACTTGCTCGTTTGCGAGGTAGTCGTCATATTGCTCTCTCTTGTCGATCATTCCCTTTGGGCCAACCTCGATGATACGGTCGACAACTGTGTTGATAAATTCGTGGTCGTGTGAGCTCATCAACACTACGCCTTTGTAGCTCATCAGTCCGTTGTTGAATGCTTGGATTGACTCCAAATCGAGGTGGTTCGTTGGTGAGTCAAGTATCAGTGTATTAGGGCTATCGATCATCATCTTAGCGATCATACACCTCATTTTCTCGCCTCCCGAGAGCACCATTACATTCTTCTCGATCTCCTCGCCCGAGAAGAGCATCTTACCCAAGTAGCCCCTTACGAACTGCTCCGTTGTGTCGGGTGAGTATTGCGCCAACCAATCGAAGAGTGATGCTTTCTTTGTGAAGTAGTCGCTATTATTGATCGGCAGGTAACCCTTTTTGATTGTGATTCCCCACTCGACCTTACCGCTGGTGGGTTCCATTGTGCCGCTGATTACATCGAGTAGCGCTGTCAAGATACGTGGGTCACGAGAGAGGAACGCAACTTTGTCGCCCTTCTCGATCGTGAAGTTCACATCTTTGAAGAGCATCTCGCCACCGACCTCCTTGCACAAGTCTGTCACCTCCAACACCTTAGTTCCGGGCTCACGCTCCATCTGGAAAATGATACCTGGATATTTACGCATCGAGGGTTTGATCTCCTCCACATTGAGCTTCTCCAACATCTTCTTGCGTGATGTTGTCTGCTTCGACTTTGCAACGTTTGCGCTGAATCGCTGGATGAACTCCATAAGCTCCTTCTTCTGATCCTCAGCCTTCTTATTTTGTTGCTGCTGTTGGCGCTTCGCTAGCTGGCTCGCCTGATACCAAAAGCTGTAGTTTCCTGAGTAGAGGTTGATCTCGTTGTAGTCAATATCGAGGATGTGAGTACTCACCGAGTCCAAGAAGTGACGGTCGTGAGAGACGACTAAAACCGTGGTCTCGCAGTTAGCCAAGTAGTTCTCCAACCACATTATCGTGTTGACATCCAGGTCATTAGTAGGCTCATCGAGCAACAAGTTGTCGGGGCGACCAAAGAGCGCCTGTGCCAACAATACACGCACCTTATCCTTACCGCTAAGCTCCGACATCTGTGTGTAGTGTAGAGCCTCCTTGATTCCAAGACCGCTCAACAGACGCTCAGCATCGCTCTCAGCGTTCCAGCCATCCATCTCGGCAAACTGCTCCTCAAGCTCCGCTGCACGAATACCATCCTCCTCCGAAAAATCCTCCTTAGCGTAGAGTGCATCTTTCTCCTGCATCACCTTCCACATTGGCTCGTGACCCATCAACACCGTGTGGAGAACGAGGTGCTCATCGTATGCGTTGTGATCCTGTCGCAACACCGATACACGCTCGCCCACGCCAAACGAGATATTGCCCTTTGTGCACTCAATCTCGCCACTCAACACCTTGAGAAAGGTAGACTTACCCGCTCCATTTGCACCGATTACTCCGTAGCAATTTCCAGCCGAGAAGTTAAAATTTACATCCTTGAAGAGAACTCGCTTACCGAAGTTCACCTCTACATTTGATACTGAAATCATCCTTGTTCTATCTTTTTTCTATTATTCCCCTAAATTTCGCCACAAAGATAGTGTTTATAAATGACAAATCAGTTATTTTCTAGCTTTTATTCTCCTCAGCGGCAGCTGCATAACGCCAAAGACCGCCTCGCCAAATATTCCGCCGCTCATCTTCGAGATCCCCTCACGCCTCTCGGTGAAGATTATCGATAGCTCCTTAAGACAGAACCCGAGCTTTATAGCCGTGTACTTCATTTCAATCTGGAATCCGTACCCCTGCATCTTCACCCGATCGAGATCAATGCGCTCCAGCACCTCACGCCTGTAACATACAAACCCAGCCGTTGCATCCATCACCTTCAGCCCCGTAACCAACCGCACGAATGCCGATGCAAAGTATGAGAGCAAGAGGCGACCCATAGGCCAATTCACAACATTCACACCCTCAATATATCTCGATCCAACCACAACATCAGCCCCCGACTGAGCCTCATCACGCAGCCTCAGTAGATCGGACGGGTTGTGTGAAAAGTCACAATCCATCTCATAAATATATCTATATCCACGCTCCAGCGCCCACCGAAACCCAGCGATATATGCCGATCCAAGCCCCAACTTGCCGCTACGCTCAACCAAAAAGAGCCGCCCAATACAATCCCTCATACGCTCCTTAACAACCTCAGCCGTCCCATCGGGAGACCCATCATCGATGACAAGCAGATCGAACGCCCCCCCATCAAGCCCCAAGACAACATCGATCATAGCCGAAATATTATCTATCTCGTTATAAGTAGGTATTATTACAATATTATTCTGCATAGCTTATAGTTCTCTGAATCCCCCTACAAATATAATACATTTATCTGGATATTTATAATACATTATCTGTATATTCAAAAAAAACGAGGAGACTCGCTGTGAGCCCCCTCTCTATTTAACGTATCTGCCTATTGATTATTGCGATTCACCAAATTATACATCATCTATATCACTATCGTTGTTTTTGGGTAGGAAATTTTGCTCGGAAATGATGCTGCGCCCTAACTCTTTTTCAGTCTCTGTACGTGCCACGCCAGCAACATTTCCACCTCTTTGTGCAACCTTTTTGCTCTCGACGAATGTGTCGGGTTGCTCTTTTTGAGAGATCTATGTGGTGACTTTTTCGCCCAACATTGTGAAGATCAGCTCAAGATCGGTCATATGGTCTCGAAGATTTTGGCTCTTTTTTGTTAATCCTTTTACCGTTTTATACTCCGATGGAGTGATGCCAAATGTCGCTTTTGAGATCTCGGCTGTGAGTATTGCGTACTCTAGGTTGCTTGTTATTCCACGCTCATTCCACTCGTCCGTTAGATTTTGGCGAATGGCTATTCCTCTTAATCGTTTGTCGATCCACTCCTTCGGATACCCCTTTTGTTCGTAGAGTGATTTCATTCTATCTTGCGCCAACTCGGGGTTTTCAATCTCCATAACTCTTTCATAGCCAACTTTTGCGAGCCACTGCTTGAATGGTTCTGCCTTTGGTGATGGGATCGATTGAATGATGCGAAACAGATGTTCGGCACTTCCAGCAAGAATCTTTCGCCTCTTGCCCGAGGCTGTCATCATCGTTATCTGGGGACAATTTGTCCCTAGGTAGAGATTGAGTTGCTCATCTCGCTTTCGCATCTTCTTTAGGGGACTTCTAATAATTCCCCTTTAGGTAGTCCGTTGGATTTACCGAGTCTGATAACACGCCTACAACGTCAACAACAGAGAAGTACCACTCATTATCAAAGTACTCTCGTCTAATCTGCCTATCTTCAAAAAGAATAACTCTGTTATCCTCCATCTTCTGTCTCTCCCCTGTTTTGTTATTGTGTTACCTTTTTATTAGTGTTCCTTAAAAAAGGTGGGGAGCTCGATTCTGAGCCCCCCACATCTACTCTTTTAGTGAGTTTGTTTCTTGCTGCCGAGCTTACGCCTTGCCCTGCAACTTCTTCGCCTTGCGTGTCATCATATCTCGTGCTACGGGTGTCGCTACGAAGATCGATGAGTATGTTCCTACAACGATACCGATCAACATCGCAAAGACAAAACCACGGATCGTCTCGCCTCCGAATGTGAAGATTGCAAGGAGTGTAACCATTGTCGTTCCCGATGTATTCAACGTACGAGCCATTGTCGAGTTGATCGCATTGTTGATATTCTCATCCAAATCACGCTTTGGATAGAGCGTGATAAACTCACGGATACGGTCGAAGATGATCACCGTATCGTTGATCGAGTAACCAATGATCGTAAGGATTGCAGCGATGAACGCTTGGTTCACCTCCAAGTTGAAAGGCATAATTCCATACAACAACGAGAAGAGACCAATCACGATCAACGAGTCGTGCGCCAACGATGCAGTCGCACCCGATGCCCACTCCCAACGCTTAAATCGGATTGTGATGTAGAGCGCAATTGCGATAAGTGAGATGAAGATAGCCCACAAAGCGTTGACTGTCATATCCTTAGCGATCGATGGGCCGATCTTGTCTGCCGAGACGATACCGTTGACATCCTCCTGTGTATTGCGGAATCCATCGAATGTAATGTTGTAGTTGTATAGACCCTTCACAGCGCTGTAGATGATACCATCCACCTCCTCGGTAGTCTCCTCCGAAGTGTCGTCATACTTATACTGAGTGACGATACGCATCTGATTCTCATTTCCATACTGCTTAACCTCGAAGCTCACGCCTGCTGCATCGCCCTCAGTGAATGATGACTCCAATGCGTGGCGCACCTGCTCGGCCGATACAACATTATCAAAGCGAACCACATATGCACGACCTCCTGTGAACTCAGTACCGAGGTTCAAACCACGTGTAGCGAATGAAACAAGCGAGATTCCGATCATCACCGAAGAGATGATGTAAGCTGTCTTGCGCTTAGAGATGAAGTTAAACTTCGTGCCACGCAACCAATCCTTAGACCACGAGCGTGAGAACTGAATACCGTTGAACTTCGCCACTCCCCACTCGATGAGTAGACGTGTGATGAAGATTGAGCAGAACAGCGATGTAAGGATACCGATGATAAGCGTCGTAGCAAATCCCTGTACTGGACCTGTTCCAAATAGCGCCAAGACGATACCTGTGATGAGTGTTGTGACGTTACCATCGATGATCGCCGAGTATGCGTTAGAGAATCCATCAGTGATAGAGCCCGATAGGCTCTTGCCCGAGTTCAACTCCTCCTTGATACGCTCATAGATGATTACATTGGCATCCACCGCCATACCCATCGTGAGCACGATACCAGCGATACCAGGGAGTGTCAACACCGCACCAAACGATACGAGTACGCCCATCAACAAGAACACGTTGCAAATAAGCGCAATATCTGAGAACCAACCTGCCGTCTTATAGAAGAGACCCATATAGAGTAGCACCAATACAAATGCGATCAAGAATGAGAAGAGACCAGCGTTGATAGACTCCTGTCCCAACGATGGGCCCACAACTGTATCTTGGATGATACGTGCTGGAGCGGGCACCTTACCCGACTTCAATACGTTAGCCAAATCCTTAGCCTCTTGGATTGTGAAGTCGCCCGAAATTGATGAGTTACCACCCTCGATTTTAGCCCTCACAACGGGAGCTGAATATACATAACCATCGAGCACGATCGCTACACAGTTGCCGATATTGTCGCCAGTCAAGCGAGACCACTCCTGAACTCCCTCAGCGTTCATCGACATCGAAACCTCAGCTGTAGCGCCTTGGTCTGAGTACATCTCACGAGCGTCAGTCACCACGCCACCATCGAGCGGTGCTTTGCCGTCGGGGCGCTCCACCTTGATTGCGTAGAGCATATAGCGACCATCAGCCGCTGCATCGCCCTTGATACTCCACATAAACTTAACGTCCGATGGAAGTAGATCACGCACTGCAGGGAGGCTCAAATACTCATCAATCTTCTTCATATCTGCCGCCGCCGCTGCTCCAACGATTGCACCGCCCGAGTAGTCTGGGTTCAATAGTGCGAATAGTGGGTTAGTGTTGGCGTTGAAACGAGATGTCTGTGCATTGTCTGTTGTTGTCTTTGTTCCTGCAACCTCGCTCAAAAGATCGCTCTTCTTCTCCTCTGTTGCTGCTGTTGTGCTCTGCTCGCCTTGTGTCTCTGTAACGGTGCGGATTGCACGGTCAGCACGAGATAGCGCAGGCATCAACTCACGACCATTATATGTAGTCCAGAACTCCAACGATGCTGCACCCTGCAACAATTTACGTACACGCTCAGGCTCCTTAACTCCCGGCAACTCAACCAAGATACGGTTTGAGTTTGGCAAGCGCTGGATATTTGGTTGAGTAACGCCGAAGTGGTCGATACGACTACGCAAGATGTTGAACGATGCAGAGATAGCCGCCTCAGTCTCCGAGCGCAACACCTTCTCGACATCAGAGTTCGAGCTGTTAGGCATAATATCTGCACGATCGGGGCTAGCGAAGATCACCGCCAATTGACCGTTGTTCGATGCTTTTGCATACGCCTCGGTGAATGCTGAGATATAATCTGTAGCCTCACCCATCTTGAACCTCTCGTCAGCCACCTCAGTAGCCTCAACAAAGGCTGGCTCGTGAGCGCTATCTCCAGCGAGTGCCTTCACGACATCAGCCACTTGGATTTCGAGCATCACATTCATACCGCCCTTAAGGTCGAGACCGAGGTTGATCTCCTTCTCCTTAACCTGCTTGTAGGTGAACGATGTGAGACCGATGTTGTAGACCGTGTGATTTTGGATTGAATCGAGGTAGTAGAGTTCACGAGATAGTGCCTCATTTGGGGCGAACTGCTCTGCATACTCTGCTGCTTGTTTCTCTACGCTACGAGCTTTGAACGTAAACGAGAGTTGGTAGATCGAGGCGAGCGCTAGCAGCACCGCCAAGAGCTTAATTGCACCTTTACTTTGCATTTTTGATCTGTTTTGTTATTTTTTGTTTTGTCTTTTCACCTATTAATATAATAGCCATTTCAGGCTATTAGAATCTGTTTGAGTTTTTCTGCTTAAAGATGCTATGCGCTATTTTGCTTTGATTTTTAATTTTGGTATCGCAGCTAATAGTGGTTCTATTAGCAAGATAGCAAAATTGAAAAGCGAAGTGAAAGAGCCATAGCAGATTAAGCAAGAAAAACTTAAACAGATTCTTAGTTTGCAAAAGTAATAATTTTCTTTTAAAATATATATAAATGCACTATTATTTTGCGTTTTTTTTACAAAACAGATTTTATATCGATAAAAAAGCGAGGGGACTGGGTCGTTAGGCTCATCGCCATCAAAGCCCAACGACCACATAGAATCCCAACCAATTAAAGGATTCCAAGCCCCTCTAGTTTGTAGTAGGGTAGTGTGAGCCCCTACTTGCTCTCGATCAAGCCGCTGTCGGTCACCTCCCAACCCTTGATTACAGTGTCGAGTGTTACTGAGTGGTCGACTAGATTCCACGTATATATGCGAATTAAGGTTTGAAAACAACCTAAAATAAGTGGTTAAAAAGTTGGTTAATTCACTGATTTTCACTATATTGTAGTGCTAACAACGCTATAATTAGACCAGTGAATAACCTCTCA
>JBCQUE010000069.1:0-8994 GCA_047174325.1 Rikenellaceae bacterium | reverse complement strand
ATCTAAAGCTCTTCGATATAAAGCCACCCTCGCCACACTTTGTTAGTGATCCACGCTCTTTGGTTTGTGATTCACGCTCTTCGCACTCTTCAGTTTGTGACCCACACTCTCCGCACTCTTTGGTTTGTGACCCACACTCTTCGCACTCTCGGCTGCTTAGCTCATCGTCAAAGATCGCCTCAATATCAAATTTGCCAAACTCGCCCCTTAGCTCCTTGGCTTGAGGGTTGATCTGCTGAATTAGATCTGATACTCGTTCAAGCGCCCCATCGTCAACCAAATCACACTTGTTAACAAGCACTGCATCAGCAACTTGAACTTGATGTTTAACCCCCACAATGCGTGACAACACCTGTTCAAACCTCGGTGCATCAACCACGGTGAAGATCCTCGAAAGATATGCAACGCTGCTCACCTCCGCATCCTCAACAAGTTCGGCAATAGCTATCGGATCAGCGATCCCCGATGCCTCGACAACAATCACATCGGGTGAGTATTGTCGGGCGATCTCAGCCACCGTATTTTTGAATTGAGAGAAGAGGCAAACACAGAATATCGACCCTGTGTTTAGCTCCCTCAGCTCAAAATCTCTACCAACGTCTCGCAATATATCTCCATCAAAAGTTGTCTGTGAAAACTCATTTTGAATCACCGCAATGCGTCGACTGTCGGGTGAGCGCCGCAGCAATTCACTCAGCAGAGTGGTTTTGCCGCAACCCAAAAAACCTGTCAAGAGTATTATTGCGCTCTTCTTCACAGCCTCTACTTCTTAGCCAAAGCCTCCTTAAGAGCCTCAGTGATTGTCTCAACTGGCGGAATGTTCGAGATGAACTTAATCTCGCCATCGATCAATATCGTTGGAATATTTGCAACACCCGATGCAACCATAAAGTTAACACCCTCTTGTGTCTTAACCGAGTGCTCCGTAACGATCACCTTATCGCCAAATGGCTCAGCGCCACGCTTTGCTGCCTCCCACATATATTGACACGCTGCACAACCTGAAGAATCAAGTGTTACAACATCCAATTTAACTACATTTGGCTCAACATAAGTCGATAGATCAAGCGGCTCAACATTAGACATCTTTGGGCCCAACGCACGGACTACATCCTGCTGATATGGATCGTGGAGAATCTTAACACACGCCTCCAAATTCGCCTGTGGTGTAGCGTAAGCAATGTCGCAACCTGGAGCCAAGACAAATCCACGTGCACCCTCGCCAGCAACATCCAAACACTCAACCGTATCACGGCGAGCATCATCCTCGTCACCCATCAAGAGGGTAAGAGTGAGCTTAAGGTTACCGCCGTAGCTAACATCATTTTTCAAACAGATGTCACGAACGAAGTCCAACGGAATATTCTCATCAATCGAGATATTATCGGGGCGACAGCTACACATCACCTCGATGTTGTGCTGTGCGTGACCGCAGACGAAGAATGAAGATTTCGCCTTCAACTCCTCACGAATATGAGCGAATAGATCCGAGCAAGACCTCTTTACAAACTGCTCAAACTGATCTGGGCCAATTTGGCTACACATTGGGTCAACAACAGCAACAATGTCGCAACCAGCCTCGATGTAGTATCCGCTCATTGCGCAACATACATCTGTGCAGAACTTCATCACACGGTGCACCTTCTCCTCGTCAGTGAACATCATCATAAATATATCTGTACCGCAGAGGTGCAACGCCAATGTAAATGGACCAGTGATGAGACCATAGAGCGCCAAATCTGGATTCGCTGCACGAAGTCTACGTGTGAGGTTCATCGTGATTGGAATACGACCCTCGGTTGGCTGTGGAATCGATAGTGCCTCCAGCTCAACAGTGCCGCCCTCGCCCATTGGGTGAGTTGCAACTGATGGTGGATTATCCTTGCTCCAAACAAGTCCGCAACCTAAGATCTCAGCCTCCATCTGTAGGTCAAACGATACAGGCAATCCATCGGGTTGATATACATCGATAGCCTTTGTAAGCGCCTCATACATCAAATCCTCAGACTTGAGGTAAGCCTCAGCATCAACTCCGATGAGTGATCCAGCGTGTACTCCAACGAATGGCACCCACGGTGCACGCTCTACGCACTCACGTGCAAAAGCCTTCATTACTAACTCTCTTCCCTTCATTTTTTATGTGGTTTTTATTTTAACGTTTTTCTAATGTAACAATCTAGTTTGCCGCAAATTGAGCAGCCATATTTTTTGGTAATGACACTCTCGCCAATGCCGATGAAACCGCTGATCGACTTGATGGGGTGCATCAAACAGCTGTCGTTTAGCGTTATGTTGCAGACCCCCTCGGGCAACACCCCGAAGAGTTTGCGCTGCTCGGTGATGTTCCAGCCGCAATACCCTGGGCTAAAGCGATTTGTGTGCAGCATCCCTCTCTCGGCTAGCTCCTTTTCGAGCACTGTTTCGAGGTAGTCGCCCACCGCTTCAGCTATCACCGAACCGATTGAATCGATGATGAATGTCTGGAGAATGTCGCCCTTCAGCGCTTCGCTATCGCTCCACTGCTGGAACTCGCCCCCTGCTGTCGCAACGAATATCGCCACCTCCGTCGATCGCCGCATTAGTCCCGAGATTGTCTTGCCGCACTCGAACTCTGTCGCCTCGCCACTCTTGTCGATGCTCTTGACCTGCACGGGTGGTTGCACTTCGCACTCAAATATTGTGTAGTGATATTGGGGTTTCGCAACCTCACAAGCTCGCTTTAGTAACTCCCTGCAGAGTTCACACAGCTCCGCTTCCGGGGTCGATTCACCGTACCCCATACATCGATATAGCTCGCTCAACGGAAGATTTAGATCAGCCGTTGAGACCGAGCTTGATATGTTCGTTTGCATATTTTTTTATGCGCACAACAACTCACGAGCCAAAGCTACAGCTGAGTTAGCGTTGCTGCTGTAGCCATCTGCACCAATCTGCTCAGCAAAGGCATCACTAATTGGAGCACCTCCAACCATCACCTTTACTTGGTCACGAAGTCCCTCGCTCTGAAGCATCTCGATAACTTCACTCATATAGACCATTGTTGTTGTTAGAAGAGCCGACATACAGATGATGTTCGCCTTGTGCTCCTTAACGCCAGCGACAAACTGCTCAGCTGTAACGTTAACACCCAAGTTGATTACGTCAAATCCGCAACCCTCCAACATAGATGCAACCAAATTCTTGCCGATGTCGTGAAGGTCGCCCTTAACTGTTCCGATCAAGATCACTCCCTTGCTCTCTGCGCCATCACTCTTAAGAAGTGGTTTAAGAATATCCAAAGCGCCCTTCATTGCACGTGCCGCCATAAGTAGGTTTGGCACAAAAGCCTTACCCTCTTGGAACGCCTGACCGATGATCTCCATACCCTTAATCATATAGTCGTTGATGATTGTCTGTGGCTCAACGCCATCAGCTAGGGCTAGGTTCGTCTGCTCAACGCACTCCTCTAGTTTTCCTTTTACGATTGCCTCTGCAATTGTGTACTCTGCCATAATTTTCTGTTTTAGTGGTTTATATTATTAATTTTTATTTAATAATCTGTTCGATTTTATATTATAATCGGTTTAAGTCACTCTATTTTCAACTATTTACAAAATTACTATAAAAAAAATAATCTTGTTTTATTTATAGTTGCAGATATATTTGTTATATTTGCATTTGTATAGAAAAATAGCAAATAATGGCAAGAAGTGTAGAGTTAGAGATTATTGATAACAATACCGACGATGGTTTTCGTTTCGGTATGATGGAGTGTCGCTACTTCCCGAAGCGCCTGCACTTTCACCCCGAGATGGAGATCGTCTATATTAATAAAGGTGAGGGGCTCTGCTTTTCAGGCGATGGAATCACTCAATTTGCACCTGGCGATCTCTTCTTCTTTAGCGCAAATATCTCACACTACTTTAAGAGCGCACCCCAATTTTATGCACCGAACTATCCGCTTAAGAGTGGATCGACGTATCTCCAATTTCGGGAGAGTATCTTACCTGCAGATTATCGAAAGATGCCGAGCTGTAACAAGATTGCGGAGTTGATTGTGGCTGCTGAGAGAGGTGTTAAGTGGTCTGCAAAAGATATTGATCCTCAGATTGTTGCGATGGTCGAGGCGATGGAGCTGGCGAGCGGATTTGAGCGGTTGATGAACCTCTATAAAATCATCGAGGCGTTGGGGTGTAATGTCAATTTTGGGGTGACCATCGCTAGCGAGCTCTCCTCTCGGTCACGTGTCTCGGGTGATGGCGCTTACCGCAGCGTAATGGAGTACATAACGCACAACTTCAACCGAAATATAACCCTCGATGAGCTCGCCGATAATGCAGGAATGAATCGTACAGCGCTGTGTCGTCACTTTCGTGGACGAGCCAACCGATCGATTTTTGACTTCCTCTTGGAGTTTAGAATCACCTACGCTCGCCAACAGCTGATCTCAACAAATCTCCCGATTTCGGAGATCTCGATGGAGTCGGGTTTTAACAACTTGCCCAACTTCAACGTCCAATTCAAGCGTCTAACGAGCTGTACTCCAGGTGAATACCGAATTAAAAGCCGAGCTAAGACTGTGTAAGCTGAGCTGTGAATGGAGGTGTGAATGGAGGTGTGAATGGAGGTGTGAATGGAGGTGTGAATGGAGGTGTGAATGGAGGTGTGAATGGAGGTGTGGTTTGATCTGCAGTTAAGTCGATGTAATACATTACCTAACGCACTCGCAACCGCTGTCCGATCTTTATGATCGATGCCGAAGAGATGTTGTTTAATTTGCAGAGTTTGCTCACCGTGGTGTGGTTGTTCACAGCAATCCTCGATAGTGAATCGCCACTACGCACCGTGTAATATTTTATTGTGCTACGCTCCTTAACCTCAGCCTCTCGCTCTTCGGTGTCGTCAATGTTTGAGCCGAAGATCCTGCCGCTACGCATCATTAGATATAGATTCTTGCCGTTGAGCTGATAATTTTTGGTGTCGAGAATCAAATTTGGGTCTATGTATCCACCCCCTGCACGTATCTCAAAGTGAAGATGAACGCCCGTTGCTCGTCCTGTTCTGCCTGCTAACGCAATTACATCTCCAGCCTTCACCTCATCATTTACATCGACCAAGAGTTTTGTGGCGTGTGCATAGAGCGTTTCGAGCCCGTTGTAGTGACGTATCACTAAACATTTTCCGTAGGCTCCGTTATACATCGCCACACGCACCACACCATCAAATGCCGCTCTGATCTCATCTCTGTTGTAAGCCTTGATGTCGATGCCCGAGTGCATTCGTGAGCCTCGCCAACCGTAGTCTGAGGTTATGTATCCACGAACGGGGTAACAAAAACTCTCGGCTAACTCCTCAGCCGTGATGGTCATATCTTTGAATAGAGCTGGGTTGCGATACTCGGGGATCATTACGTGGGCACTCTGTTCGGGGGTGAAGCGAGGAATCTCTACTCTTGCCTTTGTGGCTGCTGCTGATGCAGTGGTCGCTGTTGTTTCTGCAGTGTCTGATGTCGCTGTTGTTTCTGCTGAGGTTGACGTTGCTGCATCGCTAGCGATCGCTGTCATTGGATCGTTGCCGCTCTCTGTTGCGCTGTTGTTCCCCTCTGCTTGTTGCTCTGTCGATGGTGTTTCATTTGCGACCGTAGCCTCTCTTGCAGCCTTCTCGGCAGCAGCTGTTGCCGCCATCTGTTTTGCTGTTACAGTTACACTTCCGCCCACCAAACCCTCGTCACTCCTCGGGGTGGTGTATGTCGAGCAGGCGGTGAAGAGTAGCGCTGCAGCTGTTATTGTTATTGTCGTTATCTTCTCTTTTATCATAATCTTTATTTTTGTCTCTTTATCGTTTAGGCAGCAGCATCGCCACGATACCTAACAGCGGCATAAACGCTGCAACATTAAAGAGAGCCTCCACTCCGTGGCTCTCTGCATAGCCGCCCCAGAACGCTGCTGCAACACCAGCAAAACCAAATGCGAAACCAAAGAAGAGCCCCGAGATCATTCCCAAACGGTTGGGTAAGAGCTCCTGAGCAAGAATCACAATCGCTGGAAACGCTGACGAAAGCATAAAACCAGCGAAGAAGCTGCAGACCAACGTCCCCGTAAGAGCAAGGTGAGGCAGCGCCAAGGCGAAGGGTGCAGCGCCAAGTATCGATGCCCAAATTACATATTTGCGACCAATCTTATCGCCAACGGGTCCTCCAACGAGTGTGCCGAGTGCCGTGGCAAAGATGAAGAGAAAGAGTGCATATTGTGACTCCTGAACTGTAAAACCAAACTTCTCCATTGTGAAGAATGTGTAGTAACTGCTGAGGCTCGCCACATATACATACTTCGAGAAGATCAAGACCAAGAGTACACCTATATAAAAATAGGTGCGGCGATCTGAGTATGGGCGAGGAATCCAATCGGGGTCGCCCTTCTGCACCAACTTATGTTTTTTGTGTGCGTTCTCTAAAGATGAGCACTCTCCATTTGCAACACGCTTTGCCTCCTCCTCACGAAGTAGCCCTCTGTACCAACGAGCGATAAAGATGCTTGCGCCAATCCCGACAAATGACAACAGCGCCACAAAGGCTGTACTCTCACGACCATAGGGCGCAATCACGAGCGCCGCCAAGAGTGGACCGATGGAGTTACCAAGGTTGCCGCCAACTTGAAATATCGATTGCGCCAAACCTCTACGCCCCTTCGACGCAAGTGAGGTGAGCCGTGATGCCTCAGGGTGGACAATAGAGGAACCCATTCCAACCAAAATAACCGATGCAATAACGCTCCAAAACGATGAGGCAAAAGCCAAGCAGGTGAGACCTGAAAAGGTGAAACAAGCTGCCAAGGTGATGAACCACGGGTTGGGTCTATGGTCGAGATAGATACCCATAAGTGGCTGGAGTATAGAGGCCGATAGCTGATAACAGAGCGTGATGACACCGATCTGCACAAAGCTCAAAACTAGATCATCTTTGAGTATTGGATAGAGTGAGTTGACAACCGCCTGAAGTGCGTCGTTGCAGCAGTGGCAAAGGCTCAATGAGAGCAAAATGCCGAGGAGTGGGGTGGATGCTGCGGTCTCGTTTTTTGTGGACATAATTATTCTCGAAGATTTATTTTCTGCAAATGTAGCGATTTTAGTGGAGGATTAGAAAAAAATAGTTACTTTTGTGAATTAAAATTTACATCATTATGACCTTAGAGAGTATCTTTAAATTGAGTGAGAAGGGCTCAACGCCTCGTACCGAGCTGTTGGGTGGTGTGACAACATTTATGACAATGGCTTACATCCTTATTGTCAACCCATCGATTTTGGCGGCTACAGGTATGGATAGTGGCGCTGTATTTACCGCTACGGCTGTCTCATCGGCACTCGCTTGCTTTATGATGGGGCTCATCGCTAATTTGCCGATTGCTCTTGCTCCAGGTATGGGTATCAACGCCTTTTTTGCCTATACGATTGTTTTGCAGATGGGTTACTCGTGGGAGACAGCTCTGGCGGCGGTCTTTGTCGAGGGTGTTATTTTTATCCTCCTCTCGTTGCTCAATATTCGAGAGTACATACTTCGCTCCATTCCGTTGGTCTTGAAGTGTGGTATCGCTATAGGTATCGGTCTGTTTATCACCTATATAGGTCTAATCAATTCGGGTATTATTGTCAAGGGAGAGCCGATCTCTAAGTTGGGCGATCTGACTGCACCTCAGGCTGCACTGACACTCATTACTGTGGCTATTATCGGTGTGCTCACTACTCGAAAAGTGCGTGGCGCACTGCTTATTGGTATGGTTATTTCGGCTGTGATTGGCGCTTGTATGGGTGTTGTGACGCTCCCTGAGGGGTTCTCGGCGATCTCTATGCCGAGCTCTATTGCGCCTGTATTTATGAAGTTGGATTTTAGTCAACTCCTCTCTTTCGATATTGCGATTGTGATCTTTACGCTCATCTTTGCCGATATATTTGACACCGCTGGATCACTCTTCGCTGTCACCTCTCGCTCGGGTCTGATCGATAAGCAGGGCAATGTCAAGAATGCAAAGGGGGCGTTTCTTGCCGATGCAATCTCAACCACTTGTGGCGCAATGATCGGCACGAGTACAGTCACCTCTTATGTCGAGAGTCTGTCGGGAATTGAGGCTGGCGGTCGCACAGGTTTGACAGCTATTGTTGTTGGTGTGATGTTCCTCTGTGCGCTCTTCTTCTCGCCGCTCTTTGCTTTGGTTCCTGTGGCGGCTACTTCGGCTGTGCTTATTGTTGTTGGTCTCTTTATGATCGCCTCTATTTCGAGTATTGATTTTACAAATTATGTCGATGCGCTTCCCGCTTTTTTAACCATTATTGTTATTCCGTTTAGCGGCAGCATCTCTGAGGGTATCGTTATCGGCTTTCTCGCTTATGTTGTAATGCGAACGCTGTTGGGTCGCTTTAGAGAGATTAGCCCTATGATGTACTGCTTGGCGCTACTCTTCTTGCTTAAGATTGTGTTTATGCCTTAGGGGTTGTGTTAATCTAATGATTATCTTACTCTAATGAATGCTTTGGTCTAAAGGATGCTTTGGTCTAAAGGATGCTTTGGTTTAATGAATGCTTTGGTCTAAAGGATGCTTTGGTTTAATGAATGCTTTGGTCTAAAGGATGCTTTGGTCTACTTAACCACAACGTCTTGGATGAAGTTGACCTTTGCACGGCGATTTAGTTCGTCACGTAAATTTAGTCGTTGATAAAACATCTCTTGGCGCAAGAGGCTCGATGAGATCTTGATGTGAAGGATGCGATTCTCAAGCCGCAACTCGGTGGTGAGGTTCGCTACGTGCTCCCCAACGATGTTGCGATAGCTCTCTTTGAGACCACCCTCGGCGATCTTTGCAGCTATATATGGGCGGCGAAAGAACTCCTCTATCACGCTCCCCATCAATACGGTTTTTGTCCTCTTCATTGCTCCTCTTGGTTTGCTGATTGCTTCTTTTGGTTTGCTGATTGCTCCTCTTGGTTTGCTGATTGCTCCTCTTGGTTTGCTGATTGCTCCTCTTG
>JBCQUE010000068.1:0-9128 GCA_047174325.1 Rikenellaceae bacterium | reverse complement strand
ATCTTCGTTTGCCGCCCCGTTCGTCTCCCCGTTCGTCCCCTCTGCATCAAACCAATCGCCCCCAGCCTTGATCGTTTCGATTAGTCGGTCGACAGCCTCCGCCTCATCGATGCCTCGCTCCATAACCTCGCCAGCTTTGTAGAGCGTGATCTTGCCTCGACCCGACCCTACATAACCATAATCTGCATCAGCCATCTCGCCCGGCCCATTAACGATGCAACCCATCACCCCGATCTTGAGGTGCTTGAGGTGTGATGTGCGAGCCTTGATACGACCCAACGCCTCCTCGATATTATATAGTGTACGACCGCACCCTGGGCACGATATATACTCAGTTTGCGATTGGCGAACACGTGATGCCTGAAGTATCATAAGCTCAATGCGCTCCACCGCCTCAGCGCTCAATTCAGGTGCATCGACCCAAACGCCATCGGCAACACCATCCAACAATAACGCCCCGAGATCCGCCGCCGAGCGTATCGCTACATCGACCTCGTCCGACCCCTCATAACGCCTCTTCACAACCACCGCTTGCGACCTATCGATCTCGGCAATCGCTGAGCGTAACTCAGCCGTTGGGTTGCTGCTCACAGCCTCCACAACAATATATTTGTCCGTTAGTTCGCTATGCACAATTGGCTCGCCAGCGCTGCAACGCCTCTCATACTTCAGCGGTGAGGCTGCACCCTCTGCACCCTCTGCACACTCTGCACCCTTTGCACCCTCTGCACCCTTTGCACCCTCTGCACCCTCTGCACAATCCTCCGAAAGCGTGAGCCCCTCGAAGTGCTCCACCAAACGGTTCGCCACAGGAATCTCCGCCACAGGATCCTCCGTGAGCGATACACGAATCGTGTCGCCAATTCCCTCCGACATCAACGCCCCGATACCGACCGAGCTCTTGATACGACCCTCGATCCCAGCACCCGCCTCCGTCACGCCAAGGTGGATCGGGAAACTCATCTGAGCCTCCATCATTGCACGAACCAACATCCTGTACGCCTGCACCATAACACGTGTGTTGCTCGACTTCATCGAGACCACCACGCCATCAAAATCGAGCTCACGAAGTCGCTCCAAAAACTCCATTGCCGAGGCAACCATCCCCTCAGGAGTATCGCCAAACTGCTCAACCATTCGGCTCGATAGCGACCCGTGATTGACACCGATTCTCAGCGCCACACCTCGCTCCTTGCACACTTCGACCAACGCTTCGAGGTGTCCGCCCGTGATGGGAAAGTTCCCAGGGTTGATCCTCACCTTATCGACATATTTTGCCGCTATCATCGCCACCTCGGGCGTGTAGTGAATATCGGCAACCAACGCCACACGTGAGCCTAGACGTGTAAGCTCAGCCTTGATCTCGCTAAGGTTCTCGCCCTCAGTGCGTCCCTGTGCCGTGAGGCGAACAACGTTGCAGCCTGCTCGCTCCAAACGCAATATCTGCTCCACCGATGCGGCAGTGTCGTTAGTCGATGTGTTGGTCATTGACTGCACCACACAGCGACCCTCGCCACCGATTGTTACACCGCCAAAAGTTACGTTATGACTTATATATCGTTTCATAATTATCGCCCCTTATAATCTTTATAATTGTCGCCCTCAGTAGCTTGAGCCTATCTTGAGCCTATAGATTTATCTTTGCTGTCAATCCGCCCCACTGATTCACTTTGTATATCTCGTTGAAGATCTCCTCATCGTCTCTCTCGACACGAACCGTGCAGTTGAATGGTGGTGAGCTCTCTACCTCACGATTCTCAGGCAGACTATGCGCCACAATATAGACCACAATCTCCAGCCGAGCAGCATCATCACAACAGAGCTCCAACCGCATATCTCGCCCATCGAAGTTCAACGATGGCGGAAGCAGAGCCACAACGCCACTCTGAATCCTCTCATCAGAGATCACCTCGCCACCCACCGTGTAGAGCCTCTCGCCACTCTCGCCACTCTCGCCACTCTCGCCACTCTCGCCACTCTCGCCACTCTCGCCACTGCCGCTGCACACCGCAAAGATATTATATCGCCACAACTCCTTGAAGTCGCTGACCACCTCTAGCCGAACCATTATGCACCGAAGAATTTACGTTGAAACAGAATGATGTAGAGTGCCGCAACCGAGATGTAACTATCGGCAAGGTTGAAGATCGCACCAAAGAAGTAGTTGTTGGAGTCGACCAAGAATGACAGGAGTCGAGGAACACTATTCCACTGAAACAGCGGAAAGTAGAACATATCGACAACACGACCCATAAAGGGCGCTGCATAACTGCCGCCAAGGTGCGCCACATCAAAAGGTGTCGACTGCGAGAAGATCACTCCATAAATTGCGCTATCAATCATATTCCCCACAGCGCCAGCCAAGACCATCGACAGAGCGATAATAACCCCACGGGGCGCACGTTCACGAACCAACTTAACAATATAAAAGGTGAGCGCCACAATCATACAGATCCTAAAGCCACTCAACGCCATCTTGCCCCAATCAAATCCGCCTGCCGAACCCAACTGCATACCGAACGCTGCACCATTATTCTCCAAAAAGCGAAGTTGAAACCAATCGGGAAAGATGATGATCGCCTCATTGAGACGCATTGATGTCTTGACCCAAATCTTCAACAATTGGTCGGCAAGGAGCATTAACCCAATAAATATTGTTATATTTCTCAATCTCATAATTTAACTTTTTACGACCACAAAGATACTCCCTTTATTTAAGAATTGCAACAACTAAGCCCATTAGTGCCCCGTTTAGAGCCATTCTGTAGAAAAACTATTGCAAGATATAAAAATTATTTCTATTTTTACAGAGTGTTAGCAACATAAAGCGACCGAAGGATACGTTTTGTGTGCATAAAGATTTAAACCGAACCAATTTTTACAGATATGAGAAAGAGCCTTTTAGCCCTACTGCTCGCCTTGTCGAGCCTAACGCTCACCAGCTGCTGGGACAACGATAGCGGACTTGACGAGAACTATATTGCCGTCTATGATGGTATCATACTCTATGTTGGAGCTACGAATGCGAACACTATTGCGCTCGATGCCGTCTCGATAGCTATGCGCTTGGGTGTGCTGCTCAACGAGGTGGAGGCGTACAACGATGAGAATCCCGAGAAGATGATCGTGATCCCGACATCGGCAAATGGTCTAGTGCCTTACTGGAGTTATATGGGTAAATTCGTCTATGGCGGCTACAGCAGATACCCAAGCAAAATCCTACTGGGCGAGTTCAGCACCGAGGGCGAGGCGATGGATGACGACAACCCCGATGGTGAGGTGAAGATTTGGCGAGATGAGAGCAACAATAACATCTATTACATTAAGTATGGTGTGACCGATAGCGGTGACGACCTACACACACAGGCGTGGTTGGACAACATCTACCGCCGAGGAACATTTGTAATCGACACCAATGGCGTGATGCTCGACAAGAGTGATGCCTCGAAAATGTGGACTGTGTCAGCCCTAGAGGGCGAGATGCTCTACTCATCGGGCAACAACGGAATCGACACAACGGACTATATAAATCAGAATGTGAATGCGATGATTTACCACGGTGTTATCGACGAGGATGACCAGACCGAGGGTTTCATCTACAGCATCACAGCCGCCTCGCCCTGCATCTACGACTCATCGACAACGGTTGACGGTAATTGGGATATGTCGGGCTACATCGAGATTGTCGACTTCGACTACGCAACCGATACCTTCGATCTGGAGTACACCGAGGAGAAGCGTTTCGAGTTGACGGTGGATGCTGAGGGACAGCCAATTTCGGTGCCCGAGATGACATTTAAGACCAAGAGCCCGATGGAGTTCCGCCCGATGGATTGCGGTTTCTCGATCTATAACACACGTATCGAGATCAAGCTAACATCCTCATCCTCAGACTACGCCGATGACGATGTATATGTCGAGATCGACAACGATGGTTACTGGATCATCGAGTACAACGGCACAACGTATTACGACTCGGAGGATTAAAGGTCGAGAGAACCAAACAGAGACAAAGAGAGCTAAACAAGCTAAACAGAGACAAAGAGAGCTAAGCAAGCTAAACAGAGACAAAGAGAGCTAAACAAGCTAAACAGAGACAAAGAGAGCTAAAGAGAGCTAAATTGTGCCGCAAGGAGATCAATCAAGGGTGGCACAGAAATTGAGGTTGCAACTTCGACAAAGGAGTTTGTAACCTCAATTTTTTTAAGCTATGGATAGATACAAATGCACGGTGTGTAACCACATCTACGACCCAGCAAAGGGCGACAAAACACAAGACGTTGAACCAAATACACCATTCGATCAGCTCCCCGACGATTGGGTCTGCCCAATCTGTGGCGTTGGGGTGTCACAATTCGAGAAGGCGTAAATTAATTACTCAGAAATATATGTATAACTTAAAGTATAGCAACGAGTTGCTTGAGCCGTTGATCTCGGCTGAGACGATCTTTTATCACTATGAGAAGCACTACAAAGGTTACCTCTCGAACTTAGAGCGCTTAACCGAGGGGACGGGTTATGAGGGCAAGAGCATCGAGAGTTTAGTCAAGGGGTCTGAGGGATCGATCTTCAATAATGCGGCACAGGTGTGGAATCACGAGTTTTACTTCGATCAGTTCTCGCCAACGCCCAAGGTGCAACCCGATGGGGATCTATTGAGGGCGATCAACCACTCCTTTGGGAGCTTTGACGATATGGTTGACCATCTGCGCAAGAGTGCGGCATCGCTCTTTGGCTCGGGTTGGGTGTGGTTAGTTGAGGATCCGATGTCGAGTTTATTGATTGAGGCTGAGCAGAATGCGGGCAACCCATTGACAAGGGGTCTGCGACCGCTAATGACGTTAGATGTTTGGGAACACGCCTATTACATCGACTACCGCAACGACCGAGCAGCAGCGATAGCGAGCCACCTAAAGGCGATTGATTGGGAAGTAATCGAACGAAGATACAAGAAGTGACCCAAGAAGTGACCCAAGAAGTGACCCAAGAAGTGACCCAAGAAGTAACCCAAGAAGTGACCCAAGAAGTGACCACCGCTGGATGGGCGATACGAAAGTATCGCCACGCTCGTGCCGGGGGAGCTCCCCCTGCTCCGCCTGAAAGGCAGTCATCGCTGGGTTTTCGCCCTCCCTCATCAAAGGGATTTATCAAAAAAAAAATCCCCAGAGGGCGGCGGCTCAAGGGGCCGCAATTGAGTTATACCGTTCGTGGCTCGAAAGGTGGATGAGATTTTGCAGATCGTGTTTTAGGGTATGAGGGAGCGTACTTCGGTACGTGACCGATCACCCTAAAGTAGGATCTGTGAAATATCGCCGCCTAGCGAGCCACGCTGAGCCCACGCTAATGGAATTTTACTAAGTGATTACGTATAGCATACACCACTAGGTTGGCGGTGTTCTTGCACCCTGTCTTCTCCATAATATTCGCTCGATGCTTGTCGACCGTGCGTTTCGAGATAAAGAGCTTCTCGGCAATCTCTTGGTTGGAGAGCCCTTGACAGACACCGACCAATATCTCGCTCTCACGACTAGAGAGTACATCACTATTAAGTTGCTCAGTATTAGTGTTGTCGTGCATCGTTGTGCGGAGTGATTCTAACAACTCTTGCGAGAAGTAATCGCCCCCATCGGATACGCTTTCGATCGCAGCCACGACCTCCTTAATATCGGAATTTTTGAGAAGGAAACCCTTCGCCCCAGCCCTAACCATACGGGAGTAGTAATACTCATCGCCAAACATCGAGAGGGTGATGATCTTCAGCCCGGGGAATCGAGCCAGCGCCTGTTCTGTGGCGACATCGCCTGAGATCCGCTCCATCGATATATCCATAAAGACAATATCGGCAGGGGTGGTCTCGATCATCGCCAGAAACTCATCGCCATCGGAGGCTTCGCCCACAACTTCAACATCTGCATAACGCTCCAATAAACCACGCAATCCGCCCCGAAATAGAGCGTGGTCATCCACTAATATTACCCTTCGCTTTGTCATAATTGAAACTATTTTTGTGCCTCGCCAATATCAATGCGCACCTCCGCACGCATACCCTTGCCGCTGCTGCTTGTTATCTGAAACTCACCGTTGAGCATATTTACACGTGACGAAATGTTTGAGAGACCCATACCGCAATCCAACATCGCCTCGGGATCAAACCCCACGCCATTATCTCTGTAATCTAACTGCATACAGCCATCTATATGGTTGAGCGACAGATCGATAGCGCTGCACTCAGAGTGCTTGATGGAGTTGTTGATAAGCTCGCAAATAACCCTGTAGAGTATCACCTCCGCCTCCATTCCATATCTACGGCTCTCCAAATTTGAGGTGAACGAGATCTTCATCAGGTGGCTCGTGCCGCTCTTCTTTATGAATGTCGAGATTGCACGGTTGAGCCCAAAGTCGCTCAGCAACTGTGGCGAGAGGTTGTTCGAGATCTCACGAATCGATCGTACCGCCTCATCGATGAGGTACGTTGTGTCGTGTATGATCTGAGCCCGATCCTCCTCGCTACGTGCGTGGTCAAGTGCCGAGAGCGACATCTTTGCCGAGGAGAGCAGAGGACCTAACCCATCGTGTATATCCTTTGAGAATCGTGATCGAGAGCGCTCTTCAGCCCTCAGCACCGCACTCAAAATCCGCTTCGAGACGAGCGTCCTGTGCTCCGTGAGGCGGTCGATATAGTGCACCAACTTGTGAGCATACATCACCCCGATGGAGAGACCGATCGAGACCACAACACCCGTGAAGTAGAACGTGCGCATAGGCACTTCGCCACCGTTGAAGTTGATGAGTTGCAGATAACGCTCCACCGACAACACCGTGAAACCCGCAATGAAGAGTATCCAAATTGCGTTGTACTTAGTCTCACGCACCAAGCGTATCGCAAATATTGTTGCGATGGTTTGGGTGACGATGGCGATTATCAGCAGTATCTTTATCATATTGAAACAGAGGTGTTTATAAGCCTAGCATCTCAGCCGTAGAGCCCATCTTCGAGTAGTCAGTCATATCGACCTGCAGCGGCACAACCGCTACATAACCATCGGCAATAGCCGCAAGATCGGTATCTGTAGCCTCAGGTTCGTGGTTAATAAATTCGCCCGTCAACCAAAAATATTCACGCCCACGTGGGTCACGCCTAGCGAAGAACTCCTCCATCCAGTAGCCTCGATTTTGTCGCACGACACGCATCCCCTTGATCTGCTCCAACGGCAGGTCGGGCACATTCACATTGAGACAAAAGAGACCCCGAGGATTGCTGTTTATCACCCCCTCGATGATCTTCTCAGCGTAATACTTCGCTGCCGTGAAGTCCAAATCGTGGTCGTGGCTAATGTGCGAAAAGCCAATCGCTGGTGCAGCAGACAGAGCCCCCTCAATAGCCGCCCCCATCGTCCCCGAGTAGAGCACATTGATCGCTGCATTTGAGCCGTGGTTGATGCCCGAGAGAACAAGGTCGACCTTGCGTGAGAGCAATAGATGGTCGGTGGCAAACTTCACACAGTCAACAGGCGTGCCGTTGAGCGCATATACCTCGACACCCTCCTTTTTATATATTGTATCGAGATAGAGTGGCGAGTAGCTCGTGATCGACTGGCTAGTGCCGCTCTGTGGCGTTTTGGGCGCAACACACACCACATCGCCAAATTTCGAGGCAACCTCTATCAACGCCTCAATACCGGGGGCGTTATATCCATCGTCATTGACGACCAAAATCAATCTCTCGTTTTTCATCACTTTAACTATTTTTATTGCCTTTATTGCCGACGGTAATGTCGACCACTGCCCTCATAACTCATATAAGTTGCAGCTCTTCGAGCTGCCGCCCTCTGGGGGATTTTTTTTGAAAATCCCCTTTTAACGAGGGAGGGCGAAAACCCAGCGGTGACTGCCTTTCAGGCGGAGCAGGCGGAGCTCCCCCTGCACGAGCGAGGCGAAACTACGTTTCGCCCAACCAGCGATGGGCAATTCACGTGCGCCAGCCTGCTAAAAGGGAGCTTGCTCCCCTCATAACTCCTAACTATTTGCAAAGATAGTTTTTTTCAAAAGTTTTTCACTATTTTCTATGTAAAAAAAAATATTTTTTCTACCTTTGCCGAGCCTTAGGGTAGACGACAAAACCTCTTGTATTAGGGTGTTAGGCGTGTTGAGGGTTCTCGAACCACTCAGCGAGATTAGCGAAGAGGGTTTCGCTATGGTAGCCAACGACACAGCGATAATGTTTTGCGCCTAAAATTTAATACATTACAACAATGAACAAAGATGCATTGATTAGGCTCGTGAACGAGCAGATGTGGACAAAGCCAGAGTCAGAGGTTCCAGCATTCGCTGCTGGTGACACAATCACCGTTACCTACAAAATCGTTGAGGGTAGCAAGGAGCGCCTTCAGTCGTTCCGTGGTGTCGTTATCCAGATCAAGGGTAGCGGTAAGACAAAGATGTTCACAATCCGCAAGATCTCAAACGGCATTGGTGTGGAGCGTATCTTCCCACTTTACTCGCCACACATTGAGAAGATCGAGGTTAACAAGTATGGTGTAGTTCGCCGTGCTCGTATCTACTACTTCCGTGGTCTTACAGGTAAGAAGGCTCGTATCAAAGAGAGACGAGTTGTTCGCACTGCAACAGAGACGAAGTAGAAAAGTCGACAGAGAAGGGGTGCGATTTGAGGCTCATCTGTGCGATTTGAGGCTCATCTGAAAGAGAGGCTCAAAACAGAACTCGAAGAGAAAGAGGTTTGCTAAAGATAATTTGGCAAACCTTTTTTTTATTTTTTCTTTGACAATTAAATTATTTTTTATATCTTTGTGCCACTCAAAGGGTACAGTACAGAGTTGTGTGTAAATCTAAGAGTGAAATTAGGGCCTATAGCTCAGTTGGTTAGAGCAGCGGACTCATAATCCGAAGGTCGTGGGATCATGCCCCTCTGGGCCCACCAGAAAAAACTGCCGAGTACACTAAAGTACCTCGGCAGTTTTTTATTTATGTGTGTATAGTTTTATGAGCGTTTAGTCTCTATAAGTATCTAGTCCCTAGCGAAATATTCGCAATCGCCCGTAATCTTCATCGCCCGATCGCCCGTAATCTTCATCGCCCGATCGCCCGTAATCTTCATCGCCCGATCGCCC